>CAZLDQ010000059.1:0-27910 GCA_964558295.1 uncultured Planctomycetaceae bacterium | reverse complement strand
TGTTTATGGACTACCACCGCATGAATCGGGTTAACGTGCGGATCGTGCGGATCTTCAACACCTACGGCCCGCGCATGCATCCCTTCGATGGACGCGTGATCTCCAATTTCATCCGCCAGGCCCTCTGCGGCGAAGACATCACCATCTTCGGCGACGGCTCCCAGACCCGCTCGTTCTGCTATCGCGACGACATGATCGAGGGCATGATCCGGATGATGGAGAATTCCGAGGACTGCATCGGCCCGGGGAATCTCGGAAACCCCGGGGAATTCACGATCAAGGAGTTGGCCGAAATCGTCATCGAGATGACCGGGGCCCGCTCGAAGCTGGTCTACCAGCCGCTCCCCCCCGATGCTCCCACCCAGCGCCAGCCCGACATCACCTTGGCCAAAAAGGTTCTCCACTGGGAACCCAGAGTGTCCTTGCGCGAAGGGCTGGCTAAAACGATCGACTGGTTCCGCACGATCGACCTGCGCCATTACCGCCCGCCCACCCCCAATTATTAGAGGAAACATCATCCATCGAGTATTCCTCGGCTTCGCTTGCAATCGAAGCTCAGTGTAGCGCGCGTCTTGCGGAAAGAAAATCGAGTCAACCATGCTGTCACACGGCGCAACCGGGGGCGGCACGGTTTCGCTGCTGCACGGAGGTGGATGGCGGATCAGCAACCCCCTCTCCAGAATGTCTTCGCCTTGCCGTCAATCCGTCCCCCCTGCTGACGCAAGTACTTTCCTGACGAGGGTTTGACAACCGAACCCTAAAAGCCGATCATGGGAGCTGTTGCTCAAAGGACGGCGGCCTCGGTCGGCGGACGACTGGAGGGAACTTTTGGCCTGTTCGGAGCGTCTTAATTTTGGACCTGCCTGTGCACGACGATGCCCAACTGATCGCCGAAACACTCTCAGGCAAGTCGGCCGCCTTTGGCCAATTGGTGCAAAAGTATCAGGATCGCCTGTACAACACCATGGTCCATGTAGTCGGCAATGCGGAGGATGCCCTGGACATTGTCCAGGAGGCGTTGATCCAGGCCTTCCTCAAATTGGAGTCGTTCCATCAGGCCAGTGCGTTCTACACGTGGCTGTATCGGATCGCCTTCAATGTGGCGGCTACCCAGCGACGCCGCCGCCGGCCGACCACGTCGGTCGAACAGGCCTATGAGGCCAGCGGTACCGAGCCGGTTGACGGACAAGTGGGTCCCGTCGAACACTTGGAACAGGCCGAACGCTGTCGGCAGGTGCGCGGAGCGATTGCGGCCTTGGAGGACGAATATCGCGCCGTCCTCGTGCTGCGGGAAATCGACGGCTGCTGCTACGAGACGATCGCCGAGATTCTCAACTTGCCGATCGGCACCGTGCGGAGTCGACTGCATCGTGCCCGTCTGCAACTGCGGGAACAACTTAAAGACGTGCTGATGCCATGAAGGACTTGCCGGAATACGAACTGCTCAGCGCCTACCTGGACGGCGAATTGACCGCCGACGAGCGTGCGCGCGTGGAACAGTTGTTGGCCGGCGATCCGGCGGCGAGGCGACAGCTTGACGAGTTGCGTACACTGAGCCATGCGCTTCACGCGCTTCCCGCCCATCGCATTGACGAGGACCTCAGCGCTCGCGTCTTGCGTCTGGCCGAACGGCGTATGCTCTCGGAATCCCCCGTGGCGGCAACGCAAGCTGCCGCCGCTACGGCGACGCCGGCGGAGCCCATCGCCAAGCCGTCGATCGGCCAGCGTCTGAAGCAGCCTCGTATCTGGTTCTGGCCGGCAGCAGCCCTTGCCGTGGCGCTGCTGATGTGGCTCCGCGGCCCGGAAGGGGAGCCGCCGGCCGATCGCCAAGTGGCCATGGCCCCCAAAGCCGCTGCGCCGGCCGAGATCCCCTCGATCCAAGCAAGTCGCAAGATGGCGGAAACGGCTCCGGCGCCGGCTGCCGAGGCCGCGCCAGCCGACCAACTGCCGCTGGTGATTGTCCAGTGTGAGATTACTCGCGAAGCGGCCCGGCAACAGGTCATCCAAGAGCTTCTGGCGGCCGATTGGTCCCGTCAAGTTTCCGCCAACCGTCTGGCCAAGGGGGGAACCGATCTGAAGAAGGATTTCGACACGGAACCGCTTCAGGATCGCCGGCCGGTCACCCAGTCGCCCGATGGCTCGTTGATCGAATTCTCTGCCACACGCGACGAATTGCAGGCTCTGTTGGCCAAACTCAAGGTCTGCCCTGACCTGTTCGTTTCGGTCTCCGAGCCCACACCGGTGGGACTGCTGGCCGTCGATCAAGCGAACGCCGTGCCTGCCGATGGATTTAGCCTGGAGCAAGAAACCAACCTGCAATCCTCCAGGCAACAGCCACCCGTCGCCAAAATGCGTCAGGAGGCCAAATCCCCAACCGTCACGAAGCCGCAAGAGGGGCAAACGCTCAATGCGAGCAAATTGGAGGAACGGGAGGCGGTTCGCCCAATGCCCCAGGCTCAGCCCATCGCCCAACAGCAAAGGGAAGCGCCCCAGGGCAAGCAGGCCCGCCGTGACCGAGCGACTTCCGACCAACTTACCTATCGCGTGCGGATCGAGCTACGCGTGGTGGCCGACAAGCCGATGGCCGGCCAACCCGCTTCGCCAGCGGCTGCTGCCCCGCCTGCCAAGGCAAAGCCATAATCGTCCTGCTCGTCTCGCCCATCCTTTCTTGCCATCACCGCTGCGCGGAGATACACTGCCAAGTGGGGGTGTAATCCGAATGGACGCTGCTGACATCCAACAACTCGTCGACGAAGCCGAGGCGGCGATCCAACGGGGCGACGTAGCCGAAGCCGTTGCCCTGGCCGATCGTCTGGTGACGCTTTGTCCCGACGACGCCCAAGTGCGCGCACTGCGCGTCAATGCGCTACTAAAGGCTGATGAGGTCGAAGTCGCTTTGGGCGAGGCCCGCCGGGCGGTCGAACTGGCTCCGGAAAACGAACAGATCCAATTCCTCCTGGGCTTGGCCGCGTGGCGCGCGAATCGGATGACGCTGGCCCAACAGTCGTTGGAACGGGCGATCGAACTATCCCACGGCAAGCCGCATCTGTTGGCCGACTATGCCTGGTTCATGGCCTATGAACGCGGTCCCCGGCTCGGCGAAGAAGCGGCCCTGCGGGCGATTGCCGCCGCGGAAAACTCGTCTACCGCCTGGGCCGCCTTGGGCATGGCCCAGTTTCGCCAGCGACGCCATGAGGAGGCCGCCGAAAGCCTCAAACGGGCCTTAAAGCTCGACCCCAACGACTGCTACGCCCAATTGGCCATGGCTCGGCTCCTCCAGGAACGACGCCAAGACAATCAGGCCATGGCCCTGGCCAGTCTCTTGGAAGACACCCCCGGCACAGAACCGCTCGTCGAGGAAATCCGCCGCCAAGCCAAACGCCGACAAGTCGCCATGAAACTCGTCGAACGCAAGGCCCTGCCCGAAAAACATGACGGTGAACCGCGACATGCCAACCGCTGGCTGGTCCTCGCCGCCATGCTGAGCGCCGCCGTGGTGATCCTGATTGGTCCGACCACGCCGCTCTCCTGGTTCCTCTCGATGATCGTGCCGGTCGTGGTGATGTGGCCCTTGCGCAAGATCTTTGGCTGACCTTGTCGTGCCTCCCACCGCCAGGTACCATCGGAGGCGGTCGCGTCGGTGTTCCGACCGTCCAAACCCATTGGCCCTTCCCCCTCCCAATCGCCCATGCAGTTCGTCCTTCTGCTCCCGATCTTGTATCTAACCGCGGTCGCCCAGACCGCCCTGGTCGATCTGCTTCGGATTGGACCGGTCGAGCCCAATCTGCTAGCGCTGCTGGCAGTCGTCTGGCTGCTCTTGGTCCCCCATCGTTGGGCATTTTGGGCCGCAGGCGGGATTGGCCTGGTCGAAGACCTGCTCGCCCCGGGGCGCGTCGGCTTGGGGCTGGCCAGCTTCCTGTTGGTCGGTTACGCCCTGACTTGGCTTCGGGCCCGCGTGCGTCTGGAGTCGCTCGGCCTGCGAGTGCTCAGCGTCTTGGGGGCGACCTGTGCCTTGACCGGGCTTCAAGCCCTGGGCCACTGGCTCCTCAGCCCGGCGGCCCCGCTGACCACCCTTCTATCACATGCCCTCGGCACAGCCGCCTACACCGCCGCCGTTAGCCTCCCCCTGCTCATGCTCCTCGGTTGGCTCCGCGAAACCAAGAAAGGCCCCAGCAAGTTCCTCGAACCAAGCCCCTAATACACTCCGTTGTCTTCAGCATTTATCATTCAGCATCCAGCCTTTCCCTCGTGCGTCCTGACCGCTATTTCGACTGGCATCGGCTTCGAGCGGACGACACTACGCCGCAAGCGGTGGTCGATCCGCGGCGGCGATTGCGCGTTCTCTTTGGCGGGTTTGTTCTTCTGCTCGTCGTGGTCGTCGTTCGGCTAGTGTATCTGGAACGGACCGAGGGGGCTGCGTTTCGCGCCGAGGCTGCCCGGCCGCTTTCGCGCAGTAAGCCGCTGCCGGGAGTCCGCGGCCGAATTCTTGCCCGGGATGGCACTGTGTTGGCCTATGATAAGAAGGTCCAGGCTTTGGCGGTTCACTATCGCTATCTCGAACAGCCCTCCAACCCACGCTGGCTTCGCGCCATGGCGCGTGCCCGGCTGTCGCCCGCTGAGCGACGCGATCCGCAGCGTCTGAAGGCTGCCCAGGACCAAGTCACAGCCGAGTGGGCTGACGCGGCCCAGCACGTCGCGCAGCTCTGCGGCCTCTCACGCGAGGAGTGGAACTCCCGGGCAAAGCAAATCCAAACTCGGGTCGAACGGATTGCCACGTCAGTCAATCGACGGCGCGAGGAGGGCACAGGGGGGACGATTCAGAAGGCGAGCCGGGAACTTGCCCCGCGTGCCGAAGGATGGTGGGCCGGGCTGGTTGCTACGCTGCGCGACGTACTGGAATCCTCGATGGACCAGCCGCCGCCCGAACGGATCATCGTGGCCGAAGAACTCGACGCCCATGTCATGGTCGAAGACGTCCCCCTGGCCGTCGTGGCCGAGATCGAAGCCCATCCCAAGCGTTATCCGGGCATGCGGATCGTGGAGCATCAGCGGCGGGCCTATCCGGCTGGGGCGTTGGCCGCCCATGTCCTCGGCCATCTCGGTGCTCCCGACGAGAGCGAGCTTCCCACCCTTGGCCACCAAGGCATCTTTCATCCTGAGGACCGTTTTGGACGTGCCGGCCTCGAACGCCAATACGAACCCGTGTTGCACGGCCAACGCGGCGTGCTGGTCGAGTTGATCGACCATAGCGGTCGCGTGTTGGAGGCCCATCGGCAAAAGGAGCCGGGCGTGGGACGCGATCTGGTGCTGACCCTCGATTCGCGCCTCCAAGCCTCCGCGGAAACGCTCCTGGCCAGTGCCCTGAAGCGGCGGGAAATCAGCCGGACCGCCACGGAACCGGCCGGCGGAGCGATTGTCGTGATGAATGTTGACTCCGGCGCGCTGTTGGCGGCGGCCTCGGCCCCCGCCTTCGATCCGAACCTGTTTGTCAGCGATCGGGATGAGGCGGTCGTCGCTCTCTTGAACGACCCCGCCCATCCGCTCTTCGACCGTGTCGCCTGCATGGCCCTGGCTCCCGGCTCGGTCTTCAAGATCGTCACGGCCGCCGCCCTTTTGAAGTCCTCAGGGCTCGATCCGGCCGAACCGTTCACTTGCCAAGGCTACTTGCACACGCCGGATGCCTGGCGCTGTGCCATCTATCAGCAGCACGGCGTCGGGCACGGCCAGATCGGGCTTCTGGGGGCAATCGCCGAGAGCTGCAATGTTTACTTCTTCCACCATGCCGGACAAATGGGACCGGAACCCTTGATCCATTGGGCGATGCGCTTCGGGTTTGGCCAGCCGACCGGCGTCGACCTGCCCCAAGAAGCCTCGGGTACGCTCCCCACGCCCCGCAGCATCCGCGACCTCGAAGGGCACGCCTGGCGTACGGCCGACACCCAATCGCTGGCCATCGGGCAAAGCTCGCTGTTGGCCACCCCGCTGCAGGTCGTGCGGATGGTCGCAGCCGTGGCCAACGGCGGACGCCTTGTCACGCCCCATGTCGTCAGTAGCCTTGGCCTGCCGCCGCTTGACGATGACCAGGCCCCCTCCGACCTGGCCGCCCTGAGCGAGACCGCCATCCAACGCGAACCGCCGCGCCAGATCGAAGAGTTGGATGCCCAAACCCTGGCTACGCTGCGCGAAGGACTAGAACGCGTAGTCCATGATCCCCGCGGCACCGGCTACGGCGCCGTCCGGCTCGAAGAGATCGAGATCGCCGGCAAAACCGGTACGGCCCAATGCGGCGCCGGACGTGCGGAACACGCCTGGTTTGCCGGCTATGTCCCGGCCAAGCAGCCCCGCTGGGCCTTTGTCGTCGTTCTGGAACACGCGGGCAACGCCGACACCACCGCCGGCCCTGTCGCCAAACGCCTCGTGTTACGCATGCACCAGTTGCGCCTGCTGTAGCGAACGCCCTCCGTGGCGTTCCGGGCGATGGAGACGGCGGAACACTACCGAGGGCGTTCCCGACAGAATCCGTCCCCCGTTTTATTCGCCAAAATTCACTGGATTTTGTGCCAACGGATCGGGTAAGCTCATCCGTGGTGAAACGCCCTTTCACCGGATTCGCTGTTTGGCAATTGGACGACATTTCCGGGGACTGCCGGACCCCGTGTCTTGGGATGCCTTGGGGCACTTTGGGCTCCCCCGCGAGAGAGCCTCCGCCGCCGAGAATCACCGTCCGTTGACGAAAACTGGCGCCTTGCCTCATCCGGTTGTCGGATGGATACGGAAGAAGATCACGTAGAGCACCGGCACGATGAACAACGTCAATAGCGTCGCAAAGGTCAGCCCCGACATGATCGTGATCGCCATCGTGTTGAACAGGGTGTCCCAGATCAATGGAAACATGCCGACGACCGTGGTCAGCGAGGCCATCATCACCGGACGCATACGGCTGACCGACGACTCGACCACCGCATGGTAGGGCTCCTTGCCCTCGCGAATCTCCGCGTCAATCTGGTCCAAGAGCACCACGGCGTTCTTGATCAACATGCCGAACAGGCTCAAGGCGCCGAGCAGGGCCAGGAAGCCGAACGGCGCGCCGGTCAGAAGCAATCCGGCCGTGATGCCGATCATCGAAAGCGGCAGCACCAGCAGAATGATCAGCGGCTGGCGAAAGGCGTTGAACAGGGCCACGACGATCAGGGCCATCAAAAGCAAAGCGATTGGCAGGCGCGAGAAGACCATCCCTTGAGACTCCTCCGACTTCTCATGCTGGCCGCCCCATTCGAGATGGTAGCCCACGGGAAGTGGAATCGCCTCGATGCGCGGACGGAGCCGGGCCCAAAGATCCTCGCCGAGAATCCCCTGGGGGTCGCACTGGACCGTAACCGTCGGACGCCGATCGCGGCGGTGAATAAGTGGATCTTCCCAGCGGACCTCGATCTGGCTGACAATCTGCTCCAGCGGCACACTGGTCAGGGCTTGGCCCCACACGGGCGTCTGCGGCAGATTGTCGACGTCGCTCCGTTCGGCCTCCGGAGCGCGGACGAAGATGGGTAGCAGTTCGTCGTTTTCCCGGTACAACCCGACCGGCAACCCGCTGGTCGCCCGACGCAGGGAAAGGGCCATTTCCGCACGCGAGGCTTGGCCCCGCCGCGCACGCGGCTGCGAGTAGACCGGGACCCAGGTCTTAACCGGTTGACGCCAATCATCGCGCACATCCTTGGCATTCGGATCCTCACGCAGGATGCGTTTGGCTTCCTCGGCCAGGGCGCGGAGCACGTGCGGATCAGGACCGCTAAAGCGGGCTTCGATCTCGAATTTCGTCGTCGGTCCCAAAGCAAACCGTCGCACGCGTGGCTCCGCCTGGGGGAAGGCGGCCTTGAGATACTGCTCGACCGGACCGATCAGCTTGTCGATGTCGGCGGCCGTCTTCACGTTGACCACGACCTGCCCATAGCTGGAATTGGGAAGCTCCGGCTCGTAAGGCAGATAGAACCGCGGCGGGCCCGACCCGATAAACGAGGCCACATTGACCACCTCCGGCTGCTGGCGCAGATACGCCTCGATCCGTTGAACGTCGTCCGCCACGTTCTGAATCCGCGAACCTTCGGGAAGCCAGTAGTCGATCATGAATTGGCTCCGGGTCGCGTTGGGGAAGAAGATCCGGTCCACATAGCGGAAGCCAATCACCGAAGCGGCCAGCATCAGGCCCATCACCAACAGTGTCGGCACCCGGTGGTGGAGCGTCGCCTCCAGCATCCAGCGGTAGAACCGATACGGCCAGCCGGCATACGGATCGGTCCCCTGTTTGGCTTGCTTGACATGCAGGAAGAGATAGGAGAAGACGGGCGTCTGCGTCATGGCAAGAATCCAGCTCAACCCGAGCGAGATCGCCACGACGATAAACAGGCTTTCGCAGTATTCGCCCGTATCGTCTTTGGCCAGATAGACCGGCAAGAAGGCAAGGATGGCCACAAGCGTAGCCCCCAGAAGCGGCCAGGCCGTATCGATCGCCGGCTGTACGGCCGCCTTCGTGCGATCCTCACCCCGTTGCAGACGGATCAGGGCCCCTTCGGTAACGACGATCGCATTGTCGACCAGCATCCCCATCGCGATGATGAACGCCCCGAGCGACGTACGCTGCAGGTCCACCCCGAGCAAGAGAAGCACAATCAGCGTGCCGAGGATCGAGAAGATCAGGCTGCTGCCGATCAGCAATCCGCTCTGAAGCCCCATGGTCACCAACAGGACGCCGATGACGATCACCACCGACTCAATCAGGTTGACGACGAAGCCGTTGATCGCCTCGCGCACGTTGTCGGCCTGGTAACAAACGACACCCACGTCGATCCCGATCGGAAACTGTTGCATCAGTTCCTGGAGCCGCTTCTGCACGGCGTCGCCCATGACGAGCACGTTGCCGTTCGGCACCGTGGAAATCGCCAGGCCAATCGCCGGACGACCGTTGAACCGCATCATCTCCAGCGGTGGATCAAGGTAACCGCGGGTAATCTGCGCCACGTCGCGCAGCAAAACCAGTTCCGTGGTCGGAGCGTTGTAACCGGTCAATTGGGGCGGCAACGCCGCACGAATCGCCGATGCCGCCGGTGAACCGCTGCGGATCACCAGGTTCCCAATCTCCTCGACCGACTGGAAGGTGCCCGAAGGGGCCAGGCGAATCCGTTCTCCTTCAAGATCGATGGCTCCGGCATCGAGCATCTGGTTCTGCCGCTGAAGCGTGTCGACGATCTGCTGCGGGTGGATCCCCAATTCCGCGAGCCTCGCCCGGGAAATCTCCACGTTGACGCACTCCCGCTGCGTCCCCCAGGTCTCCACCCGCGAAACGTCTTTGACCAGCAGCAGCTCGCGCTGCAGGATGTCGGCGTATTCCTTCAACTCGGCATAGGAAAACCCATCGCCGGTTACGGCCAAGACCACGCCAAAGACGTCGCCGAAGTCGTCGCGAACCACGGGCGCTTTGGCGTCCAGCGGCAAGCTGGCCTCGACGTCGTGGACCTTGCGGCGCAGCTCGTCCCACGTTTGCGGGAGCTTGTTCTTGCGATACGACTCGCGGATGTCGATGTAGATCAGTGACAGCCCCGCTCTGGAGATCGACCGCACATGGTCCAGACCGTTCACTTGTTGGACCGCCCGCTCGATCACCTCCGTGACTTGCTGCTCGACCTCCGACGGCGAGGCCCCCGGATACTGCGTTATCACCAGGGCCGTTTTGATCGTGAACTCCGGGTCTTCGAGCTTCCCCAAATGGACATAGGACCAGAGGCCGCCCACGGTCACCAGCAGCATCGCAAACAGGATGACGGCCTTGTGTTGGACCGCATAGTGAGGCAGATTCACGGCCGGGCTCCTCGAACAATCTGGGACGAGTCGTCCAGCCGAACCCGCTGGCCTTCGTGCAGGAACGATGCTCCAGCGATCACCACCCACTGGCCGGGCTGGACCCCGTCGAGGATCTGAATTCCCTGGGCCGTGAGCTGCCCCACCTTCACCGGCCGACGATGAACCGTACCGCCAGCCGGGTCAACAACCCAGACAAACGTCCCAGCCTGATCGCTCACCACCGCCGCCGCCGGAAAACAACTGGCACAGGTCGGCTGAGCTATGTCGATCCGGACCGTCGCTGCCATTCCGGGCCGCAGCGTCAGATCCTCGGGCGGCGTCACGATCACCGAGAGCGGATACGCCTGTTTGCCCGACGGGATCGAGTGCCCCAGTTCCTTCAGCTTCGCCGGAAACCGCCGTCCCGGATAAGCGTCAAACTCGCATTCAAACCCCCGGAATCGGTCTTCCTGGAGCACCACCTCCTCGGGAACCCCGACCTGGACCTCAATCTGCGAGCAATCCAACAACGCGACGATCGGATGCCCGGCGGCCACGGTATCGTAGTTCTCCACGAACTTCTGCGCCACATAGCCGGTGAACGGGGCCACGAGCACGGTGTCCTGCAAGGCGTTGCGGGCCGTCTTCAAATTCGCCTCCAGTCCGGCAATCTTTGCCTCCATTGCCTCGATGTCTTCTTCCCGAGCGCCGCGTTTGGCCTTCTCCAGCTCCTGGCTGATCGCCGTGACCTCGGCCGTGGCCACGTCGAACATCGTGCGGGCGTTGTCAAACTGGGCCTTGGCTACCGACTGATCGGCATACAGGGCCTTGATCCGGTTAAAATGTAACTCCGCCTCATGAAGTTTGGCCCGGCCGGCGGCCAACTTGGCATGAAGGGCCTGAATATCCTCGGCCCGGGCCCCACGCCGCATGGCCTTCAATCCGGCCCGAGCCTCGGCCAGCCCCGCTTCGATGCGGGCCACGGCCAGCTCAAAATCCCGCGGATCGATCCGGGCGATCACGTCCCCTTGCTTGACCCGCTGGCCCAGGTTCACGTTCATCTGGCACAACGGTCCCGGCACTCGAAACGCGAGATTGGTCACTTGGACTTCTTTGGCAACACCGGGAAACACCCGGCTGCGCACCGAGGTGTTGTCACCCGCCTGGATGGCTTTGACGGGACGCGGCGGGGCGGCCACAGGGGCCTTCCGTTCCTCGGCCGCGAGCGAGTTCCACCAGAGCCACCCGCCGGCCGCCACGGCCAACAATGCCCCGGCACATAACCCCGTCACGGTCAGCTTCTTCCAGTTCATAATCTCGATCCTCTGCCCTCGACGAGTAGATTATTTCGATTTCGGTTGCGGTTCGGTTGTCGGCTCAGGAAGCCCGAGAACAACGACCGCGCTGCGCGCGATGTAGGTGGCCACTTCCTGGAGAAACGGTTCGTCGTAGTCCTCCCGCGACAGCGACCAATTAATCACCCTCTTGGCCATCAAATAGTGGTGAATTTGCGAGAAGAGCCCGATCACCCAGAGGTCGACTTCGTGCGGACGGATATTCGGCAAATACCGGAGGACATTCTGCTTCAGGCCTTGATGGGCTGGCCAGACGACCTCGGCGAAGACCGCTGCCACCTCGTCGCGGTAGTCGATAATGGCTCGTTCGACCAAACGCCCGTACCATTCCGGCTCATCCGGGGTCAGGTACGAAAGAAACAGGCCGCGAAGCAATCCGAAAAAGGCATTGGAAACTTCCTGCGGCGTCTCCAGCTCCAGTCGGCTGAACTCGGCGAGAAGTTCAATGCCTCGAACCTTTTCAGAAAAGGCATAGCGAATCGCTTCCAGATACAACTGGTCCTTGCTGCCAAAATAGTAGTTGACCGACGAAAGCGTGGCCCCCGCCTTCTTGACGATATCGCGGACACTCGTACCATCGAGCCCCTTGTCGGCAAACAACTCGCCGGCCGCCACTAACAAGGCCTGTTTGGTATCCTGCCCGGAGCTGCTTTGCACCATCAGAGGACTCCTCGTGCCGGCCGACCGTGCATGAATTCGGATCCCGGACTCAAATCGGACAAACGTTCGTTCGATATCTGATATCGTAGTACAAACGTTCGTTCTCGTCCAGCTCCGGCCCTCCCCTCATCGCCATCCCACGATAGCAGGGGGGAGCGGCTGATGTCACGTATCCTACTGCTAATTCACAAGTTGCGTTTCGGGACGTGGCCTCCCATCCTTGGTCCTGGAGGGCCCTGTTCCCTAGATCATCGGCAGAACTGGCCGGCTTTCGACTGGTTAGAAGGAAGCGAAAATACCGATGGTAACGAAGGCTAGGATTGTGGCGATTACTGTTTCGATGGCACTGCGGGCCCGGGCAGTGAGCCCTGGCCGTCTCCGAATCGGTTCTTCTGTATGATCAAGATCAGCGACACCCGTCTGGGAATGGTGGCCGTGGGGCTCGTGAGCCTTGGGATCGTGGCGTCAACGACTCGTGCGGAGACGCTGGACGAGGCCTGGGCCCAGGCCTTGGCGCACAGCGATCGGCTCCAGGCCAGCCGAGAACAGATCGCGTCGGCCGAATGCAATCGGACCGCGGCCAAGGCCGCTCGACTCCCGTCGGTCGTCAGTGTCACCGGGTACACGTTCTTGTCTGACACGCCGACGGCGAACGTGGCGATTCCCGGTCTCGGCGCGCTCCCGTTGCCCTTAATGGAGAAAGACTTTCTGGCGAGTTCCACGATGGCCGTGATGCCGCTGTATGCGGGAGGACGCATTTCGAACATGATTGATGCGGCCGAGTGTCAAGTGGCTGCGGCGGTTCACGACGAGCAGCGTACCGCCTTGGATATCAAGCTTGACGTGGCAACCGCCTACACACTGATCCTCTATGCAAAGCGAGGAACCGAAGTCGCCGATCGCAAGGTGGAGAGCCTCCAGGCCCACGAGCATGATGTGGCCAACATGCTCCGACAGGAACTGGTGGCCAGAAACAACCTGCTGGCCGTGCAGGTGGCCCTGGCCGACGCCCAGCAGAAGGCCACCCAGGCGGAAAGCAACTTGGATGCGGCCCGAGCTGCCTATAACCGCTTGCTCGGACGACCGCTCGACACGCCCGTGGAAATCGAGGAACTCCAGGTGCCCCCCCTCTCCGGCGACCTGCCGTCGTTGACGGAGCGCGCCATGACGGCGCGGCCGGAATTGGCCCAACTGGCCGCTCAGGCGAGTGCCTTGCAGTCGAAAGCTGCCAGTGTCCGGGCGGAGAACATGCCCCAACTGGGGGTCGGCGGCGGCTACACCTACCTGGAGAATCGCAGTCTCGACCCGGAAGGATACTGGTCGCTCACCTTCGGCCTGGAATGGAAGCCGTTCGATAGCGGGATGACCCGGGCGCGGGGCCAAGCCCTTCAACATGATGCCCAGGCCGTCGCCCGACTCCGTGCGGATGCCGCAAACTCTATCGCCCTTCAGGTGCGCAAGACCTGGCTTGATGAACAGGAAAGCCGCCGGCGTCTGGAAGTGGCCAACAAGGCGATTCAGCAGGCCGAAGAGAATCTCCGGGTCGCCCGGCATCGGTTCGTCGAGGGGGCGGGAACAAACACCGAAGTGCTCGACGCCGAGACCCTCCGCACCCAAGCCTACACGAACTACTACGGCGCCCTCTACGACGCCGTCTTGGCCACGTTCCGTCTCCGCCGCGCCGTGGGCACGCTCTGACAAAAGCGGGAAAGGTCATTCCCTACGGCAAATTCCCTCGGGGGCCACGGCAACGCAACATCGCGCGTGGTTCGCGGCCCTGCTCGCTTCGGCTTACCGCAACGCGAGTCGTTTGTACTTCCCACGGCGGTGGGCCAACCGTTCGGGGTCTTCCGAGGCCACGGCCCGTTCGTAGGCTTCGAAATTGCCTTCAAACCAGCGGGTCTTGCCATTGCCTTCCATAATCAGCAGGTGCGTGCAAATCCGATCCAGGAAGAAACGGTCGTGGCTGATCACCAACGCGCACCCGGAAAAATCAATCAAAGCTTGTTCCAGGACGCGCATCGTACCTACGTCGAGGTCGTTGGTCGGCTCGTCCAACAACAACAGGTTGCCGCCGCGCCGGAGCATCTTTGCCAAGTGGATCCGGTTTCGCTCACCGCCGGAGCATTCGCCAACCTTCTTCTGCTGTTGGGCGCCGCGGAAGTTGAACCGCGCGACGTACACGCGGGAATTCATCGACATCGTCCCCAATTCGATCCGGTCCTTGCCGTCGGTGATCTCTTCAAAAATCGTCTTCGAATCGTCCAAGGCGTCGCGGTGCTGGTCCACATAGGAAAGCATCACGCTCGGGCCGAGTTCGATCGTCCCCGCGTCGGGCTGTTCCTGGCCGACGATCATCCGGAATAGCGTCGTCTTACCCGTCCCGTTCGGACCGATGATCCCGACAATTGCTCCCCGCGGCACATTGAATGAGCAGTCCTGGATCAGATTCAGGTATTCGCCGTTCTGTGAGAATCCTTTGGAGAGGGCTTTGGCCACCAGCACCTTCTCACCCAGCCGTGGGCCCGGGGCAATCTGGATGATCGTCTCGCTTTTCGTGTCGAGCACTTGCTGGTTAGCCAACTGCTCATACGATTTGACACGGGCTTGATTCTTCTGCAAGCGGCCTTGATGGGAGTTGCGGATCCACTCCAATTCGCGTTGGAGCGTCTTTTGCCGCTCGGTCTCTTTCTTCTCCAGCACCCGCAGAAGCTCTTGCTTCTGTTCGAGCCAGGATGAGTAGTTGCCTTCGAACGGAAGGCCCCGGCCGTTTTCCAGCTCCAGAATCCACTTGGTGATGTTATCCAGGAAGTACCGGTCGTGGGTCACGATGATCACCGTCCCCGGGTACTCACGCAAGGCCTGTTCCAGCCACTGAACCGTCTCCGCATCGAGATGGTTGGTCGGTTCGTCGAGCAGCAGCAGATCGGGCTTTTCGAGCAAGGCCATGCACAAGGCCACACGTCGCCGTTCCCCCCCGGAGAGCTGACGCACTGGCGCATCGTCCGGCGGAAGCACCAGGGCGTCGGAAGCGATGTCCATCAGCCGCTCGACCTCCCAACCGTTCGAGGCGTCGATCTGTTCCTGCAACCGCCCCATCTCTTCCATCAGTCGGTCGAAGTCGTCCCCCTCCTGCGGATCGGCCATTCGCATGGAAATCTCGTTGAACCGGTCGACCAGGTCCTGGATCGGCTTGACGGCCGTGCGGAGGTTCTCGCGGACCGTCTTGTCCAGATCGAGTTCCGGTTCCTGGGCCACGTAACGGACACGCATTCCCTTGGCCAAGTTGGCCGTGCCGTCAAACTCCTTGTCGATCCCGGCCATGATCTTCAACAGGGTCGACTTGCCGGCGCCGTTCTCGCCGACCACGCCGATCTTGGCCCCATAGTAAAACGACAAGCTGATGTTCTGCAGCACGACCTTCTCGCCGTAGGCCTTGCTGACGCCGTGCATTTCAAAAACGAATTGGGGAGGCATAAAGGGAAGAAAGGCTGTAGCTGGGGGGACGGAGACAAAACAGGGACAAACGCCAGGTTGTTCGAATTGTAGCCATCCTGGCCGGATTCCCAAGCCCGCCACCCAAGAGGAACCCCTGAGGATCGAAACGCAATCCGCGCGCGACATCTTGCCAACCGATCGCGAAAAATCGCTCTCCCGATAAAACTGCATTGTGGTAGACTACGGGGACGCGGCGGCATTTAACTACGCTGCGCACCATTTTGAATGCCTCCCAACAACCATTTCGAGGGGTTGAATGGCTCGTAGGGCTCTCATTACAGGAATCACGGGTCAAGATGGATCATATCTGGCGGAGTTCCTCCTCAGCCAAGGCTATGAAGTCCATGGCATGGTCCGGCGGTCAAGCACCGAACGCTTCGAACGAATTGCCCATTTGAGGGGTTCGATTACCCTTCATCAGGCTGACCTGTTGGATCAACTCTCGGTCGTCAACTTGATCCGCGACGTGCGGCCGAGCGAGGTCTACAATCTGGCCGCCCAGAGCTTTGTGCCGACCAGTTGGCTCCAACCGCTGTTGACCGGTGAATTCACTGCATTGGGAGTGACACGGATGTTGGAGGCGATTCGCCTGGTCGACCCGAAGATCCGCTTCTATCAAGCCAGTTCGAGCGAGATGTTTGGCAAGGTTTGCGAAGAGCCGCAAACCGAGCAAACGCCTTTTTGGCCCCGCAGCCCCTACGGAGTGGCCAAGGTTTACGGCCATTGGATCACGGTCAACTACCGCGAGAGTTACGACATTTTTGCCTGCTCGGGAATCCTCTTCAATCACGAGTCGCCGCGGCGCGGGACCGAGTTTGTCACCCGCAAGGTGAGCGACGGCGTGGCCCGTATCAAACTCGGCTTGCAGCAGAAACTCCCCCTGGGGAATCTCGATGCCTTACGGGATTGGGGGTTCGCCGGCGACTATGTCAAGGCGATGTGGCTGATGCTCCAGCAGGACGCGCCTGACGATTACGTGGTGGCCACGGGCCAGAAGCATTCGGTGCGTGATCTGGTCGAGTTGGCCTTTGCCCATGTGGGGCTCGATTGGCGGAATCACGTCGAGACCGATCCTCAGTTCTTGCGGCCGGCCGAAGTCAATACGCTCTGTGGCGATGCCCGCAAAGCCCGCAAAGTCCTCGGCTGGCAGCCCGAGGTATCTTTTGCCCAACTGGTTGCCATGATGGTCGATGCCGATCTGGAACGGGTAAGTCGGGAAATCATGGAGAAGAACCGGCCTACGCCCTGACGGCTCTGGGATTTCGTTCAAAAAAGGCAGTCCCGTGAAGAAATTGCTGCTTACCCTGCTGAAGATCGGCGTTTCGCTGGCAATCATCGGGTACCTGATGATCGACGCCTACCGGAACCAGGTGTTTGGCCAACTCATGGCTCAGCCCAAGGACTGGTGGCTCCTGACGCTTGCCGCGATTTCCTGCAGTCTGGCGATCCTGGTGACGCTGATCCGCTGGTACTACCTGGTGCGAGCCCTCGATCTGCCATTTACCCTCAAAGAGGCGATGCGGCTCGGGCTCCTCGGCTATCTGTTTAACCTGGCGCCGATGGGGATTGTCGGGGGCGATTTGCTCAAAGCGGTGATGCTTGCCCGCCAGCACTATGGACACCGCGCAGAGGCCGTCGCTTCGGTGATTGTCGACCGGATTATCGGCCTTTACATGCTATTCGTCGTCGCTTCCCTGGCGATCTTGTTGAGCGGATTCTACCGGCTCCCCAATGAAATGCTCCAATCCGTCTGCCAAATCACCTTGGTGTTGACCCTGGTCGGAGCGTTGGGCATCGCTGCCCTCCTGATTCCCGATCTGACCACCAGCCGGCTTACCGCCCGGCTTGGCCGGCTGCCGTATGTCGGACATACGGCCATGCGGCTGGTGGGAGCCGTAGGGATGTATCGGCGACGGAAGGGGGTCCTGCTGGCTTCGTCCGCGATGAGCATCGTCGTCCATAGCCTGTTTTCGCTCGGAATCTATCTGATCACTCGCGGTCTTTATCCGCAGTTCCATTCGCTGGCCACGCAATTTGTGGTCAGCCCGTTGGCCGCGTTGACCGGGGTCTTGCCCATTCCGCTCGGACCGTTCGAATTCGTTCTGAACCGTCTATTCAGCGTCGTCGCCTTGCCCGACGGCGGGTATATGATCGCAGGACAGGGACTAGTTGTGGCGCTCGGCTATCGGATCATCACCGTGGCGACTGCCGCGGTCGGCGCCGTCTATTATCTAATCAGCCGTCAAGAATTGGCCGCGGCGCTCCACGAGGTCGAGGAAGAGCCGGAATTCGACAAGGAACCGGCCGCCGTCAATAGCTTGGCCTAAGGGGGGCCGGCACTAGCTCTGGGCACGGCAGCCCCGAATCGCATCCAGGATTTCTTCGGCAGGACCGTGCTTGGAGAAATAAGCCGTTGCGCCGGCCGCGAGAATCGCGCTGCCCAACTCGTCGTCGTGCATCGACAGGCCGATCACGCAAGTCTCGGGAAACTCGCGGGTAATCCGTCGCGTCGCCCCAATGCCGTCCAACCGCGGCATCGTGATGTCCATGAGGATTACCTCCGGGCGAAGCTTGCGGGCTAGCTCCACCGCTTCTTGGCCGTCGGCGGCCTGACCGACAACCTCGATGTCGGCCTCTTCCACCAACAAGCTCGCCAAGCCTTCACGGAAGATCTTGTGGTCGTCCGCCAACAGAACACGGATACTTGTTCGGTCATCCAAGAGCGGGGGAGGCTTGCGTTGTTCGGCCGGGGCCAATTCCGAGGTCATTTGGCGGATCTGCACGGCCTGCTGTCGGAGCGATTCGTTGAGGGCCTGCAGTTCAAGTTCTGAGCGCTTCCGCTGGGTTACATCGAGCAGCGAGAAAACGAGCAGTTCGACCTCGCCCTGATTGTCCAACAACGGCACCAAGGACCAGTCCCAGTAGACCACGCCCCACTCAGGATGGTTAGGAAACACGAAGGGCATGGCATGAACCTGGAACGACTTCTTGGTGCGCATGACCTCCACGAAAACCGACCGATTCTCCTTCGACGGGTACACATCGAAGTAGTTCCGGCCCGGAAACTCCTCCACGTCCCGCTGCCCCGCTCGTGCAAACGCCGTATTGACGCGGAGAAAGTTGAACTGCCGGTCGAGGAAAGCAATCGGCGTGAGGTTGTGTTCGAAAAACGCATCCAGGTGTCGCGACTGCTGGCGCAAGGCCGCCTCGGCACTCTTGCGCGCTGTGATGTCCTGGAGCGAACCGGCCATCCGGATCGGTTTGTCGTGGTCGTCCCAGATCGCCTGGCCCCGCGCCCGAAACCAGCCATACTCCCCCGATTTCCTCCGCAGACGGCACTCCACGTCGAACGGCATCTTCCGCTGCAAATGGAGACGCAAGACTTCATGGACCCGCTGACGCTCCTCGGGATGGACCAGTTCCAGGAGTTGCCGGGGAGTGACGTCAGATCCTTGATCCTCGCCGCCCAGCAACTCGACACAGCGTGGCGAGAACCAAAGCGGCCCATTGGGCGGGTCCCAGATGTCCCAAATTCCATCGGTCGACCCCCGCACCGCCAGGTCAAAACGCTGCTCACTCTCCCGCAACGCCGCTTCCATATGCGTCCGTTCCCGGATCTCCGCCTGGAGCTTGGCAATCGTCCTCGCCAAATCGGCCGTCCGCTCACGCACACGCTGCTCCAAGTCCTCTTGGACACGACGGAGCGCCAACTCCGTCTGCCGTTGCGAGGTCACGTCCGTCACCCCGCAGATGAAGCCGATCAACTCTCCTTGCTGATTGCGACGATAGGCCCAGTCCACCTGGATTTCGATGGTCCGTCCGTCGAACGTGCGACATTGGAGGACACGGGGCGTAGGCGTGGTTTGTTCGGCGAGGAGCCGGGCAAACCGGTCGGCCAAGGCCCGCTGGGGCACCCCAGGGACTGCAAGATCGAAGATCGATTTGCCCAGCAGATCTGCCTCCGTGCCACCAAACAGTTCGCAGAAAGCCCGATTGCAGAAAACGAGACGCCCCGATCGATCAACTTCCGTGATTCCATGCGGCAACGTGTCCACGAGACCGCGATAATACTCCTCGTCGGCCCCTCGTACCGATTCCGTTGACAAGCGGGCAGCGCTCGCGGGGCGATGGCCTCTCAGCTCACTCATCGTTCATCCATGTGGAAGGCAGGCTGTTGAACGGAACAGATAAACAACCTCCAAGAATAGGCGCAAGTGGCGAACCCAAGATGGTTAGCGACAGCAACCCATGCTGTTAATGTAACAGAACGCTTCACGCCTTTATAGAGACTCTAGCCACAAAGCAGGATGAATCCCCCCCATATTTGATAAGACCACTGTGTATCGTCCCCCAGCAATGGCTATCGCGATCGTTCATTACGAGCCATTGGAAAACCCATGCCACTCCTTGGTGGTGAGCGACGACCTCTTGGGCCCCTTCAGAAATCCACTACAGAATGGGGAGGCAAATAGCTTTGGGGGGAGCAAAGAGAAAACGAGAAAAGAAGAGCGTCGAACAAGACCGGCAACCCGGATCACCGAAACCACGGGCCTGCCCCGCCCCAGACTGGTGGCCTGGGGATTTGCCGCATTGTCTTGTTCGACGCTCGGAGGCAATCCATGCCACGAAGGGCAACAAAGTCTGTGCCTGACTACTAATTAATTGCGATTGGCGGGAAAAAGCGCGCACGGATTCCCTGGAATTTCCCAAAAAACACGAGATGCCCCCCCACTCGCTCAACGCACATATGCAGAGAGGGGGGGCGATGGGGGTCGGTTCGTCCGGGAATCAGGAATAGCAGAAATAATAGCTGTCAGTGTCCGAAGCCCCATAAGGGTCGGTAACCGTCACGGTTCCATCCCCATCCTGAAGGCCAGCAAGATTTCGGATGATGGAGAAGGAGCCATTGGCTTGGATCGTGGCCGTGAGGTTAAAGGGCGCCAAGACTCCGCCGAATACGACGATCCTCCCTGTCAAGTCGTCATCGGGATCGGAGACACTTCCGTACAGACGCCACACTTCGTCGTACAAGTTCTCACCCATGAAGTTGGTGACGACCGGGGGGCGGTTCACTTTCACGGACAAGGTGGTTTGCACATAAGCGCTCGAAGTATCTGTCGCTCGAATAGTCAGAACGGCTGTGCCGCTTGCGTTGTTGGCATAGTCAAGCGTCAAGGTTCCCGCCGTGCCGTCAATCGTTGTCGAGGTGAAGAGTGAGGGGTTGGTGTTGCTGATGATTTGATAGGTCAACTGGCTGTCGGCATCCTCGACGTCGGCGAAGGCGGCAAACAGGTCGATCACCGAATTGGGCGCATTGACGTTCACCGTCACGTTGTTCAAGCCGGTCGTCGTCGGGGTGTCGTTGGCCGCCGCTAACGTAATGGTGACGGAGGTGTCGACGGCCAGACCGCCGGCATCGGTCGCCCGGACCACGAGCGTGGCCGACCCGAAGGCGTTCTCCGCAAAATCCAGCGTGAGCGTTCCGGCCATCGCGTCGATCGTCGTGGAGGCAAACAACGCGGCATTCGAGTTGCTTACCACTTGGTAGGTCAACTGGCTGTCGGTATTCTCGTTGTCGCCAAAGGCAGCGAACAGATCGATCGTTTGATTGGCGTCGTCCTCGGTTCCGCTGTAGTTGGCGATGCCAACCGTCGTCGGGGCATCGTTCGTCACTCCGGCCGGATCGCCGCTGGCCAGCCCGCTGCCGATGAGCGTTTGGGCCGCATCCGCATCGGCCTGTTCGATGAGTCCGTCACCGTCTAGGTCGCAGCGTAGATTGTAACTGGCGGAACTGGTGTCTATGCCGACGAGGGCCGAGATCATGGTCATATCGGCCGTGGCCACTCCCGTTGATGCGTCGGCATCTCCGGGAACGATGTTAAGGCGGAATTCGAAGTCCCCCCCCGCCACGCCATTCCCCGAGGGATAGTTGCTCGTGCCATTGGTCCACTCGCCATCAAGTACGTTTGCCTCATCCGTGTCGACCACCGGATCGAGCCCATTGGCATCGAGATCCAACAGGAGTTTGTCGGCGCTGAACGATTCCTTCATCGTCCAAACGGCGGTATAGGTGGACGAATCGTAGGTAAAGTCTTCGATCTCATACCAACTCTGATTCAGGCCGCTCACGGCCAGATCGGCCGCTTCAACGTCGACATCCTCGCTGAAGGTTATCCGGATCTGATCGATGTTGAGCCAAGAGAGAGTGGCCGTCTGATCGGAACTGCCCACAGGAATACGATAGCCGTTTGTTCCCAGACTGTTGCTCTCCAGGTAGTCGACGAAACCCGACGACCATTCGGTGCTCGAGACATTCAAGTCCACGACGTTGGGAAGCGAGAGCAGCGTCCGTTGCTCCAGCGGTTCCACCCGAAGGTTTCGACAGACGGGAAATCGGCGGCTCAACAATGGTCGGCATCGTCGCAACATGGTGACACCTCAATGGGATGGGGGGAGAAAGGTTCCAGGGCTACAACGCCCTGCGTGTCGGCAAACGCACACAGAGCAGTCAGGGTAAGCATGTGTTGCTCTGCCTAACCAATTGCGATACCACTCCAAAAGCGCGCATGACTTCCCCAAAAATCGATGCAAAATCACGAGAATGGTATGGGAATCCCCCTCTCGTTGACTAGTAAAGCCCTGCCAAGACCGCGATCCCGTGCCTCCGGCCCCTCTCACATCGCATCCTGAAAGGTCTCCGCTTCCCCGCAAATCAGCGAGCGGCTAAGGAGAGATCGCCCTCCCCCACGCGGTTCGACCTCGTCGACGCCAGAGGGGGAGGAGCGTACTCCAGCGGATTGACTGTCCGGTCACAGCGGACGGAAGGCTTGTTGCCCGGACGCAGGGCCAGCAACTCTTTCCACTCCTTCTGTTCCTCCGCGGGAGCAGACTCGGCGAGTGCTGCAAGAAGTGGGATAGACCGAGGATCGAAGCCATGGATGATCGCTTGTCGGAGATACTCTCGCCCCAAACGGCGATCCGCCTGTTGGGGGTGCACCCCCAGATCGGGATTCTTGACCGCCCAATGCCTCAACCCAACCTCCTCGGCACGGAACATGATGGCACCCGCCAATTGATACGCATCCTTGGAAGGAGGGCCCAATTCCACGACTTTTCGTGCATGGAAATAGGCGTCCTGAGGAACGTACATCGGTTGGATTTGCTCCCCGCTGATCCACCCCTTGTCGCTCAACTGGCCTGCCGCATTGTAGTAGGTCATTAACAGGGTGAAATGCGGGGCGCGCAGATTGGGATCTTTCGCCACCGCTTCCTTGAGGAGCTTCTCGGCATCCCGCCATTTGCAACGGGCCGAATAACAGAAACCGAGGTTGGTCAACACATCCGCGGAGCAGTAGCCCTGGTGGATTGCCTTCTCGTAGTAGGACTCGGCAAGCAAATTGCTATTCCCTTTTTGCACGCAGTAGCCGATGGCCGCCACAATCCTTCCGCTGGGTGCGATGCGTTCCACCGCCCGCAATTCCTCGGCCGCCTGCTCCCAAAACGCGATTCGCTGATAGGTGCGTGCCAGGAGGATCCGTGCTTCACGAAACCCCGGGTCCAACCGAACGGACTCCCCGAGACGTTCCAAGGCGGTCGCATACTTCTCTTGCTCGAACGCTTGCTTCCCCTCGCGGTACAGACGCACACTCGCTGGGTCGCGAAGCGCGAGTCCCGCCAAGCCGCCGAAAAGCGCGAGCATGAAGAACACGCCCAGGCAGGCGGTCCAAACCGGATGCCGCCGGCTCCAACGTCGCGCCCGGGGCAACGGCGCAAGTTCGCTGCGCAAGGCTCGCGCCAGGTCCGCCGATCCCGGCCGATCGGCCGGATCATAGGCCAGACACTGGCACACCAGCCGATCCAGTGATCGGCTTACGTGCCGATTCCGCTGCACCACGGGCATCGGCCTCTGCGTTTGACGCTCCAGCAGGCTGCCGGCGACTTGTTCCAAGGGCTGGTTCCAAGCGACGTTGCCAAACGGATGCCGGCCGCTAAGCAGTTCATAAAGGATCACGCCCAGGGAGTAGACATCCGACCGTGGTCCCAACTCCTTGGTCCCCTCGGCCTCTTCAGGCAGCAAGAATTGCCGGAGTTGTTCCGGCGCCATGTAGGGGAGCGTTCCGCCCACCCGCTTGGCATTCCGCTCCTGATCCGAAGAGAGGTTAAAATCGAGCAACAGGGGACGCCCCTCCAGCGTCAACAATACGTTCGAGGGCTTCAAGTCCCGGTGGCAGACGCCTCGAGCGTGCGCGTGCGCCAACGCATCGGCCAGTTGGGCCGTCAGGTGCAACACGCCATCGACATAGGAGCCGCTGGTGAGGATGCGATCGGCCGTTTGGGTCTCCCGCAAATCGCTCGCCTCGCCCAGATCCTGAATCGCCTCCAAAATCACCTTGGCGCGGGTGGGAGGGCGACCGTCGGCAAACGCGTGGTCCAGGACATCGCAGAGCGTCGTCCGCCCTAAATAGGGCATGCAAACCGCCGTGAGCCCCGTCTCCGGATCCTCCTGGATCGAATAGACCGGCACGATATTCGTGTGGCGCAGTCTGCTGATAATCTCGGCTTCTTCTGCCCCATGGGGCGCCACCTTCAGCGCGACCAACCGGTTCCCCAACGCGGTCTCGGAGGCCAAAAACACTCGCCCGAACGTCCCGCGCCCAAGTTCCGCCAACAGGCAGAACCCCAAATAATCGTCCTCCAATTCCGGCCAGCAAGACGCTTCGGAACCAACGCAGAACTGGGGATCGTGATCCAGCAACCGCTGGACCTCCAGCAGCATGTAAAGCGACTTCTGCAGGCTGGGAAACCGGCCGGAAAACTCTTCCACGTCAAGCGATTCGCCCCGCCTCAGGCGGTGCTGATACTCCTGGCACGCCAGATCCAGCACGACCGACCGGTAGCGACCCAGCTCGGGATGCTCCGCTAATACTGCGACCACGTCGGGCGATTGGCCCTGAAGCCAACGCCGCTTGATCGTCTCGGCCAACCGATTGGCTGAGATCAAGCCACCATCCGACGCCAACGTCGAGGGGCTACCAATCGGCTGCGTGTCTTCCTGCCCGTTCATGCAACTCTCTCGTGGAAAAGTCGCTTCAAAAAACGGCGTACGGTGCTTTCCGCCAATTGAAGCGAAGCCGCGATGTCCTGATACGTATATCCTTGCAGACGCAACTGAATGATCTGCCGATAGTGAGCCGGTTGGTCTTCCATCATCTGCGACCAGCGTTCGCGCGCAATGGCCACGTCCATCGGCCCGGGCTGGTGATCGGAAATCCCGTCCCAAGCTTTGTCCTCTGCGACCTCGAAGGGGTTCTCCCGGTTCAGATTATGCTTTTCCGTCAACAGCCGCCGACGAATTTCCATCCCAACCTTATTCCGAGCCATCGCCACTAAAAAAGCGGCCAAGTCTTCAGGACGGTCAAATTGTTCCGCGCGGAATTCCGAGCGAAAGAAGGAGGACCAAACCAACTGAACAAAATCCAATGAATCGAACTTCGACCGCAGACGTTGGTGTAAGGCCCGGCGCACTGCGCGATGGATCATCTCGCCATAGCACTCGACAAGCTCCCAGGCCGCCTCCTCAGACCCTTCTCGCACCCGCCGCATCAAATCGCGGAAATGATCGTCTGGTCGAGTCGGCGGCGGTTCCATGAGTGCTAAGCCCTCGAAAATCGTTCCGTATGCCGTTCGACGGCTTCTCTGCAGGGGGGCAGATGAAAAGTCGAGATTCCTTCCCTCCTAATAGCCAAATCGGTCCGAGAAGCTTTGTAAAGAGAGGGACGAAGAAAATCTCAAAAAATCCCTTCCGTAGAGTGGGAAAACGCGCCTCAATCTGACCTCGGCCCAAAGGGACACGTTCCACCTTTCCAGTGGAAGCCGTGCCCCCCTGTTCTGGCCCAAGCGACTCTTGACAACCAGAGTGAAGGAGGCTCAAATCCCCAGCAATAATGATGAATGGATGATACAAGCGATCGAAGAGCGGGCAGTTTCGTGTGAGAACGAGCTGAAATCCCGCGAGTTGTTTGGCAATTGAGCATGAAAGGGAATGCAGGGCCGCAGTCGGCGCGCACGAGCAGCGCGGTCCCTGCGCGAACGTGGGCTGCGCTGCTCAGGCGGCGCGCCGCACCGTGACGATCGGCAAGTGCTTTCGGCCGCGGTGGAAACGAACTTCCAAGATCACCTCCGCGCCCGGCTTGCCGCGAACCAACGCCCAAGGTTTCGCGCAGGGCGAGCCGCGTGGCCACTGCGGACGCGGCTCGACACGCTCACCCAGTTCCAGGACGCCAACGCCAACGGCCAATTTGACGCGGGCATCGACGCCCTCTTGGCCGAGTACGACTACACGGTCCGCGACGACGGCAAGCGGACCGAGGCGGTCGAACGGTTCTGGTTCGACGACAATGCCGACGGGATCCTCGACCCACACGAAAACCGGATGACCTGGATCTACGACAACCTCGGCCGCCTGACCGACGAAGTTTTTGACCATTATGACAACTCCCTCGACCAGACCGAACACTTCGTCTACGACCTCGTCGGCAATCGCCTCTCCCAATCGGTCGACCGCGGCAACGACGGCACGGTCGACGAGACCACCAGCTACCAGTACGACGCCAACGACCGCTTGACCGAAGAAACCTCAAGCACCGGCCGCACAACGACCTACGCCTACGACCACACCCAACAGACCTCCAAAGTCGTCTCGGAAAACGGCACCCTCACCGGCCAGACCGCCTACACCTACGACCTCCAAGGCCGGATGAAAACGGCCACGGTGACCAGCTACACGGATGGTGCCGCGAGCAAGGTCGAGCGAACGACCTACGAGTACGATGCCCGTGGCATCCGCGTCTCGGCGGTTCTTGATGTCGATGCGGATGTGGACGGCCAATTCGAGACGAGCACCAAGACCGAGTACCTCAACGACCCTGAGAACCCGACCGGTTACAGCCAGGTCCTCAAAGAAACGGTCACCGACCCAGCGAACGGCCAAGTCCAAAAGACAATCGTCTACACGGTCGGCCTCGACCAAATCACCCAGACCACCGTCACCTACGCCGACGGCCTCCCCCAATCCGAAGAGACGCTCCTCTTCAGCACCGACGGCCACGGCTCGACCCGCGTCCTACTCAACATGCTCGGCGCGCTCGCCACCGTCAACGGCATGCGTCAACTCTTCCACTACGACGCCTTCGGCAACGCAGTAGGCTTCAACGTCTCGCTCGCCGCCACCAGCTTCCTCTACAACAACGAGCAGTTCGACTCGCTGACGGGCTTTAGCTACCTGCGGGCCCGGTACTACGACGCCGCCACCGGACGGTTCAATCGGCTGGACCCGTTCTTCGGGAATCTCAACGATCCGCAATCGCTGCATAAGTACTTGTTCTGCCACGGGGACGGGATCAACTTCAACGATCCATCTGGAAGGTCCTGGACTCTAGGCCAGATAGGCATTGCAGTCTCAATTGCGGTTGGCCTCAGTGCCCTAGCGTACTATGGTTTCTATCGTCCCCTTGTCGCTCCAATGATGCTAATGATGGATGCACGCCCAGTAAATCAAGACAGGCTGAACAGCATTGGTGTGGAAATAGGCAAACATTGGTCGGATGTGCCAAAGATGCAAGTTCTGAGTCAACGTCTGAAAGAGGGTATGCTTGAAGTATATGCACTACCACCTGACCATGAGATTGAGGGGCTCAATTTCAAGGCTTCTCGACGTCTGTTCATCTCCGAGCCGTCACTTGAGCATGGCGATATTGCAGCAGCTCTCGTCATATTCGCCGAGTTTCAGCATAGCGCAGAGGGCGGCAGCCTTGGTGAGAGGCAGGCTCAAGAGGAGTTTGCCAGAGTTCGAAATATGTTGCCACGACGCTTAAGGACTGCTTACATCGACAGCCTACATCACGGCGGCACCGAAAATGACCAATGAGTCCCTGCGTGGCTTGCAGCCAGTACCATTCTTCCTGAGGCTTGAGCCTTTGTGGGCGTTTCTACTGTTTCGCCCCTCTGTGGCTTACATTCTGGCCCTCGCATTAACAGTGGTAAACGCACTCACTGAAAGCCACTATTCGCATTCCAAAGGCATCCAGGCGAGGTGCTTTGTCTTGGCACGATGGTCGCTGTGGAACATCATGTTGCTAGCGTGCGCTCTTGGCCTGCACGTGGGCCTTCAGGTGCGTAGTGTTGACGTAACGTTCGACTTTCGCAGCCTGTATGTCATTCCCGCATTGATGGGGACCTGTTGGTTATGGGTTCTCATTTGGCGTCTCTGCGCTCTTGCATTGCAGGTCTTCCTAGAACGGTGTTCTGGTCCACCGACTCTTGACAGCCAGAGCGAAGGAGGCTCGAACCCCTAACAGCCCGTTGAACAAGTCATTTTTGGCCGGCCGAGCTGCCGAGAGGGGGCGATTCGGCCGGCGAGGGGGAACGTCGTGAAGGGGACGAGGTTTGGGCTCGTGAAGGCTGCGGTCGCCTTCAGGAGCCGCAGCGTGGCAAATTGGGCAAAACGCAAGCCGTCGGCAAGCACGCCGCCCGCCTGCAAGGCCCGGGCGGTGCCGATGCCGAACAGG
>CAZLDQ010000058.1:27253-28290 GCA_964558295.1 uncultured Planctomycetaceae bacterium | reverse complement strand
CCTGCTGATTACAAATCAGCTGCTCTGCCGATTGAGCTACGCTAGCTGGCCTCCCACCCGCTACGCGAACCATTTAATATATCCGAACGCGCATCCCATGCAAGACGGATGCCCCAGAAAAACGGTTCGCGGCAGTGGTCAGTCGGGGAAGCACCCGTTGCCTACGCAACTTCAAAGGTGAAATTCTATCCCCACAATTGGTTGACAGACACCCAAGGCACCCCCAGGGGCATCGCCCCTCGAAAGCCTTAGTTGCTGTCGTCCGTTTCGGCTACTCTAGCCCAGGAATCTCAATCTTTTCTTCCTGAGCTGCCTTCCGTAGCTTATTCAAGGCCCGCGCTTCAATCTGCCGGATCCGCTCTTTGGTAACGCCTAATTCAGCGCCCACCTCTTTGAGCGTAAGCGGCTCATGTCCACGTTGCAGGCCGAAACGACTCATGATAATCTGTTGCTCCCGCTCGTCAAGCCGTCCCAGGATTTTTTCCACCTGACTTTCACGCTGGAATTGGGCTGACTCCTGCTCGTATTGGTCCGACCTGCCATCCTCTGTAGCGGTAAACATCTCCCCATGGCTCGTTCGGTAGCGATCCCGATGACGGTGTTCATCGGGGATCGTACGAGCAAAATTCTTCATGATTGCCCAGCTTGCATAGGTGCTAAACTTGTTCCCGCGGCTGTAATCGAACTTCTCAACCGCCCGAATCAGCGACATATTCCCGTCGCTGACCAGCTCAAAAAAGTTCTCCGATGGCCCGACGTGTCGCTTGGCGATCGAGACCACCAAGCGAAGATTGGCCGAAATAATCTCATTCTTCGTGGCCACCGATTGGTCGTAGTACTGCTCGATCTGATCCATTAAACCACTCTTTGGGTGGGACACATCGAGCTTGAGACGAAGTTGGGCCGCCTTGTATTTCAGGTAATTCATCTTTCGGAACAGATGCATCTCCTGTTCTCGCGACAGGAGCGGTATCTCATACAGGCTAGCCAAATAGGGGGGCAGGCCGCTCGGCAGACGGCTCTTCTTGAGGGGCTGA
>CAZLDQ010000058.1:0-27243 GCA_964558295.1 uncultured Planctomycetaceae bacterium | reverse complement strand
GCCCGCGCAGGCCCCAAAAGTTCCCTCTCCTGCCGCGCGCTCCGAACCAAAGAAAACTCCTCGCTAGGAATATACTCCAGCGGCAGTTCCAGAATCCGCCTCGCCCGCATCTCGCCGACAATCCGATAGATGCTCGTCTTGGTCCGACAATACTTTTTGGCCAACGAATCGACCGGTTCGCCACGGCGATACTGCTGATAGATCTTCCGCTTCGACTCCTCGCTCAGGGGGCCTGTGCTATCTGGAAAAATCGCCAAGTCAGGATGATCGCGATCAAACTGCTTGAGTGTATAGCGAATCGTCTCCACACTCCGCCCCGTCTGACGTGCCAAGCGTTTGGTGACTTCAGACGGACAACCTCCCGCACGGGCCAAGCGCCGGGCGCGATCCAAAATCTGCTGCCGTTCGTCTTCGCTCAACTGACTGAACTGGGCCCCACGACGGACCCGTTCCTCGTTCTGCTTGACAAACCGCTCCACAGAACTCTGCAGAAACCCGACCCGCTTTCGCCCATCAAACACAAACCGGCGACTAACCAACCCTTTACGCCGCCAGCGAGAAATCGTCTTCGTCGAGACGTTGAGCTGCTTACTCAGTTCGTCAACCGTGAGAACCCGCTCGCCAGCCGCCTCCACGGCCACATTGGCCGCATCCGACAGATCCTCCACAAACAGTCGCAGATCGTGACTGGCTTCCTGCCCGCTCAGGCGGAGATCCGGATAAGACTCCGGCCGGTAGTTCGTGATACGAAAACAGATGTACTCATACGGATATGTTCGGTTGACCTCCAGCTCCCCCAAAAGCTTCTCTGCGCGGTTGACCTGCTCGATCTTTTTCTCCCGGGGGGCAAAACGGACCTGTTGATCACGGAGTTGACGAATTGCCGGATTCACATAATCAGTATGCATGCGAGTCCCTTTCCACTTGTCTACACCCCTCACGAGGGGGCGCTATCGTGATGCCACTCCTTAAGCCTCGATCGCACTCCCACGTAGCTGTCCTGGCCCCTTTGCGTCAATTCAGCTATTCGATGCCAGTCTCGATCCCTACTATACCGCAAACAGGCGAATTTTAACAGATATAGCTTATAAAAATCAAGCTCTTTTTTCTGCATGTCCAAATATTGCGCTCGATGAAGAAAACCACCCAGAGGTACTGGAATTGCCTCAGTCTTCGGACGCGATCCTCCGCATCGCTTCTACGCACTTAAGAGGCCTGAGGATCAAATTAGTTCACTTTCGTCTTTCGTTCATCAGTGGGGATCACCCGTCCTGAAAGGCGATTGGCTGTTCGGAGACCAATACGCTCCTTTTGCGGTCGTCGGGCAAACCGACTCATAGCAACCGCAAAAGACCATCCCCCACGGCAAGTTGGCCGCACATCCGGAAAAGACCGCAAATTTCCCCTGAACTTCACCCGCCAGTCCAGTCGATCTAGCGACAGCGGTCTAGTAGGTCGCTTGGCACTTTTCGTACCAATCAAACCACGAGCATGTGGTCCTTTCCAACGGGTCGACCGCGAGGATTGCCACGATGAAGTTTCGCTTTGCTGGGTTATGTGGAATCGCAGGACTCGCCTTGCTAGCACTCAAGCCGCTGCTGGCTGAAGAGACGAAGGAGATCTATTCCTTTCGCTCCCAACGGACTGTTGGGGACATCGACCGGATCGAGGCGGCCTTGGATGTCGGCGGCGACCTGAAGGTGGTCGAAGACAATAAGGTTCAACGCTTCAAAATGAGCGTGCTGGCGAATCTCACCTATCATGAGCGTTCGTTGGAGTTGGCCACAGTGCCCACAGCCACTTGGCGGGCAATCCGCTACTACGACTCGTCAGGCGCGATGATCCAAGTAGATGGCCACAGCACAAAACCGGTCTTGCGTGAAGATCGGCGTTTGATCGGCGTCGAGGTTGCCGGCCCCAAAACCACCCTTTTTTCGCCCCATGGTTCACTGACCCGCGACGAACTCGATCTGGTCGATCTGTTGGGTAACAGCCTTTTGATGGATTGCCTGCTGCCGGAACAGCCGGTGCGTGTCGGAGATCAATGGAAACATTCAGCCGACCTCATCACCGCACTTTTGGGCCTGGATGCCGTCAGCGAAGCGGACGTCAGCAGCACCCTCCTCACCGTGAGTGCCGAACGAGCACGGTTTGAAATGAACGGCCGTGTCGCCGGCGCAGTGGGCGGGGTGACTACGGACCTGGAAGTAAAGGCCAAATATCACTTCGATCTGAAGACGAACCGAGTCACCTGGTTCGGATTACTGATCAAGGAAGACCGTTCCGTCGGGCATATCGGTCCAGGACTGGAAGTTACGGCCCGTTTGCAGATGAAGATCGAGCCGGGCAAGCAGGAACCTCAGCTGAGCGATCGGGCATTGGCGGGCCTGACGCTCCACCCCACCCCGGAACTGACCACGTTGACCTATGCATCGCCCGAGGGAGGCTGGGGATTTGCCTACGATCGGAATTGGCACGTGACCAGCGATGACGCCAAACTGGCCGTCTTGCGTCTCGTCAAGCGTGGAGAGTTTGTTGCACAATGCACGGTCTCCTCCCTGCCCAACGCCACGCTAGGCAAGGAACTCACGCTGGCCGCCTTCCAAGATGATGTCAAGCATGGCCTCGGCAAGAGTTTCAAGCAGTTTGTTGAAGCGGGACAATCGGCCAACGCTCGCGACTACCGCGTCTACCGGGTGGTCGTCGATGGCGAGGCCTCGGAGCTACCCATCCGCTGGGTCTACTATTACGTTGCCGACAAGTACGGCCGACAGGTGGTCCTGGCTTTCACCGTGGAAGGACGGCTATTGAAGGCCTTCGACAAGGCGGACGAACAGTTGCTCAGCTCGCTGCACCTCGCCGATCCGCAAGTTGCCGCCAAACCAGCTCAGCAACAGTAGCCGACCGTCACGGCGTCGCTTATCATCAGATCATCTCCGGTTTGTTTCCAACGCAGAGCGTTCCGCTCTGGTCGGCAAATCAAACAACAAACGAGGTGACCGATGATGATGCTTGGAAGCGTACTGCTGGCCTCGGTGCTGGAATTGTTGGCGGTTGAAGTCCAACCGGCGGACGGAGAACTGGTGCAGAACGGCCGTTTCACGACGGCCCCCTCACAGACAATGCCGGACGGCTGGACGCCCTGGCTGCCCGTGGTCGAACACGCCCGGTGCACCTTCCGCACCGTCCCCGACGGCCTCATGATCGAGGCCCCGGGGCGTCCCTACGCAGTCGGCGGAGTCACCCAAGAGTTGAAGGTCCAAGGGGGCCAAGCCTATGCCATCGAGGCATTCTGCCGAGCCGACCAACTCCCCGCCCCGTATCGTACCGTAACCATCCGTCTGAACTGGAGCAAGGCGGGCAAATGGCTCGAACCACATGGCTGGCTCGTGCGTGGGCCGGTGGTCGATGGGAATGTGCTGCGGTTTCACGATGTATTGGTTGCCCCCAAAGACGCCGATGGAGCCCAACTCGTCCTTGAGGTCAAATGGCCCCAGGGGGGCACGGTCTGCTGGAACCACGTGAGCGTGCGGCCCTGCGAGCCCCCTGTCCCACGCAAAGTGAAGATTGGCACTGTCTATCTCCGCCCCAAAGACAGCACCACACAACGCAACCTGGAACTCTTCGGGGAAAAGATCGACGAGGCCGGACGCTTGGGACTGGATATCGTTTGCCTTGCCGAAGCGATCACCATCGTTGGCACCAAGAAAAGCGTCGTTGACGGGGCCGAGCCGATCCCCGGACCGGCCACCGAGCAACTGGGCCGCGCCGCAAAAAGGAATCGCCTCTGGGTCGTCGCCGGCCTGATCGAACGCGATGGCCAACGGATCTTCAACACGGCGGTCCTTTTGAGTCGGGAAGGAAAGCTCGCCGGCAAGTATCGCAAAATTCATCTGCCCCGCGAGGAATGGCACAAGGGAATCGAACCGGCGCGCGAGTATCCGGTATTTCAGACCGACTTCGGCACCGTGGCAATCCAGATCTGCTACGACTGGTTCTTCCCCGAGTTGGCCACGATCTACGGACTTCGCGGGGCGGAGATCGTCTTTGCTCCCACCTGGGGCACGACCTTCCCTGATCGCGATGGCAATGTGGAAGGGGAGACCGTCTTTCGCGTCCGTGCACGCGACAACGGCTTCTATCTCGTGCCAGCCGTCTATGATGGCAACAGCATGGTCATCAGCCCCATGGGAAAGATCCTCGCCACCAGCGCCGGCCAGGAGGGTGTCTTCTGGAGTGAGGTCGACCTGAACCAACGCGAACCGCTCTGGTGGGTCGGCCATTGGCGTTCGATCAGCCCCCGCGACCGCATGCCGACAACCTACGAACCATTGCTCCACGATCCACCACAACCGACGTATTGAGCCGGCAGACACAACGGCAGCAGAACCGACCAGGGCTTCACGAAGCACCGCGTCCCTGGAGTTGTTGTTTGACCCAAGCAAGCCAGGCTTCGGAAGGGGGGCCGTAGGGGCGGAACTTCTCCAACCGGCCGTCGCCTTCGTCATAGAAGATGGCGCGGTGAATCCCCAACTGGCTGGCCACCGGCGAGTCGATCAGATTGCTCGAGTCGGCCGCGTTCATCTGGAACAGCACGCGTAGCTCCAGGTTCCGCATCGCCTGACGGTCGAGGGAACGATTGACGTTGTTAGCCGTATCGCACCAGAGGAGCGTGTGAATCCCCAGGACCGGCCCCTCGTGGAGAATCTTCGTGAACTGCTTGGCGGGACTCGGCGGCCCCTCGTCATTGCGGCCGAAGCTGAAGTCATCGTCACTCTTGCGCAGGTCACGGAAGCGGCCGAGGTCGAAGACGATCAAATAGAGCGGCGGAGCATCTTCCTTGCCCGACGCCTCGCGCCGATTGACCTCAGCGGCCACTTCGGCGATCGTGTCTGCCATCCCACGTGGTGTGGCGACTTTGACCGGATGGGGAAGAATCGACGTCAACCGGTTCCAGAAGCCGGCCATCGGCGAGTCCGGCCGCGTGCCATCGAGGACATAAAACTGAGCCCGTGGCGTTTCCGCCTGTCCATCAAGCGGCCTGTGCTGCGCCGCCAGACTCACCAAGCAGGTGGTCAACACGCCGAGGGCCTCTTCCTCCTGGTGACCGACCAACAGCAGGTTGTTCCCCGTCTGGCGAACGAACGGGGCGAACGTCGGCTCCTTGATGGCCACCGCCGCACCGAGCCAACCTCGAGCGGCGCGAACCGGCTCAGGCCACGCAGACGCGGTCAAGAGATCGTTGAGCATCGAATTCTTGCTCGGATCGGCCGGCACGTTCCCCTCGAAAACGATCAAGTCCTTGTTCGACCGATTGCGGCTCTGGGCCAACTCTTGAACGCGCCGCAAGTAGTCCTCGCGCTCATGATCGGCAAGCCAGACCACCTGGAACGGATGGTTCCCCTCAAACAGCCCGTTGGCGTCGTTGTAAATTGCCTCGCCGGGCCGCCGCAGCAGTCGGGCCGCCGTGTTCTCTTCGCTGAGAATCAGATGGGCGTCGGCCTCGGCGCACTGTAAGGCAATACGCACCGCCATCTGGCCGATCGTGCTGCGTGGCAGCGAATAGGAGCCGGCCAACGTCTGCGATCCTAAGAGCACGTGAATTCCAAACGCACGGCCTTGACGCACCAAGCGATCCAAGAGCATCGCGGCGGTCTGCGCAATCCGGTCGTCCTCAACGAAGAGCTCCTGGAACTCGTCGATAATCAGGAGTGCCCGCGGCATCGGTTCGTCCGGCCGCAGTGAGCGAAAGGCGTTGACGTCTTGCACGCCCAGATTGCGGAACAGATCGCCACGGCGTTTCAGTTCGCCGTCGAGCCGCTCCAACACACTCAGACCAAATTCCCGTTCGCTCTCGATGGCGATCACCCGGGCGTGTGGCAACTCGGCCTCCGCATACGCCTTGAACTCCACGCCCTTCTTGAAGTCCACCAAATAGAGCTCGACTTCCTCGGGGCTGTAGCGAATCGCCAAATTCGTGATCAGGGCATGCAGAAGGGTCGACTTGCCGGAGCCGGTCTTCCCGGAAATGAGCACATGTTGCGAGGTGCCTTTACCCAGTCGCAAGTGCTGCAGTTTCATCGCCCCGGCGCGTCCCAAAGGGATGTCGATCCCCATGCGGCTGTCGCCGGTCCACCACTGGTCTTCCTCGGGCAAGATGAACGAGAAGGGGACTTCCACGCGGTCGGCGTCTTTGACCCGCTGCCCCACGGAGCGAACAATCTCGGTGAACTGCTCGTCTGGTGGCGGGGTAAGCAAGTCGAGAGGAATATCGCCCAACTCGGGATGCTCCCAGACGAATCGCGTTTCTTCCCAGCGGAGCACTACGGCGTGGGCCTCCAGGTCGGCCAGATGAAAATCACGCGGCACGCGGAGCTTCGTGTCGACACTCAGGAGCGTGTAAACGCCGCAGCGGGCCCCGCTGGCCACAATACTCGTCAATCGCTTGGCGGCCGCTTCGCTGAAATTCGTGGGAAAATTGGCCACCGCCAGGATTCGATACGGTTCGGCCATTTCCCCGGCAAACTGGTTGTACTCCTGAATCGAGGAAAACTCGTTGCGCAAGTAGACCTGGATCACGTTTTCCATGTGGCCGGTCAGATCGGCCAGACGCTGATCGATATGGCTCGCATCGGTCCAGATGCGACTGGAGACGAGCTGATCGTTGTAGTCCGCCAGATGCATGAAGGCCGAAAAATTCTCGCCCAGGCCGACAGGATCGACGATCGTGAAACGGACTTTGCCAGGCGGCATCGAGGTGAGCAGGCGGAGCATGAGGGCTCGAATCGTCTCCACGGCCCGAGTCCGCCCCTCGCCGGCGGCCTTCAAGAGAATCAGCGACCGGTCGCCGAAGGGAAACAGGGCAGGCAGCGTGTAGTCGGTCCGTGTGGGACGGAGTTGCGGATCGGCGGGAATCCCCCCTTCGATCTCACCAAGGCTCAACGAAAACTGCCCAAAGGGAACCGCACGCGGAATCTCGGACGCTGGCGTCCAGCCAGCCCATTGGACCGCGTCCCAGGCAGGGAACACCCGATGGCACGCCGCATTGATCGCCTCGACCGCCGTCTCGAACTCCCCCATCCCTTCCCGCCAGCGCCCAACGAGCGCGCCCCACTGCCGTTCAAACTCCTGCTGACTTTCCACAGTCTCCCGAAAGTGCTCGGTCAAGAGGCGATCCAACTCGCGTTCGCAGCGTTCCTGGATCTCGTCGCGTTGGCGGGCGTAGCGTTCCTGGGCCTCCTCCAAACGGCGGTCACGGCGTGCAGTGAGTTCCGCTAAGAGGGGCGGATACTTGGCTTCCGCCTGAGCCAGCTCACTCTTGCGGCGCTGCTGCAATTCGGCCTGGGCCTTGTGGAAAGTCTCTTCTGCTCGGACCAGTTCCTCCTCGAGCTTTTTCCGCCCGGCAAGCGTCTGCTGTTCGCACTTGTGTTGAGCTGCTTCGAGTGCCATGCGGCGGGCAAGGTCGGCCTCGGCCAACAGTTGACGCAGTCCCAGAAAAGCTTCGGTCGATTCCGCCTTCGCCAGATAGTAGATCCACGTGCCGAACACGGCGGTCAGCAGGCCGCCGCCCCCAAGCCCAAGCGTTCCCCAGAACACCGGTTCCCAGTTGACCAAATAGCCAGCGGGCCAGGCCGTCACCAGACAGAACAACAGGAACAGCCCCACCGGCTGGGCCCCTTCAAACCAACGCGGCAGAATCTGCCTCCGCAAGGCTTGCAACTGATTCTTTACCAACACGGCCAATTCGGTGAACTGAGCGTAGGGATCGCCGGGAGGCAATGCACGCGGTTGGGGCTGCGGATAATCACGCCACTGACGCCGCTTTTTCAATACACGAATCGCCTCTTGCTCGACGTCGCCAATATCGTTCCACTGCGCCGCCAATTGGTCCTGGAACTCGCGAAGTTGGGCATTCTGACCGCCGCGGGTAGCCTCGAAGATCGTCGTTGTTTCCCAGCGAGCCTCGTCGAAGGCCTTCTTCTGGACCGCATCCTCGGTTTCAAAGCGGCTGGCAATGCTCTGGCGGACCGTGTTGTATTCCTGCTCGACGGCGCGATAAGACGCTTCAAAATCCATCTGAATCGCCCGCTTCGCCGCATGAAACTGCGACTCGGCCGACCGGCGTTCGGCGTCAAACTGCTCGACCAATTGTTGCCGGGTCTCGTCATAGCGCCGTTTGATTGCCTCACCACGCGCCTTGGCAGCCAAGGGGATCTCCACGTCAGCGGGAGTACGCGCCGCGACCAATTCGCGCAGGGCCAGCACCAGATCCCGCGGACGGTTCGGGGAAAGCTCTTCGGTCACTTGGCGTTCTTCACTCATCGTCAGTATGATCCACAATCACGTTCCGCTTTGGCCAGCACTTCGGCCATCCGACGAATCGCTTCCACGGTACGGCGCAGAAGCGGGTCCAGCGGATCGAGGTGGGTTTCCTGGAACTCGTGGTAGGTTTGGTCATTCCACCGCTCGGCGATGCGCAACCTGGCGTTGGTAAGGTCTTTCATCGCCTCTTCCAACCGCGTAGCCCCCGTATTGAGATCCCATAATCGCATCGTTATGACTCCTGGAACGGTTCGGCCTTATCACTCTCGTCCGAAACGGGGGACGATTGTGCCGCCTGCTCCTCGGGTGCGGACGCCTGTGACACAGATCGCCGGTCTGTCGTATCATCAGGGGCCACGGGGAGATTGACGTAGGCGTCCAACGCCTGGCTCATGCGTTTGAGCCTCGCCTGGGCCTTGGGATGATCGCTTTGCAGCCAAGTGGTGAACTGATTGAGAATCCCCACGTATTCCTGGAGCTCGTGCTCGATCACATGCGACCACCGCTTAACGGCCTGCACCTTCTCTTGGGCCATTTCCAGTCGCTGTTTAGCAATCGCGAGAGCCTTCTTCTCTTCCGTGGCCGCCGGCCGATCGTCGCCCAGGCGGGAGATCATACGGCGTTCCAGATTCGCCCGCGCTTCGGCCACGCGGTCAAACCCCTGGCGAACCTCACGTGCCCAGTAGTCCTTGCGATCATGGTGGATCCACTCGAGGGCTCGTTTCACCTCCTGATCAAGATCGGCCAGAGCGTTCGCCGATTCTTCGGCAAACAGACGCAGCGCCACGGACAATTCGTCAACGGCCGCGACCGACCTGACGCAGGCTTCTCCCATCGCCGGCCTCCTTTGTACCAGGTGGTTCTCAATCGGATGCTCAACGCTGTTGCAGGTACTGCTCGATGTACTCGGCTTTCCGCAACAGGTAAGGAATGTGCTCGTCCGTCACTTCGATGAAGCGGGCAATCCCCTTCATGTGCTGCTCGAACTCCTCGACGAACTTCTTGTTCTCCTGATCACGCCAGGTCTTGCCCAAGGCGACCATCTGACCGGCCAGGGCAGTCATCCGGTCTTGAACCTCGGTCGTGAATTTCTTAAGGTTGTGGGCAAAGCGACGGAGTTCTTCCGGATCGACGATGGCCTGTGGCATGAGAGGGCCCTTTCTGCTGCATCGAGACACGGCCGGAGGCGGCGGCCGCCCTGGCGAGCTGGCCAAAACGGCCTTCCTCGCCCAAGCCTCCAGAAAAGATACCTCTCCGGCTGGACGAAGACAAAACGCCTTGAGGTGATTTGGCAAGCGGTTCCGGTCGCCTGCCTCTATGTTGCAATATAAGGACACCAAACGGGGAGTGTCAACCTAGTGCCTTCCAAAGGCCGCGTTCCCCTCGCCAGAAATGGCTTACCGACTCCCTGGCGGGAAGTCGAAGCCTTTGGGCACCTACACAAGAATGTGGGCGTCAACCCGCGAAAAATCCTACCCAACCTGCCATCTTTGACAGCACTGACGCGGGGGGGCGTTTGGCAAACGATCAGCCAGAACGACCGCCTTCATGTCACTGAACGCCTAGGTCGGGAGGTTCCCAACCCCCGCGGCAGCAGTTCCACCGCCATGGGCAGGGCCGTTGGCGTCGGCGGTCCCCATCGTCCGATTCATCCTTACCCCTTCCAGTTCAGCGTGGTGCAGTTGCCGGTAGATGCGCAGGTAGTCGTGACACATCCGCCGGCTGCTGAAGCGGGTCTCGAAGACGTGCCGACAACGGGTGCGACTAAGCTGAGGAATTCGCTGCACCGCCTCAACCGCCTCATCGATGCTATCCACGACAAAGCCGGTGAGCCCCTCCTCGATCACTTCCGGCACCGAACCGCAACGCCACGCCACGACCGGCAGGCCGCAAGCCATCGCCTCGATCATCACCAAGCCAAAGGGCTCCGGCCAATCGATGGGAAACAGCAAGGCCTGCGCGTTGCCGAGAAAATCATTCTTCTCCTTCTCGCTAATCTCACCGACAAACTCAATGAGCGGGTGATCCAGCAGGGGCTCGATCTGTTCATAGAAGTACTCCCGGTCGGCACGGTCGACCTTCGCGGCGATCTTCAGCGGCAGGCCGACCCGTTGGGCGATCTCAATCGCCCGATCAACCCGTTTTTCCGGAGAAATCCGCCCGACAAAGGCCAGGTACTTCCCTGGTTCGGGGTGGCATCGATAGAGCCCTTCCGGGAGCCCATGATGCACCGTTCCCACCCAATTCACCCAGGCCAGCGGTTTGCGTTGCGCGTCGGAGATGGAGACCACCGGTTCTTTGGGAAAGCGCTCGTAGAGCGGGAGTAAATCGGGAAGGTCCAGCCGCCCGTGAAGCGTCGTCAGATGCGCAAATCGCTTCCGACTCGAGACAGGAAAGTGGAGGTAGTCGACATGAAAGTGAATCACATCAAAATGCGACGCCCGTTTGTAGACCTCTTCCAGCATCGCCAGATGGCAGGCGAACGGATCCACACAGTTTGGATCAGTCCGCAAGGAGCAGGGAAAGCAAGCGACCAAACGGGCCTGGGTCGCCGAATCGCCACTGGCAAAGAGGGTCACCTCGTGACCTTGCCGGACCAACTCTTCCGTCAGGTAGGACACAACACGTTCCGTCCCACCATAGTGCTTCGGCGGCACACTCTCATACAGCGGCGCGACCTGGGCAATTCTCATGGCTTATTGCTCCGCGTGGTGAATGACCTGTCACAAGCGGAGCAAACAATTGCAAAACGTGTGCCGGTTCTGCCTACAACTGGCTCTCGTCGATCGGCTGACCGTCCTTCCGGTTGCCCAATCGCTCGTGAATCATCAGGTCAATGCTGAAGCTGATCACGCGGACCGAGCCGTCACAGAAGACAAACTGACATCCGCCCACGTGGGGCCCCCCGAAATTATAGTCCGAGAAGTTCAACCCGGCAGTATCGCGATGCAACGGATACAACGGCCCACAGTAACGGGCCGTGTCCCGATCAAACCCAATATACATGCTCTGATTGTTCCCCGAGGTGTTGCCCAACTCGTACCAGTCAGGATTGATGTACTTCTCGCCGGCAAAATAGGTGTTGCTGGTCCCGTCGCGCACATGGGCGGCCGTAAGCTGGCTCTTCCAGTAACAAACCCCATTGGCCTCAGCGGTGCTATCGGTGAAGTCTGCCGTCGCCCCCGTGGCAAGATCACTCTTCCCCGGAATGTCCCCCAAATGACACGCTCCTCCGTTGATCGCGTAGCACGACTTGGCGACCTGTGAAGGTTTCGCCATTTGCACGCCGTCAAATCCCGGATTGTACGGATGGACATTTGAGGTACTGTGGGGATAAAGGATTGCGCTGCGACGACTCGGACACGTAAACATGGGCAGCGGCGTGGTGACCAGTTGGGTCGCCGCCTCACTCTTGGCCGCGGCATTCTGTCCAGCCCCCAAATCGTGTAGCGCCTGCTGTTCAAGAAACGGAAGAAGGTGGTAGATCCAGCCGCCTGGCTGGCTAGGACCATAACCACGATCCGGATCACCAACCCAACGGTGTCCCCAGCCTCCACTAGGAAAGATGTTATGAGCCTGGAGATGGTTGAGTGCCGCCAACCCAATCTGCTTGAGATTATTGGCACACTGGGTACGCCGTGCGCTCTCTCGGGTCGCCTGAACGGCAGGCAGCAGCAATCCCATCAGGATACCGATGATCGTGATCACGACCAACAGTTCAATCAGGGTAAACCCACGCAATCGGTCCGCACGACACGATGGCCAGAGAAGGGCCTGACGCTCAATGGAGAAGAGGGTACGGTGAGGCTTCATCGTCAATGGAAACGAGGTCCATTGCCCCTCAACCATCACAATGAACCGACCATTCACAATATACTGCTAGAGGGGAAAACCGCAACCCCCTCTGACGCTAGTTATCGCACCCGCCACAGGGCCCGGTCGTCGATGCCCAACTCGGCTTGGGCCGTCGCAATCGCGTCCTTGAAGCGTCGGGCGTCTTGGGGATAGCCCGCCGTGCGCTGCAGCCCTGCCACATGCCCGCACCAAAAGGCGTTGAAGGCCTCCATTGCCAGCTCGCGAAGATATTTCGAAGCCATCGAGGCCAACGCGGCCGGCAAAAACGATTCGGCCTTCATCTGGAAGACGACCTCCATGCGACGATCGTGCGGCCCAAAACGGTACACGCTGCGCTCTCGCGACTGACCGTAGACTTCGATCAACCACTCGGGAAAATGCTCGCTCAAGAGATGCTGATAACTATTGCGCCCGCCATGCTTGTCACAGACGACCGAGATCCCTTCTCGCCCCAGCGTTTGACTCACCTCACTCACAAGGTCCAACGTTGCATGCGACAAGGCCGTGCTCTTCGACCCGTGTTGCTCGACGAGTTCGTTGTACTCCGCTTCAAAGATCACTCGGCTCCGCATCTCGATCAACCGCACGCCGGCCGCGGTCAGCCCGGTACGAAACGCCGCCGTCAACCGATCGAGTTCCTCGCGGGTAACGGCGATCGGCAGGGCCACCTCGTAGCCGCCATACCAGGGGATCGACCGCCAACAAACCGGACCGCCAGGAGCCAAGGCATCCCAGACCTCCGACCATCTCGCCGGAAACCGGTCAAGGACTCCCAAGGCGGCCAAAACACCGAGTTCCAAATGCCGCAAGCCTTTGGACGGCTGATAGAGGGATTTCGAGTCCGCAATGGCTACCCGCAAAGGTTCCCCCGCACGACCGCGACGAGGGACGGTCGCCACCACGTCGGCCAACAGGCGATACAACTCCGTGGCTTGCACCCCGTCGGGCACCTGCCAGACCGTCGCCGATATCACCAACGGCCCCAGGTTGGGACCAAAGCCCGCCTCGTCCGTCCCAATCAGATAGGTCACAATCGCTCCTTCAACCAAGGCATGGGAGACTCCGCTCCCATCTTACCCGACCTAAACCTCGTCGAACAGCAGACAGAGAACATCGAGCGATTGGACCGCGCGTTCGGGTTGGCGCACCCCTTCCGGACCGAGGCATTCCTCCCAAATCGAGAGGGCATAGCGAAGGTACTGGGCACGCGACTCGGCCAAGAGTTCTTCCCCAAATTCCGCACGGATCCGCGGCCAGAGCAGACTCAACTGGTCCATCGCCGCCGGATTGCCGGCAATCGCCTCGTAGACCAGGTCATCCAATTGCTCCAGGGCGTGAAGCACTTCCGGCGCGCTGGGATGCAGGAGCTTTGACGGAGCGTTCTCCTTGCACTTCAACGCGGCCGGCGTGCGGGCTTCCCCTTCCAACCGCTGATGGGGAGCGTGGGCCCAGGTAATTTCCTCCGAAGGAGCCGCGTCCGCCGACTCCGGTTCCTGATCTCCCCCCGCCTCCTCCGCGCCAAACGTTAACGCGCTGGCTTCGAGCTCTTCAAGATACTGGAGGCCGAGTATAGAGAGGTCCTCCATCGTCATCTCCTCCTGGTGCGAGCCAATCTGCGACGCCAGGAAGGAGACTCGCCCCGACTTGAGCACGCGAAGGATCAAACGTGCCCAGGTGTCGATCGGTGTGAATTCTACCGGCGGTTCCTCATTCATACGCAGAATAGCCACATTGTACAGTCGCTCCACACGGCGTTGCTCTTCCAGGTCTCCCGACAAGGCCACCACGCGAAACGGACGCCGCGAGGAGAATTTCAGCCCCGAGGCAAAGGAAAACTCCGGACGACACGCCAGCGGAAGGCAATTCAACAGGCCGGCAATCAGTTGGTCGGCAGGTGGGCCGCCCACCAGGGCGATCGTGACCGAGTCGAGCGCCGCCTGAACCAACGTGGCCATCCACTCCGGCCCCGGATTGGTCGCCAAGCGAGTCAGGAGCGTCGCATCAACCGCCGCAGCGTGTCCCCCCAAACGCAGCGTGTCCAGTTGCGTGGGGATCTCGTCGTAAACCCGCAACGCCCCGCTTGCCAGCGCCGCGCGCAGCAGGGCGAAGGGGTTGTTGGCAAAGCGTGCCAGAACCTCAGGCCAGACGATCAGGCACTGCGAATAAACCCGCGCGCCCCGCCCGCTATATTCCCAACCGGCGGGCGTGGTGCGGCTGATACAGTAGGCCCCGCTGGGCAACGGATGAAAGTTGAAGCTCACGGCATTCGGCGATGACTCCAACAGCGCATCGTGGGACGGGCCCCAGACGGCCAACTCACGAAGGTCGGCATCACACACCCCCGGGCTGGTGGCCACCACCTGGTAGCCACCACCGTGGTCGGTTTCCGCCGAGGTGAAAACGGCTTGCTCGATCAGGTCCATGGCGCTTCAATCGTCTCAACAAGGTTGGAAAACACGTCCTTCTGGTAGTCTAACTCGATTTTGGGACGCCGGCCGACGGCCAGGAGCGTTCAGGGGTCAGAGGACAAGGTTCGCGGTTTTGAGTTCCGGTTCGACGCATGATGACGATTCTACGGCAAGCCGCGAACCGGCCCCCCCCTTGCTCACCCCTTGAGGCTCTCAAGAATCCAATGGAACGGCTCGACAATGCCGTGAGGTTCGATCCGCAAGGGCACAAGCACGCGGCCGTCGCGCCGTGTTTCACGATAGGCACAAGCCCCAGCCACGCTGGAGGCAAAGAAACGGTAGCGGTGGAAGCGTTCCTGGCACTGTTGCCACAATCCGCCCGCATGGGCCTTGGCATAGGCGGCTGGGTCCGCCGTACATTGCGGACACTGGTCGGCCTTGGTGAAGACCATCGCCACCGGCTTTCTCGCCCAGCCCAGCTTCTCTTCCGCGTCCAGCTCTCCCAGGTAGCTGATGAGCTTCATGGTAAAATAGTCCTGATCCCGGTTGCCCGCCTGGAGTTTCGGACTGTCAACGAGAATCATCGCCCCGGCACACTTCTTGAGAAAGTTGCGGATGACGCGGTACGTGTACGGATGATCGATTTCCTGGCGCACCGCGTCGCCCGCCATGTCCGGCACGATCAATTCCAGGGGACGCCGGCGTTTGGTACTGCGGATCTGGCAGTGAACCCAGTTCCAACGGTCCGGCTCATTGGGCGTCTTGCCTGGGAATTCGCACCGCGCTAGCGCCGCCATCGTGGTCTGCTGCAACGTGATGGAAAACGCCCCGCGAACCAAGAGTTGCAACTGTTCGGACTCTCGCGAGAGCATGTCCATGAGCATGCCAAGAAAAACGGTCTTGCCGACCGCGCTGGCCCCCAAAACGGCAATCATCTGGGGCCGGGTCTTCTGGCCCGTGGCCTGATGGGCCAAAGCCATCGGGGCTCCGCAATAGCGGCAATACTCCGTATCGTAGGTGTTCTCCCCTTCACAGATGTAACAGGGAACCGGAAGGGCGTATTCGACCAGACGATACGTCTCCAGGGGAACGATGGCGCCCTTGATCATACCGATACCTCATCCGTCGCGGCGGGGCCAAGTTGCGCGGGGACCAACGTCTCTGCCAGACCACGGGCCAGGAGAAGATCGCAGATACTCAACGCGCAACGAAAACCGATGTTGTGTTTACGAGCAATCGCGGCTTCCCCGCTGCAAAACTGGCAGGTCGCCTGATTGTCGAAGTAGGTGTCAAAGGCGCCGCCACGAAGGCTCTTCATGGGCTGATCGAAAAACATCTCCCCCTCCACTCCGTTTAGGCCGCGAAAATCGCCCCGCGTCCACTCCCACACGTTGCCGATCAACTGGTAGACCCCCCCCACACTCACGCCGTCGGGATAGGCGTCGACCGGGACGGTCCGCTTGGTTCCCGATCCCCAGAGATTGGCCCGCTGAATTTCCATCAAATCGCCCCATGGATAGCGGCGTTGAATGCGGTTGGTCGCCGAAAGACTCACCGGCCAACTGGCCGCCTTGACCCATTCGGCATCCGTCGGCAGACGCTTGCCAACCCAACGGGCAAAGGCCATCGCCTCAAACCAGCAGACGCCCACCACCGGATGTCGCTGGAGCCCCGGAGGGTAACGTCCTTGTTGCCAGAAACAAGGCCCCGGGTGACCCGTGCTGTCGACAAAGTCGAGAATCGCCGGCCAGATCGACTCGTCCCAAAGATTCAACTGCTCGTAGCCACCGGCCAGCACAAACGCCTGATACTGTTCGTTGGTCACCGGGTAACGATCCAAGAAGAAGTGCTCCACCCGGATCAGACGTCCCTTGCTCGTGTTCAGCGATTCTTCCGCGGCGCTGTCGCTCCATCCGTCGTCGACCTCTCCTAGCAGGACCTCGCCGTCGGGAACCAATGCCATGCCCTGTTTCAGAGACTCAAAAGCCCGGCGATATTGAAGGTCTTTGAGACTCTCCGCGATCTGCGGACGCAGCAAGAGCGCGTAGCGTCCCTGGTTGAGCATCTGCTCCACCAGACCATCGGTGTCCTGCGGCTCCAGCGGTTCACTCGGAACGCTCTGGAGCGGAGGAGACGGCTTGTGCCACGAAGCGGCCAAACAACGGCAGGCATGGCGGATCTGACCATGATAGCGCAAGCCGGCATACCCAAACCCCACCACCCCCACTACCGCAAACACCGACTGCCCCAACAACCAAGCCAGTCCCAGACTGGTCAGACAGATCGGCACAAGGACCCAAAGGAAATTCTTCTTGCGTTGCGGTAGCATGCCATTCCTCAATTCATTCCGCGGAAGCAGCCGCTTTGCGTCGCTGCGTCAGGTCTTTCTGGAGCATGGTGAATTGAGCCATCACCGAATCGAGCACCGGATCGACACCGGAACCGGCCGCCTCGGCCGGGGCATTCGGAACCGCCGGAGTCAACGTCGCCGTCCCGGCCACGGAGACCGTCTCCCGTTCCGGCGTCTGCAAAACCAAGCGCTCAACCAAGCGGCGGAGGGATTTTAGTTCCTCGCCCCACTGGGCGCGGTCCTCCGCCATCTGGCGTTGCTGGTGGCTGAGGCTTTCCGCCAATTCCGCCGCCCGCGCGCGAACCGAGTCAAGTTCGCGCTCCAGAAGCGTTCGCTCCTGCTCCAGGCTTTGAAGTTGCTCACGCAGCGCCGCATCGGAAGACTCCCCAACGGAACCCCCGAGAGGCAGCTTGGCCCGGCTCGCTTCCAACGCTTCCCGTTGCTCGCGGAGTTCGTCTTGCGCCCGGGTCAGTTCACGCCGGCTGGCTTCCCGCTCTGCCAAGAACGCTCGCTGTCGTTCGGTCAATTCCGCCGAGAGAGTCTCCAACTGGTCAAACGTACTGGCAAGGAAATGGGCCAACTCTTCATGACTCGTGCAAAGCACGGCCAGTGATTGACGCACGCAGTCCCAGTCGGCAGATAAAGCAGACGGCGAGGCAGACACAGTTGCCTTTTCTCGTTTGAAGTCCCAATGCATCTGACAGCCGAACGGCTACCCAAGTGATACCTAGATCTCTTCGTAGCACGCGGCGTCCGCCTGCCGGAAGGAACCTCCCGCCAAGCAGTTAGTACGTAACGGGTGAGCCTGAGCGAAGAGGGCTCACCGGCTAGACAAGTCTAGGTCAGGTCCGGCTGGGGAGCAAATCTGCGTCACACACGAGGCCCCTATCCCTAGAAACCCTCTTCAGAGGGAGGGGACCTCGCCTTGCGAAAGCGACTCTCAGAGCCGATCCTTGAGTCCCGACACGCCGATGGCCTCGGCACAATGCTCGCAACAGAAGAATTTGCCATCCGCCTCCAGACCGTGGCCAAGGATCGCCACCCCACAATGGGCGCACGTAGGCGCAAGTGTCGCCGCCGCACACTCGAAGCAGTCAAACGTGTGCGTCTCCCCGCCCATCACCACTTGGAAGGTCTTATCGTACTCGTTGCCGCATCGCTCACAGCGTACCATGACTGGTCTCCTTCGTACAAAAGGCCCCTCATCGCCCCCCGGAAGCGGTGCCGGCCATCGCTTTCGCAGGAACCTGCTCAACGGCAATCTGGTTGAGCTTCGCTGCGGCTGCCGACTCCTCGTTGAGCGTTTCCTCAAGCACCTTGCTCGCCTCGTCGTATCCGAGATGCTGGGCAAACGTGCGTGCGCAGCCGAAGCCGGCGATTTCGTAATGCTCGATCCGCTGCTGGGCACCGAGAATCGCCGCATCGAGAATTTCCGGGGCGGCCTCTCCTTCCAGGAACCACCTCGTCTCTTCGACGAGCCCTTGCATGGCCGGACATTTTGCCCCCCGCGTGTTCACCCCCATGTCCTGAAACAACCCTTCCAGGCGGTGAATCTGGCGTTCGGTCCGGGTCCGGTGCTCTTCGAGCGTGTCACGAAGCGGTTCGCTCGAGGCCGCCTTCGCCAGCCGCGGCAAGAACTTGTGCAGTTGCTTTTCCGCACTGTAGAGATCTTTGAGTTCATGGACGAACAACGCTTGAAAGTCTTTGAGTTTCATCGCGCAATCTCCGGGCAGAGACTATCGGGTAATCGACTCGACCCCAATACTACGCTTGGCTCGATGAGGAGCCTATCCGGAGAAAACTGGTCTCCAGCCACGAAACGACCGGAGCCTGGAGGAACCCCTTCGTGGTTTGCCCCAGATGCCCCCAAAGGAGTCCAGAGAAATCGGCCGACACCCGCCAGTAAATGGATGGAGAAAGCCCGAAAAACTAAAGCACTTCACTTGTCGTGGGCGTCTTCAAGATACGTATATCCCTGCAGCCCAGCCTCGTAGAAGCGAAGCAATTGGCCGGCCTGCTGGTCGGTGATCCGGTTTTCGCGAATCGCCTGCTCGACCGAATCACGCAATTGAACGAACAGAACCTGGGGATCGAACTCCACGTACTCGAGCACTTCGCGCACCGAATCGCCGTTGATCACAGCTTCAACGATGACTTCGCCATCGTGATCCATCCGCACATGAACGGCGTTGGTATCCCCGAAGAGATTGTGCAGGTCCCCGAGAATTTCCTGATAAGCACCGACAAGAAACACCCCAAGGTAGTAATCGTCCCCATGAAACGTATGCACCGGCAGCGTTCGCTTCACGTCGCGGCGATCGATAAAACGCTCGATCCGCCCATCCGAGTCGCACGTGATATCCCCTAGCACTGCATGCTGGGTGGGACGCTCGTTGAGCCGGTGGATCGGTACGATCGGGAACAACTGCTTGATTGCCCAACTGTCGGGCATTGACTGGAAGAGTGAGAAGTTGCAGAAGTAGGTCTCGCTCAGCATCGCATCCAGCCCTTCGAGCTCCTCGGGCGCATACTCCAACTGCTGCATCAGGCGTTGGATCTTGCGGCAGATTGCCCAGAAAAGCCGTTCCGCAAGACTTCGCTGCTCCAAGGGCAGGTAGCCCCCGTTGAACAACCCCATCGCCATGTCGAGGGCCTGCTGCGCGTCATGATAGCTTTCCAGGATGTTGCGCGCTGAGAGTGCCTGGTAAGTGTCCAGCAGATCCTGAAGCGGTTTTTCCGAATCCTCGGGCAATTGCGGGGGGATGTCGTTCTCGCCGCGGTCGGAAACCCCCAAGACGTTAAAGATCAGCACGCTGTGGTAGGCCACTACCGCCCGGCCGCTTTCCGAGAAAATCGTCGGATGGGCCACCTCGGCTTCGTCGCAGACGCTCATGATATGGAAGACGACGTCGTTCGCGTACTCCTGGAGCGTATAGTTGACGCTCGACTCGAAGTTCGTTTGCGAACCGTCATAGTCGACCCCCCACCCACCCCCAACATCGAGGTACTCCAGCCCCGCGCCGTTGCGTACCAGATCGACATAAATCCGAGCCCCCTCATTCAGGGCTCCTTTGATGTGGCGAATGTTCGTGATCTGGCTGCCCATATGAAAATGGAGCAACTTGAAGCAGTCGGCCATTCCGGCCGCCTTCAGCTCGGCCAGCGCGCGGAGCACTTCGGTTACGGTCAGGCCAAACTTCGAACGGTGACCGCCCGAAGCCTGCCAACGTCCCGAACCCGGGGAAGCCAGCTTAACGCGAACACCGATGTTCGGCCGCACGCCATAGTGCGCGGCATGGCGCAGGATCAACTCCAGGTCGGTATACTTCTCCACCACCAGGAAGATCTGCCGGCCAATCTTCTGGGCCAGAATCGCCGTTTCAATGAACTTGTCGTCCTTAAAACCGTTGCAGACGATCGGGATCTCGTTCGAGGCCATGGCGATCACGGCCAACAGTTCCGGCTTGCTGCCGGCTTCCAGCCCAAAACCGTGCGGCTGCCCAAAACGCACCACCTCTTCGACTACCTGGCGCTGCTGGTTGACCTTGATCGGGTAGATACACTGGTAGCTCCCCCGATACTGGTGCTCGTCGATCGCCTGCCGAAACGCCATCTGGATCTCGGCCAGTCGGTGTTTGAGGATGTCGCCAAAACGAAGCAGAACCGGCGTGTGAATCCCCCGGATTTCCAACCGATCCACGAGTTGTTTCAGGTCGATCGAGCGGGCGGGATCCTTCGTGGGATGCACGCAAACATGCCCCTCGGCGTTCACCGAAACGTAGCCCTTTCCCCAGTTCGCCACTTCATACATCTCAGCTGCGTCGGTGACCGTCCAGCGGCGAGTTTCCTGTTCCAGTTCCAGCATCAACAACCGTTCTCCCTAAAGTGGGCTAAAGGCCGGAGAGGACGAACAATTTCGTGCAGAAAATCATTGCCAATCGGTATATTACTCGATTGCCCCACGAGGAAAAGGGGCAAACGTACGAGGATGGCGAAAAGCGGAAAGTTTGTCAACCCAGATGCAGTCCTGCAATTGGCTCCCCCTCTCCAAGCAACACCTTCCGCCTGCCCTGCTTCCAAGATCTCGACCCGGGAGAGAGAAAGCCTGCCCACGCAACGGTCAACCGAGGCCCTCCAACCTTCCTCGCCATCGCCACGACTTGATCGCCGCCCTGGGCCGTCAACCCGCTGGGGCCGGGGCTTGCCATTCCCAGGACCTCTTCGCTGGCGAACGATCTACGACAGTCCCTTCCGATCCGAACGCCTGCCTGACCATGGCGATTCAAGACCTCAATGAAAGGTGCCACGGAGGCTTGCCGACGAGAGGCAATCACCAAACGGGTGTATCATAGTGCAACACTTGTACGATTTTACCGTAGCAAAATAGAACAGGCGAGCGGAAAGTCCTATGGGCAGTGACTCTCCAGCTCGCCTGGTGTTTCTCGGAAGCCGGGGCTTCCGACCCGTCGGGAGGGGTGCCTCTCTCTGTTCCTGACGTGTTTTTGCGTGCCAACGACCCCGACAACCCGGCTAGGCTCAACCGCCGCACGCACCTCTTCCGTTTGCCGGCCCCGTTAAACCAGAAAATTGCCTCTTCTCTGTTTCGGCCCTGGCGGCTCCAAGGCGGAGCCGCCAGGGTTTCTGGGGGGGGTGACTGCTCTGCTCTCGCAGAGGCGACTTTCTTTGAATGCAAACAGCGTGCCAGCACCCGAAAAGCTTTCACCCGAGAACTCGCCCCCGCCCAGAGCAGGCTATCCCTAAGCGATTTTCAGGTCAGCCAACTGAATCTCAAACAGCCGTTTGTAGAAGTCGCAGCGGGCCAATAGCTCATCGTGCTGTCCGACGTCTGCGATCCGGCCGTCCTGCATGACCACCACGCGGTCCGCCAAGGCCAGGAGACCGAGTCGATGGGTCACAATCACCGTCGTGCGGCCGCGGATGAAATCCCCCAAAACGTGCTGGATCACTTGCTCGCTCTCCAGGTCGACCTGGCTGGTCGCCTCGTCGAGGATCAGGATCGACGGATCGCGAAGGATTGCACGGGCCAGAGCGATGCGTTGCCGCTGGCCGCCGGAGAGCTGCCCCCCCATCGGACCAAGATTCGTCTCATACCCCTCGGGAAGCTCCTGCTCGATAAAGCGATGGGCATGGGCCCGTTTGGCCGCGTCCACGACTTGTTCTGGCGTGGCATGGGGCGACCCATAACGGATATTGTTCAGCACCGTGTCGTCGAACAACAGCGGCTCCTGCGTCACCAGGCCAATCTGGCCTCGCAGCTCACGTAACTTGAGGTCGGTCAGCGGCAGACCGTCCAGGCGGATCTGACCGGCCGTTGGATCGGCAAATCGGGGGATCAGGTTCACCAGACTGCTCTTCCCACAGCCGCTGGGCCCCACAATCCCAATCACCTCGCCAAAGCCGATCTCCAGATCGATCTTGTGCAGCACGGGGCGCTCGGGCTGATAGGCAAATTCGACCCCCTCGAACACCAGATTCTTCCGGTGGCGTCCCAAAGGACGTGGCTGTTTCGGGTCGCGCACCATCGGCTCCCGGTCCAAGAGGCTATAAATCCGGTCGGCTGCGGCCTCGCCACGCTGGAGCCGGGTAAACACATCGGAAAGCTTGCGCAGCGGGTCAGCCGCGCCGATCAGAAACCCGAAGAACACCAGCAGGGTGGGGATCTCCAGCGGCCGCTCACTGATCCGGATACCGAACAGATGCGTCTGTCCATTGAGCACCAGATAAGCCCCCGCCATGATCGCCAGACTGATCGTGCCAATTCCCAGGATCTCCGTCAGCGGATGGAGCAGCGAGTCATAGCGGGCGATTCGCATCGTGCGTCCGTAGTAGGCCTTGCTGCGCGTGTGAAATCGGCGTCGTTCCTGCGGCTCCATCGTGAACGACTTGACCACCTTGATGCCGCGGAAAGCCTCTTCCAGAGTCCCGTAGAGTTGAGCCATTTCCTCCATCGCGCGCCGATTCGCCCGCCGGAGCGTCTTGGCCAACCAGCGGATCAGCAGGCCGGCGACCGGGGCCAGGATCAGCGAGCAGATCAACAGCCGCCAGCAGATGTACCCCGCGCCGATCAAGCAGGCCGCCATCTTCAGCGGTTCCCGGACCAGTTTGCCGAGCAAGGCCTCCAGCCCGCTGGTCAGGCTTTCCATGTCGTGCGTGAACCGGCTCATCAGGTCGGCCGTGCCATCGTTGCTGAAGGTGGCCACATCCATGCGGAGTGTGCGGCGAAAGAACCGCTTACGCAACGAGAAGGTGGCCCGATTCGCCATCCGCGCGACCAAGACCGTATGAAGCACCAGAAACACGCTCTTTAGGCCCGTCCCCAGAATCGACAATCCTAAAAAAACGACCAACGTCTTAAAGGGATCTTGGGGCAGATAACGCACTACATAGGGTTGAATCCAACGGCATTTAGCCAGCAGATTCTCCTCCGCCACGATCCGCGACTGGATCAAGGCAATCCGTCGTTCGATCGAGCGCTGCTCGCCCGTCGAGGCGGTCTGCAATTCCCTGCGGAGCGTCTCCACTTCGGCCTTTTTTTGAACGACGGCCGCCTCAGCCTCCTCGATCTTCGTGGCGATCGATTGCTGGATCGACTTGGCGTACAGGGCAATTTCAACGAACGGAAAGATGGCCCCCAGATTCCCCCCCCAGAGCACACCCACCGCCAGCGCGCAAAGGATGGAAGCGATAAACGAATAGCGATACCGCAAAGCAAGCCGCAAGACCCGGGCGAAATTCTTCATCCTTGAAGCATCCCTAAAGAGGCGAAATCACGGCAGCCAGCGCGTGCCAAGAGCGCATCCCTCGAACGAGGTTTTGTAACAGATTCCTTCGTCGGCTCCAATACCGATCCACCCCCCATAGCCCCCCCAGACCGCTCTCTCCGTTTCGCCCGGCCACTTGTGCGGCAAGCTTTTCAGGAGTCCCGGCGATCCCAAAATCGCAAGAGCGCCTGCCACAGACTCAGCACGACCACCCCCGCCAGGGGTGCCGCCATCGTCAGCACGTAGATCCCCAGCGGCGTCGAACCGCCCGCACGCGTTAACCCTGCCCAGGAGGCCACCAGGACGCTCAGCAACGTTATCAGCAACAACAGCCGGGCGAGCGAGAACTGATACCAGCGTTCCGGCGGCGACGGTTCTGGCGACTCCCTCATGGCAGATCCCCTCGACCAGCGCGAGCCTTCAAGCCAGTTTCTGAATCCGCCGGACAACCTCCGCGTGGCTCAGCGGCGGCCCCACCGGCAACAGGACACAACACGCCTTGTCGCTGCAACAATCGAGAATCACCTGGATCTTGTTCGGTACGGCGAATCCCTCGGCACACGGCTCATGACCGTTGATCAGGACGGTCGCCCCGACCATCGCCGCAAACGCCCGAGCGTTTTCCTCACGATAGTCCCGCCCCCAAACCAGCTCAAACAGATCGGTCTGCTCATAGTACTCGACCGGATCGAGTTCCCGGGTGAAGAGCGACTTATCGAACGGGCGCACGTCGACTTGTTGCGGAATGCTGTGGGAGATGAACACGCCGCTGGGCAGACGCACGGCCAGCGGACAGCTTCGGAGAAACTCCAGATAGGCCTCCCGAACCTTCTCCGTCGCCGGCCCATACATCTGCTGCAATCCCAGCCGGAACTGGAGATTGAGCATCTGCTTGTTCTTCTGGATCGGATAGTCGCTGATTTCCGACAGCTCATGGTTGCTGAGGATGAAATGAACTCGGTCGGGATAGCGGACCTTGAGTTTGGCCACCTCTTCAAGCACCAGATGAGACATACACCCGCCATTGGCTGGGTACGTCGGGCCGCCATGGCAGACCTCCTGGAGGACCAGGTGCCGGCGTGGGTGTTGGTCCAGGGCGGCCAGCCGGCAAATCAGGTTGAAGTTACGCCGCTGTCCATGCAAGTCGCCGGTGACCAACAGATCGTCGGCCACGTCCTCGGTGAGACAGATGGCATTCCCCATACGGCTTGGAGTGTCTAGGTTCGCCTGAGTCGCTGCGGCGAACGTCCGGATAACGCCCTCGATGTATTCGATAGAAGCTACCATGATCCCCTAACCGTACCAGAGCCGCGAACGTCCGTCCAGCGGGCAAAAGGCTCGGCCGGGCCGGCAAACTCGGCCCAAAGCCCCCACAGCCTGGCTCCTCTCCGGGGCCGGGGGTAACGGCCGTGCGAGTTCTTACGAATTTCTGGACTCTGCCAGTTGTCGGGCCGATCAGAAACTCAAGGAGGAAACGACGGTCACTGGCCCAAACCGTGGGGAAAGGAACCTTTCGAGATGAAATACACGTTATTGACCCTGCTGGCGATCTTTGCCCTGGTTGCCGCGAGTGGCTGCACCCAAACCCGAAACTATGCCGGCACCTGCCCAATGGCCCCGGAGACGTGCCAGAGTTGCGGTCCCGTCGCGCCCCCGAATGCCACCATGGGGGCAGTGGCCTATCCATATTACACCCTCCACGGTCCACGCGACTTCCTTGCCCGCTGCCCCCGCAGCATCGGTCCCTGACACCGTCCCCAAGTCTTGGGATGGTCCCCGACCGTACACAACCGGCCGGCGCCACGGATGGCGATCCCGGCCGGTTTTGTTTCTTGGTGAAGGGCAAAAGATGGCTGGTGGAGGGTAGTTCGTGGAGCGTCGATAGGGCGGAGGACTTTGGTAACGGTGACGTTCAAACGGTACGATTCTGCAAGTCATGATACTTGAGTTCTATCCACCATCCCCTACTCCCCTCGCCACAACCGATACCGGGCCGACCAATTCTCCGGACTCAGCCGGTGGGCCAGCCGCGGGTGTCCAGCGAGGGTGAAAACGGCTTGCAGGTCAAGCACTTCCCGCCAGGTCAGCGACGGCGGCGAGGGAGCGTCAAGCAGGAGATCCAAGTGGGCCAGCAGGGAACGGGTGCGCTGCTCGGGGGACGAGCCCGAACGCGATTGCCAGTAGTTCGCCCAGCGGGGCAGGTGTTCGTCGTTCCAAGCCAGGTTCAGCGAAAAGGCTTCGCGCAGCGCTTCGCCACTGGCCGGATCACTGACGTACCGTGCCAGATAGCGATCGAACGGTTCATTGCCCGTCCCCCATTTGCGCACCAACTCGCGCAGCTTCTCAGAACGTCCCGGCTGGAGTTCGAACCAAGCGATGGCCTGACGCGCCTCGTCATAGCTCGCTGCGGCGCCGACTCGATACAGGGCGACTTGGCGCACAAGTTCCTGGCGACACGCATAGCCCCAGCCCACGGCCGCCAGGGCCACGAGCGCCGCCAACAAAAGCAGAATTCGCATCCGCAATCGCATGAGGACATCCACGCCAATTCCGCGAGCCGAGTCCCCACGGAACGGCTCTCGGTAGACTTCAGACTTCCAGTTCGCCGCCACCCCAATCGCCCAGAAACGAGCAAGAAAAAAAGCGGCGCGCTTACTGGCCAGGAAGGGCGACGTGCGATACACGTTTGTCAAGGTACAGCCCTGTCGATACAGGATCTGACCCGCGTATTGGCAACGCATCCCAGAGCAGCAGGCGCGCCTAACCAATCAGATTTCGAAGTTACCAATTGCCGGTCTGTTGACTCCTCCTCTGTTACGAACCAAACACCAGGAGAGACCAGACGACCGCCGCCTGGCGCTAATCACGTACCGGCTTCAGGAAGGTTGCTGGTGAACAACCGCCGGTGAAGAAGCGGGCACTCAGCGAACGGCCGAGTGCCCAACTAGCGGACCGGATCGAGGAAGCCTTGGATACATGGTTTCACCCCACGGGCTTCAAAAGGATCCAACAGCGCTCATCAATACCACCGGCTCGGGCTAGCCCCCGCCCATCGACCGCGAGAGCCTTCAGCTCCGTGGTACTGACCTTACGACTCTATTATAGCTAATTGCGTTGGCCAAGGCAATACAGAGGGGGCTCCCTTTTGACGCCCTTCATCCCTGGTCGTTGGGGGCTTTCCGGAGATCCGTTACGACCAATCGCTTGGCAAAACCGCCCCAAAGCCATCCCGCCGCTCAAAAGCACGCAGCCCTCTGCGTCGAGTCCCGTTTCATCAACCGATCGTGAATTTCATCACGAAAACGTTTCTCACAGGGGATCCTCAAGCGACATCAGCGAGTGGGGTCAAAACGTTACACGGGTGTAGCAAATCTCCCTCGCGGTTGCCCAAACAGGCTTTTGGCCTGAGTCACAGCATCGGCGTCCCGCCAGTGCCGCCGTGGAAACGCAGCGCTGCTTGGGATTGTCAAGTTGTAGAGTCGAGAGGTGGCGCGGTGGTTTAGGTTGAGGTTTGTGTTCACTGGGG
>CAZLDQ010000057.1:18118-28689 GCA_964558295.1 uncultured Planctomycetaceae bacterium | reverse complement strand
TTCTTGATGCTGTCGATCCCCAGATCGGCTTCCAGGTCGGCGTCGAGCTCCACGACCTCGGGCGGATAGCCGGTCTGCTCGACGACGAAGCGGATCAAGAACGCTTCCAACTCGGCCGGATTGAGATCGGTTCGCGTTACCGGCTGCGCTGCCGGTGCTGGGGCTTGCGGGGCGGGTGACGCCGGGAGACTGCTGGGCGGTGCCGCCCGAGTGCCTCCGATCGACGTGACACTGCCGCTTGACGTGCCGAGCCGGTCGGCCGACGCTGTGGGAGGCTTGGGCGGGCCGTTGCCGGTCGCCGACGGCGTGACCGGTTGGCGAATCCGGTTGGCGGCCGGTTCGCGGGACGCGGCCGGTGTCGGCGAGGGACGTCCCGTCGTGACCGACTTGCCTTCGGCGCTGGCCCGCATCTTCTCACGCCGCCGCGCGGTGGCGTCGAAGTGGAGGATCGCCGGGCCAGCCGTCCGGGCTTGCGCCGGTGCCCGACGGATGGGAGACACCGCCGCCTCGGCCGGATCCAAGGCGCCTGTGCATTCCAGCAAGGCTTGCACGCACTCGAGTTGCATGCGTCCGGGCCGTTTGGGGTTGTCGCTGGCGATGATCGGGATGTTGTACCCTTCGGTGATCCGGCGGTGGAGCCCGGTCAAGGTTTGGTTGGGGCCGACCTCGACCAACACCGTGGCGTCTTCGGCGACGACCCGGCGCACGAGATCGACGTAGTGGACTGGGCAAGTCATGTGGGCCACGAGATTGGCGCGAATCTCTTCGGGAGCGGTCACATAGTCGTTGGTCACAACGCTAAGCATCGGCACGCGGGGTTCCCCGATCGGGAAACTGGCGAGCGAACGCTCCAGGGCCATCCCGGCCTCTTTCATGATCGGGGTGTGGAATGGACAGGGGACGGCCAACAGCCGGGCTTGGAACGATTCACGCACGACGACCGCGGCAAAGTCCTCGATGATCTCCCGCTGTCCGGCCACGACCGTCTGTTCGGGGCCATTGTGATTGGCGACGAACAGGGGACGCCCATAACGCTTGGCCAATTGGTCGATGATCTCCGGTGGGGCCGTGGTCGCCAGCATCGCGCCGCGGGTTGACGGGGTTTGCTCGATCGCATCACTGCGTGCCCGCGTGACTCGCACGGTTTGTTCAAAATCCCACACGCCGGCGGCCATCAGAGCCACGTATTCCCCGTAGCTGTGGCCGAAGACGACGTCTGGGCGAATGCCGCGGTCGTACAAGGTGGCCAGGATGATCCAGTCGGCCAGGAGGACTGAGGCTTGGGTGAGCCAGATGTCGGTGCCAATCGGCGCCGTGTCGTCCCACGCCATCTGAGCAAACGTCAGGTAGCCGAGGCGAGCCATCACGGCGTCGGCCTCGCGCATGGCGGCCGCCGCTGCGGGTATGCCCGCCACCAACTCGCGGAGCATCCCGCTGTATTGCGACCCCTGCCCGGAGAAGACAAAGGCGATTCGCGGTGCCCGAGGGCCGAGTTGACGGTAGAAGATCCCCTGCTGCTCCAAAACCGTTCGGACCGTGGGACTGGCCACCTGTTTGGCGGCGGTTTGCAGACGCTGGGCCAACGCGGCCGGATTCTCCGCGACGACCGCCAACCGCACGCGATCGGCGGGGGTAAACCGGGTGGCCGTGGCGGTGGCATAGAGCGACGGACCCGCGGCCGCGGCCTGGGCGAGTCGCTCGAAGAGCGCCTTGGGGGTTGCGGCGCCGAGGCGGAAAATCCGCCAGTCGGAGGCTTCGCCCGCCGTGGCAGCCAGCGACGCGGCGGACACCTTCGGGGCTTCCGCCTTGGGGGTTGGTCGCGGTTGGGACACTGGGGCTTGAGGCGCGTGGCGTGGCGGCACGGGAACCTTGCTCCCTTTTTCGAGGATCACATGATAGGCCAGCCCCTTGTCGCATCCGCTCACCCCGGCCAGGCGTCGTCCATCGGGAGTTGCGTGCACGAGCGGTTCCCGTCGGGTAGCGGCTTGGAGGATCTCCGGGTGTTGGGCGATTGCCGCGACGGGCGTTTGGAGCCCAAGACTCGGCGTCAGTTCATCGTGTTCGAGCTCCAAGGTCGCCTTGAGCAGCGTGGCCATGCCCGAGGCCCCACCGGTGTGACCGATCTGGCCGACGAGTGTTCCCAGCCGGAGCGGCTCAGGCCGTGTCTGGTCGCCCTGGAGGGCCACGAACACCTGGGCTTGCTCTTCGTCGATCGACGGCTGTCCGTTGCCGTCAGCGGCCACGAAGGCCAGGTCGCCGGCCTGGACCTGGGCGTCGGCTAGCGAACGTTCGACGGCCAAACGCACCGACTGCCCCCACGACTCGTGGTGCCCGGCGCCCACGCCGCGGAGAATGCCGTGGATCGGATCGCCGTCGCGTCGGGCATCGGCCAACCGTTTCAACAGGACCACGCCCACGCCTTCGCCAGGCACGTAGCCTGTGGCCTGGGCATCGAACGGGGCCCGAGGCTTCGCATCAGTCGAGAGGACCTTGGCCAAGGCCAGGGTTTCGTAGGCGGCCAGCCCCATGCGCCGCTGGCCGGCGGCGCAGACCATCATGTCGACGTCGCCGGCCAAGAGCATGTCGATACTGGTGCAAAGCGCCGCCAGGGCGGAGGTCGAACCGGCGTCCAACGCGGCTGCTCCGCCCATCAGGTCCCAAGTCTTCGTGATCCGGGAGGCGAGCGAACTGGTGCTGAAACTGCCGCTCTCGTCGATCAGGGCCGGCCAATGGTCCAAGAGCCTATCGCCGAAGTTCTTGTCGATCACGGCGGCCTGTTCGTCGGAGAGGCCGCGGCGCGTCAAGAGCGAATGGAGAATCCGTCCCATGTGCGGCAGCCGGAGTCCCATCTGCAACTGCAGACCGAAATCGCCGCCAAACTCGGTCCCCACGAGCACGCCCACCCGGGTGCGATCAAACGGCCGGCGGTCGTAGCCCGCGTCCTTCAGGGCTTGGTCCGCCGCTTCCAGGAGCATGAACTGGAGCGGATCGGCCTGGGCCACTTGCTTGGGCGGGACCTTGTGGGTACGCCAGTCGTACTCGAAATCGGTGATGAACCCGCCCAGAGTGGTCGGGCTGCGGAACGGCGTGGGCGCCCCGGGCTGGTAGCCCCATGCGGGATTCCAGCGGTCTGGGGGGACATGCGTTTTCGGATCACGTCCCGAGACAAGCAGATCCCAAAAGCCCTCCAGATTCTTGGCCCCGGGGAGGATGCAGGCGCGGCCGATGATCGCCACGGCGTCGGCGTCGCTCGGCTGCGTCCTGCCGGCCGTGCGGTCGGGGGCGTGGACCAACTGGCGTGCTGCCTCCGTGTACTGGTCGAGTACGACGTGCATGTTCAGGCCGCCGATGCCAAAAGCGTTGACGCCGGCGCGGCGCGGTTTGCCATCGGCCGGGGCGGGCCAGGGGGTCGGTTCCCGCGGCACATAGACCGGCACGTTGGCCCAGTCGATTTTCGGATTGAGTTCGGTGATATTGATCGCCGGCGGGATCATGCCATGGTGCATGGCGAGGATCGCCTTGATCACTCCGGCGATACCGGCCGCTTCGAGCGAGTGGCCGATGTTGGCTTTGACGCTGGTTACCGGGATTTTCTTGCCGGCGGGGAGCTTGCCGGAGAGGACTTCGGCCAGGGTGTTCATCTCCGTGGCGTCGCCGAGTTGGGTGGCCGTCGAGTGGCCCTCGATGTACTGGAGGTCTCCCATTTCCACGCCGTTCTGGTAGGCCCGCTGCATCGCCTTGATCTGGCCTTCTTTGCGTGGGGCCCAAAGGCTTTTGCCCCGGCCGTCGGAGGAAATCCCCAATCCGCGCACGACGGCCAGGATCCGGTCGCCGTCGGCCAGTGCGCGGGAAAGGGTTTTCATGACCAAGGCCACGTAGCCCTCGGAGCAGATCAGCCCGTCGGCATCGACGTCAAACGGACGCGAGCCGGTGGCGCTCATTGACTGGGCCATCGAGAAGAGCACGAGCGAATCGCTCTTGCAGTCGGATGCGCCGCCGGCGATGGCCATGTCGACGCGCCCCAATTGCAGGGCCCGCGCCGCCAGCAGCATCGCCTGAAGCGACGACGCGCAGGCGGAGTTCAACGCCAAATAGGGGCCGTTGAGGCCGAAGGCCTTGGAGATCGTGCCGGCGATCATGCTCGTGGACACATCCGGCGAGTCGGCGGACCGTTGGGGGAGTTGGCCTCGCACCGTGGCGACGAGTTCCTGGATCACCGCCTCCTGGTCGGCCGGGGGCAACTGGCGGAATTCGTCGACCTCGCGAAGGAACTGCGCCGCTTCTTCAATACAGGTGGCGTAGGTGTAATCGCCTGCGAGGCCGCTCCCCTGGGCATGGCCGATGAACACGCCCGTGTTCCGCAACGGAAGGTTGAACGGGTCGAGCCCCGCATGACGCAGGGCCGAAGCCGTCACCTCGCACATCAACAGGTGGGCCGTGTCGACCGAGCGGACCAACTCTTCGGGAATCGGGCAAGCCTGGCGGTCGAAGGTTTTCGAGTTGATCACTCCGCCGAGCTTGGAATAGGTCTTGCCGCGGACTCCTTTGCGCGGGTCGTAGTACAGATCCTGGTCGAGGCGGTCGGGCGGAAGCTCCCGGATGGCGCTGCGTCCCTCGATCAACAACCGCCAATACTCGTCGAGGTTGTCGGCGCCGGGTAATCGGCAGGCCATCCCGATGATCGCCAGCGGGATATGCGTTGCGTCGTTCGCTTGGGTCATGGTTTGCAGCTCCCTGGTGACTGCTGTGGATCGCGTGGCGTCCGTGGCAAGGCACCGCTAGAAAGGACTTCGGAGGACCGGAAGAATCGCGGAGAGGTCCCCCCGGTAATTAAGCGGATCGAGTCAAGTCGGAGTGAGCACTTGTTGGAACAGTCGCATCAACTGGTCGTGAGCGCCGCGTGGGCCTTCGATCAGCAAGCGGCCCGTTTGGACCGACTGCGGGATGGTCAGGTCGCCGCGGACCAGGGCGGCCAACGTTTCGCTGTTCAGGTAGTAGCTCGCCGTGGCGGACTCACTGAGGCCCGGTTCGGCGCCGAGCACCGTGCCGTCGCGCACCAAAAGCTGCCATTGCCCGCCACCGTTGCCGTTGACCTGGATAGTCACCCGATCGACCGCAGGCGCGCCGTTGTCCAAGGGGTGACGGGCCTCCAGAAACGGCGCAAGATGCCGCTCCGTGTCGATCGGACTGGCGACGGGCGTGTGGCGACGGAGCATGAAGTTCGTCTCGATCGGATAGCGGGCCACACGCATCAGGAGGTCGTAGTCGATCGCCGGGCAGGGAAGGTGCCCAAGGGCCCGCTCGGTGTTGGTTCGGTCAAAACTCGGATCGTCGCGCCAGTGCGAGCGGTAGATCGTCATTTGCTCGTAGTAAAGTTTTTCGAAGACAGCCAGCTCCTCAGCGGCGACGTCTTTGGTGGTGGCCCGTTTCGAATAACGCTCGATGGCGTCCTGGACGACCCGCTGGAACAACCGTACCGTGACCGGCTTGGGGGACGTGAGGTGATAGGTTCGCCCATGATGCTCCGGATGGAGGAACAGGTAGGTAATCGCCGCCGCAATCCAGTCGACGGGGACAAAGTTCTTGCCTTCGTCGCCGCTGAGCCCCAACAGCGTGAGGAACCGCTCGTTCATCTGACGCGGTGGAATCCGGCCGCAGAACGAATAGGCCAATTGCAGAGGGAGGTAGAATCCGTGATAGTTGGTGCTGTAGCCGGTCTGCGAATCGCCGATGATGCTCGCCGGCCGGTAGACGGTCAGCGTGTCGAAGTCGGCTGAGCGGACGAGCTTTTCCGCCTTGATCTTGCTGTCCTCGTAGACGTTGCCCATCGCCTGCCCTTCGTCCAACTCCGTCTCGAGAATCTTTCCCGTGCGCAGGCCGCAAATGTAGGCCGTCGACAGGTGGTGCATCTGGCGAATGCCTGCCTGACGGCACAATTCCAAAAGATGCTCCAGCCCCTCGACGTTCGTGCGCCACGGCTCGCCGCGAGCGTCGGGGCGAAAGGCCATGCTGGCGGCGCTGTGCAAGAGAGTGTCGCAGTAGCGTGTGAGCCAGCGTCGCGCCGAGGCGTCCAGGCCAAGTCCCGGTTGGCTCAGGTCGCCTTCCAAGACCACGGGGCGGGGGAGCGTTCGTCCCTGCTCCTCCTCCCAGTGATTCATGACGGCCTCGATCCGTTGCGAGGCACTAAGCAGTCGCTCCCGGCGGGTGACGACCGCCATCGGCACGCCGGCTGCCAACAGATCGCGCAGCAGATAGCGGCCGACCAGACCGGTAGCTCCGGTCAACAAGCAGTATCGCATGGGTTGCCTCACTCATTGCTAGGACCTCCTCCTCAGGGATGTCCACCAGGCCGACTACTGGCTCATCGCGCCACTGCGATGGGACCTCCCTGTCAAGAAGACCGTGCCAAAGAGGGGGAATTGCAGCGGCCTCATTATATGGACGGGAAAAGCCGTGCAGGGCTTGTCCACACGGCCTGTCCACAGAGACCGTGGCCACGCCTCCGCCTTGCTCGGCCGAGGTCGTCCCAAGAGGCTAACCTTTGACCCCGTCTGCCCGCAGCGTGTGATCTTCACTCAATCGCTGTTCTATCAGGGACTTAGACCGCGTGCGCCCAGGCCACGCTCGTCACTCCGCGCAGCCTTGGCCCATACGAAACGCACGACCTTCGCAAGAGGCTGGCATTTTCCAGATTTCTGCGCGGATTGCTTAGGACACTTATGCGCCAAGTGCTCACTTGGCTTAAGCGATTAGCTGTCTTTTTCGACAGCGGCAAGCGACGTTTCGCCCGCAGATGACGAGAAACCGCGATCCGCTCAGAAGATACCCGATGATTCGCTCAGAAATCACCCGATCCACTTATCGTCTCTCAGCTTGCCAACCGCGTAGTCGTCACGCGCCGCGTGAGGCCCTTTCTCACAGCAGAGCGCGAGCAGCACCTCTCTCCGGTTGCCATCCGGTCTACCGGAGAATCCCACGAACGGCGGTTGCAGCCCAACTTTCGCCGCAAGCGGCGGCCGGATCAGAGGGAAAGGACGAATTCGACCAGGTCGTCGAGTTCCTGTTCGGTGAGCTTTTCGACCTCGCCCACGCGGTTACCGTGCTTGCCTTCGCGGATCAGTTCCTTGACGGTGACGTAGTGGCCGTCGTGCATGTAAGGTGCCGTGCGCCAGCACTCGACGAGCGTGGGCGTGTCGAACGACGACTGGTGGCGGTCATACTCGCCTTTCGAACCGACGTCGTGCATCTTCAAGTCCGTGTAGAGCGGCGCGGGATGGCACTGGTGGCAGCCGATCCGGTCGCTGAAGAAAAGGGCCTTGCCCCGCTGGGCCGCTTCGCTCAATTGGCCGTTGACCAAATGAGGGCTGGGAACGGGGGTGAGCGATTTGAGGTACTCGTCAATCGCCAAGGCGTCTTCTTCCGGGCGCACGGCGAATTGGATGTGGGTGATCCCCGCGCGGACCGCCGATTCGGGGGTGGGACGCACGCCCAGCGACATGCAGGGGGGCGTCTTGAAGACCAGGAGCATGCTCTTGTTGTTCTTCGGATTGCCCATCCCGTCGTTCATCAGGTCCCAGTTCAGTCCATCGATTCGGGCTTCTGGATGGCAACTGGAGCAACTCTGCCATTGCTGGAAGCAGAGGGCCGCGTCGTGGAAGTTCATCTCGCCGCGGCGCTGGAGGGTTAGTTGCGGGAGGGGGCCCAAGGGAATCGTGCTGACCCGCCGACCAGACTTGGCTTCCAGATCGACCACGGCCAGCATATCGCTGAAATAGACGGCCGCATAGGCCTTGTTGCCCACGACGGCTACGCCCCGCGGCCCGTTGCCTTCGAGCTTGATCCGCTGCTTCAGGTCGACCAGGAAGGCCAGATCGTTGGGCACGTCGGCCGCCGTGAACGAGGCGTAGGCGCCGGTGTTGTCTTGCTGTTTGCCCTGCTTACGGGCTTCTTCTTCATTGGCCGGCATCTTCAGGAGTTTTTCGAGGAGGCCCGGCGCGTTGATGACGCACAGTTCCTGGGTACCGGCGGTGGTGATGCAGATCTTGCTCCCGTCGGCCGTGCAGGCCACGCCCCAGGGGTTCGCCGCCCCCAAATCGACGTCGTCCAAGAGGACCGTGTTGATCAGCTTCTTCTGGGCCACGTCGATCACGCTCATCGCGTTGGTGTTCATCCAGCCCCGTTCCAATTGCGTGGTCGGCATCTGGTAACGGGCCAGGATGTGGACCGCATAGGCATACTTGCCGTCGGGGGAGACGGCGATCCCGTGCATGCTCGAACTGCCGTTGGGCAAGCGGAGGTTGGTCACCTGGTTAGTGGCCGTCTCGATCAGGCTCACCGCCGTAGCCACGTCGTAGCTGTCGGCTTGGTCGTTGGGAATCTGATTGTTGACCAGCACCAGCTTGCCGTCGGGAGTAATGGCCGAGGCGATCGGCTCGCGGATCACCGGCACCCGGGTCAATTCCTTCTTGATCTCCAGGTCGATTACGGAGACGTTGTTGTTGAACTGGTTACAGACGAACAGCCGCTTGCCGTCGGGGGTGACCACTGGGGCACGGGGCGTATGGCCGACGGGAATCGTGGCCGACACCTGGCCCGAGGCGGTGTCGATGATCGCGACCGTCCCGGCCGGCATGCCGCTGGTCACATAGAGCTTCGAGCCGTCGGGACTCTGGACGAAGCCGGTCGGCCGGGCTGGGCAGGGGATTGTGCGCGCGACCTTGTTGGAGGCCAGTTCCACCACGGCAATCTGCCCGGCGTCCGCGTTCAGCACCAGGAGGTGGTTGCCGTCCTTCGTGGCTGCCACTTCGCTGGGGCCAAGATAATCGGCCGCCCCGACGGCCGCAGGAGCGACGACCAGTCCGCTGAGCAACACGATCCACGCGGCCTTGACGAGGCGAGTGGTCGTGCACGAAGTCCCGGGGGCATGGGGTGCGCGGTTCATCATGGGAGACTCCTCGTGATCAGGATGGCTTGCTTGGGCTGTGTCCCGAGAAACGAGTCACAGGTAACGGGGCGGGATGTCAACGGGCGGTTGCCGCCTCCCCAGAAGGGCGGCTGCCGGAGACTCCAGTATAGATCGCCACCCCGGCGATGTCGATGGTTTTATGAACCGGCACTCTCCTTTTTTTGCGCGATATGACGCCCGGCAGCGCAAGACAACGCCGCGCCACGCGATGGGACCGGCGAGCAAGCACGCCGGCCAAAAAAGGGCTAGAGGGCCCGGCGGATACGACGCGTGGGACGGCCGTAGACCGGCTTGCGGACGACGGGCTCGGTCTCGGCGACCTCGGGCGTGGCCCCCGGCGTTTCCTCGGGCTTGAGGAAGGAATCGAAGCCGGCGATTTCATCCCGTTTGAGGAGACGATTGATGCGCATTTCAATCCGCGTGAGCTCTTTGCCTTCCTCGGGGGTGACAAAGGTGTAGGCCACCCCCTCGCGCCCCATGCGCCCGGTGCGACCGACGCGGTGCACGTAGTCGTCGCTGAACTCGGGAATGTCGTAGTTGATGATGTGGGAGATGCCGCTCACGTCGATCCCCCGGCCGACGACATCAGTGGCCACGAGATAGCGGATCTTCCCACGGCGGAACTGGTCCATGGCCCGGTCGCGGACCCGTTGGGCCAGATCGCCGTGGATCGTACCGACCCCCTCGAACTTTCGGGCAAGCCGATGATGAACGCTGTCGGTGCCGCGTTTGGTGCGGCAAAAGATGATCGCTTGCTTGGGGCTCTCGCGGCGGAGGAGTTCGACCAACAGATCGAACTTCTTCTCCGGATCAACGGTGAAGTAGAACTGCTCGATCGTCTCGACGGCCACTTCCTTCGGCGAGAAGTTGAGGACCTCCGGCTGGTGCATGTACTGCTCGGCCAGGCGGCGGACCGGCCCGGGGAGCGTGGCGGTCAACAAGAGTGTCTGGCGGTTCTTCGGGCAGCGGCGGAGGATCTTTTCGATATCCGGACGAAAGCCGATATCCAGCATCCGGTCGGCCTCGTCGAGGACCACCATGCGGAGATCATTCAGGATCAAGTTGCGCCGAGCGAGATGATCGAGCACCCGGCCGGGCGTGCCGACGACCACGTCGACCCCCTGGCTGAGCTGTTCGGCCTGTTTGCGCAGCGGCTTGCCTCCATAGAGGGCGACAATCTCCACGTCGCGGCCGGCGGCCAACTTGATGAACTCGTCGCGGACCTGGACGGCCAGTTCCCGAGTAGGGACAAGGATCAACGCCTGCGGATCACCGACTTCGTCGCCTAGTTCGAGCCGTTCGAGAATCGGGATCGCGAAGGCCGCCGTCTTGCCCGTACCGGTCTGGGCCTGGGCCATCAGATCGAGCCCTGCCAGCGCTTTGGGGATCACGCCTGCCTGAACCGGCGTCGGCTCGAGGTAATCGGCCTGATCGAGGGCCTTGCGCGTGGTTTCTGAAAGGGGCAGACTACCGAACAGTCCCACCGATTTTGGGGCGGCCGGTTTGGCCGCGGCCGGTTTAGCGGCAGCCGGTTTAGTGGCAGCCGGTTTGGTGGCAGCCGGTTTGGTGGCAGCCGGTTTGGTGGCAGCCGGTTTGGTGGCAGCCG
>CAZLDQ010000057.1:0-18018 GCA_964558295.1 uncultured Planctomycetaceae bacterium | reverse complement strand
GTGGCAGCCGGTTTGGTGGCAGCCGGTTTGGTGGCAGCCGGTTTGGTGGCAGCCGGTTTCACCGGCGTGGGCTTGGCGGCCATTGGCTTTCCCGCGGCGGGCTTGGCAGCTGGCGGTTTGGCCTCAGCCGGCTTCTTGGCGGACTTCTTGCGTCGCCCTGGCGAAGTCTTCGACTTGGGAGGTTGCGACTCCGGGGTGGGTTGGGTTACAGGTGGGGTTTCTCGTGTGTGCATGCCGTTCGGGGGACGCTTTAGGGCTTGCGTCCTGCCCATTCTTGGAGCATTTGGAATTGGTGGATGAAGCTTTGCTCGTCGACCCCGTAAGGGCTTTTGAAGAAACTGGCCAGGAAGGTCAGTTTCCCCGTCTCCCCGCGGCGCCAAGCCAGCTCGGTGAAGCGGATCAGGTCCAAGACCAACGGGGCGGCCAGCAACGAGTCGCACCCTTGCCAGATGAACTGGAGGGTCATGGGGGTGCCGAGGAAGCCGGCAAAGTGGATGTGGTCCCAGGCCGTCTTCCAGTCGCCGAGGCTCTCGATGTACTCGATCGAGACCAACGTTTGTGGCCGGTAGCCGAGGATGTCGGCCAGAAGGTGATCTTTGCTGGCCACTTTGCCCGCCTTGTTGATCGGATCGTTGAGGACCTTGCCGTCCATGTTGCCGAAGATGTTGTGGCCGACCCAACTCATCACCTGGAGGTGCCGGCTGGCAAACATCGGGGCCAGCACGCTCTTCATCAGCGTTTCGCCCGTCTTGCCGTCGCAGCCCATGTGGCGTGTGCGGTGCAACTGGGCCAGCTCGTCAATCGCTTCTGGCGCGGAGCCGAGCGATGGCGTGAAGTTGATGTACGAGTAGCCGAGACTCAAGGCGGCAATCGCGTACAGGGAACTGGCCGGCAACGGGCACAACTCGGGTTGATCGAGGAGCGGTTCCAACGCGGCCCAGGTCTTCGGCAAACTCGTCAGCTCGACGGCCGGCTCCGTGGAGGCGATGTTCACGACGATCACATGCCGCAACTGATGGGCCTCGGCGAACTCGGTCAGGTCCCCGGTAATCCGCTCCACGGCCTGGCGGGGCACTTCATAGCGGGGAATATTGGCCCCGGCAAACTGTTCGATCGTGGGACCGACATTGCAGACCGTCCCCGGCCGGATTCGCTGGTCGATCTGGTCCAACTCTTCCCGGGCCGCTTCGACCAGATGACGTTCAATGGCCCGGCTCTCGGTTACCAGACGCAGGGCCTCGTCAAACAACCGGACGTTGCGGATCTCGTGGCCCCCGACGACGAAGTCCGACCAGGCGGCCAGACCGAGCGCGCGAAACTCGGGCAACTGGCTGACTAGCCCCCAGTTGCCGATCAAGTTTCGTTTCAACGCCGCCAGCCCTACCAGAGTGGTTGAGGCGATGCCGCCTCGAGCTCCGATCAGCCAGATACCGACTCGTGATTGGGCCATACCGGATTCTTCGCTCTCTTCTCTCAAAGCCAAGTTGTCAAGCCAAAGGGTGGCAAGGACTTACTGGAGATTGTCCCCAGTTGCGAGCCAGACGTCAATGAGGGAAAGCGGAAAGGGGAAAGCGGAAAACAGCCCTGAACAATACGTTTCCGATATTCATTGCCAACTCAGTCACCAATCCTCTTTTCACTGGCCACTGCCTACTGCCCACTCATTCTCACTGGCGTTCGGTGGAGAGCACTTGGCGCAAAAGGGCGGAGAGGTCGTCGTAGGCGTATTCGGAGGGAGGGCCGGGGGCGTACTGGAGCACCGAGCTTTGCGGGCGCTCGGCCAGGGAGAGGAGCGGCGAAGAGACGGTCCCGTACTGGGAACCGGGGAGGACCACCCCGCGCCGGCCGGCCCGGTCGGGCTTGCGAGAAAAGGTCCGGCTGGCCACGGCCAGAAAAGCCACGGCCGAATCGAGACGCTGCAGGGTCAACAAGCGACGAACAAACCCCTGCCGTTCGTCGCTTGAATCGTCGAGGTTGCCGTTGGTCATCAGATGCAAGCCGGGGGTCAACTCAACGACCTCGATTGTGTTGCCTCCGTAGACCACCGCCCCCGACTGGGCGTCGGCACACAGGTAATTGGCCCCGGCATACGCGCCGGTCGCGAGCTGGCGGGCTGCCTGTTCGGCGGCCTCGCCGGCAGTACGACAAGCCAGCAGTTCCCGGCACAAGAGGCCACGCGAACGGGGCTCCGGCGGTACGTGTGTCTTGGCACGGTTGGCTACCGCGACCACCAACCCGTACTGGTTGACCCCTAGCCAAGTCCCCCCAGCCTTTCGGTCGATGCCACATACGACCCGAGGCTTACCCGATTGAATTCGCGGGACTTGTGCAGGACGATCGAACGACTCCTCCCGATTCTGGGCTAGAAGGATCGGGGCATCCGGGGCCGTCTGATATTGGATTGCCAACAAACACATGCCAAAGAACGCAACTCGAGATGTGGCTCCATCAACTTCTGGTGTACTCAACGTAGATTCTTAACTTAACCAGAAACGAACCTCCCTGACACCCCGCCAAAGGGTTGATTAGCACCTCAACCGGCGAGCGCCAAGCCCCGACACACGGAAATGAACCGCCAGGGAGGGGCTTAATGGGGCTTTGCCGATCAGGGATTTGAGGGAATATAGTCCGAAGGGGGGCCATCGGAGAGGGGAAACGGTCGGTTCGCTCAAGAAAATCGGCGATCGCTCTTGAGAAGCGGACCGGAAAGCCTTAGTCTTCAGATTTCCCGTATTCTTGTGCCGCCGGGTCAAGAGGATCCCCCCGGCGGTACACCGCGTGTATTCCGGTCCAACCCAACAGGCAACATGACTAGCGATATTGCCCGCCCCAGCGAGAATGTGGATCTAGTGAAGCCTTCCCGGACGGGGTGCTTGATGGGTGTGCAGGTCGTCGGCGTGGGGGCCTATGCCCCCGACAATGTAGTACGCAACGAAGACCTCGCTTCGCTCGGTTACGACGCCGATTGGATCCGCCAGCGGACCGGTATCCTCGAACGGCGCCATGCGCCGCCCGGGATGGCCACCAGCGATTTGGCGGTCGAGGCGGCCCGGCGTTGCATCAAGCAGGCCGGTGTCAATCCGCAGGATATCGATCTGGTCTTGGTCGGCACTTTTTCTCCCGATCTGCTGCTCCCCTCGACGGCCTGTCTGGTGCAGGATCGGCTCGGGTTGCAGGCCCCGGCCTTGGATCTTCAGGCCGCCTGTTCCAGCTTTGCCTTTTCCCTGTTAACGGGGATGCAGTATATCGCCACAGGATGTTGCCGCCTGGTCTTGGTCATCGGCGCGGAGTGCAACTCGCGAATCCTTGACCCGGCCGACAAGCGGACCTATCCGCTGTTTGGCGACGGCGCCGGGGCCGTGCTCCTGGCGCCGGGAAGCGCGGACCAAGGGGTGTTGGCGTTTGCCGTTGGGGCCGACGGCTCCGGCGCGAGCCTGCTCTGGCGAGAGATGGGCGGGTCGCGTCTGCCCTATTCCCAAGAGCATTGCAGCGACGGGCGGCACTTCATGCGCATGGAAGGCCGGCCGATCTTCAAATGGGCCGTGCGCATGCTGCAGGATACGGTCGGCGAAGTGCTCCGCCGCGCCGAGTTGACCCAGGACGGGGTCGATCTGGTCGTCCTTCATCAGGCCAACATCCGGATCATCGATGCGGCCGTCCAGGCCACGGGACTCGACCCCAAGAAGGTCGTCACCAATCTCGCCCGCTACGGCAACACCTCGTCGGCCAGCATCCCCTTGGCGTTGGCCGAGGCGTTCCAGGAAGGCCGAATCCAGCGGGGCAAGGTGCTCCTGTTGAGCGGATTCGGCGCCGGGTTGACCTGGGCCACGATGCTCCTAAAGTGGTAGACACGCCGCATCCCCCGGTGGCAGCGTGGGCACGCCCTTGCACCTAGATGAGGTTTCCCATGAAGAACGTCAAGCGTCTCCCGCCTCGCAGCAAGATGAAACCGTCGGACTGCTGGGATCTCCGCAGCCTGTTTGCCACCGACACGGCGTGGGAAGAGGCGTTTACCGCCTGGGAACAGCGGATCGAGGGCTACGGGCAGTTCCAGGGACACTTGGGCGAAAGCGCCGACACCTTGGCCGCCTGTCTGGACTTCGACACCCAACTGGATCGCGACGGCGAACGGCTCGGCACGTATGCCTTCTTGAAGACGGCCGAGGATACCACCAACAGCAATTATCAACGGACGCAAGGGCGGTTCGTCAACGCCGCCAGCCGGGCCGCCCAGGCCTCCAGCTTCATCCGGCCGGAGATTCTCGCCATCCCCGACGACACGATCCACGCGTTCCTCGCCCACGAACGCTTGGCCCCCTATCGGCTCGTCTTGGAACGGGTGCTCCGCTACAAACCGCACACGCTCAGCGAAAAAGAAGAACGGCTCCTGGCCATGCAAAGCGAAATGGCCGAAGCCTGCAGCAAGATCTTCCGGCAGTTGAACGACGCCGACTTGAAGTTCGGCATGGTCAAGGATGAGAACGGACAGTGGGTCGAATTGACGCATTCGTCCTTCACCGCCTTGCTCCACTCCCCCAAGCGGAGCGTGCGCAAAACGGCCTTCCACAAGCTCTACCAGGAATACGCCGACCATCAGTACACCCTGGCCGCCACGCTGAACGGCTCAATTCAACGCGACGTGTATTACGCCCGAGCGCGAAATTTCCCCAGCGCCCTGGAAGCCTCGCTCTTCCCCGATCAGGTGCCCGTGGCCGTCTACGACAATCTCATCGACACGGTCCATCAACATCTGCCGTCGCTCTACCGCTACTACGACGTGCGGCGGCGCAAGATGAAGCTCCGCGAGATTCACCATTACGACACCTATGTGCCGATTCTCAGCGATTTGGAGACGAAGCACACCTGGGATCAGGCGGTCAAGCTGGTGATTGACGCTTTGGAGCCGTTGGGGAGCGACTACTGTGCGGCGCTGGAAGCAGGGCTCAAGGGACGCTGGTGCGACCGCTACGAAAACAAAGGGAAGCAAAGCGGGGCCTTCAGCGCCGGCTCGTTCGATGGCGACCCCTACATCCTGATGAACTATCAGCCGACGGTGCTCGACCATGTGTTCACGCTCGCCCACGAGGCGGGCCATTCGATGCACAGCTACTACTCGGCCAAGCACCAGCCCTACCAGTACTACAATTACGTGATCTTCGTGGCCGAGGTGGCCAGCACGTTCAACGAACAGCTTCTCAGCCGCCACTTGCTCAAGAAGGCTCGCGACGACCGCCGCCGGGCCTATCTGATCAACCGGCAGATCGACGCGATGCGCGCGACAATCTACCGGCAGACAATGTTTGCTGAGTTCGAGAAGATCACCCACAGCCTGGCCGAGCAGAACGAACCGCTCACCGTCGATCGGTTCAAGAGCGTTTATCGGGAACTGCTGGTACAGTACTTCGGCCCCGAGTTCGTACTCGATGAAGAACTGTCGCTGGAGTGTTTCCGGATTCCGCATTTCTATCGGGCGTTCTACGTCTACAAGTACGCCACGGGGATGTCGGCCGCGATCGCCTTGGCCGATCGGGTCACCGGCGGCGGGACCCAGGAACTGGACGCCTATCTCCGCTTCCTCCAAGCCGGCTGCTCGAAAGATCCCCTGGATCTGTTGCGCGATGCAGGGGTGGACATGGAACGCCCCGAGGCAGTCGACACGGCCCTGAGTTATTTTGACCGCCTGGTCGACGAACTTGACCAGTTGCTCTGAAGGTTTTGGGCCAACAAAACCTGGCGGGAACGCGTGCGGTGGCGTTCCGAGCGGCATACCTCCCAACGCCCGACACGGCTCGGTAAAACGCATCGAAGTGGCACGTCGAGGAAGGGAAGGACAAGAAACCTGCTGTCGATCCGTCTCTCAAGGAATTCGGCCATGCGAGTCCTTCCCGCGAGTCTTCTGGGCTGCTAGGGGTTTTCCTGATCGCGGTCCCTGGGTGGTTCGCTTTTGCCGACTTCCCCCATGGGCCTACGGAAAAACCTGAGACCTGCGCGACATGATCCACGCGACAGGCTGCTCCGCAACGTTGAATGGCGAGGTGTCCAATCACGCTTCGTCGGCGGTTGGAAAACGGCCGGGAACCTGTCGTTTTCCGTAGTTTCGAGGGGATCTACTGCGTGGCGTTCCGCTGTTTCCGCTTCTCGCAATGCTAGGAAGGGGGTTCCTCCATCGAAACCATAACCGGCTTTACGGAATGCGCCCGCGCTCGGCCCCTTACCCCTGGTGGCTACATGCCTCAGCCGATTCTTGACCGCGATACGGGGGTTTCTAGAATAACGCACCTTCCGGTCCTGGGGGCACAAGAGACCTGCCTTGCGAGGCCGGAGTTGCTTTCGAATCCGTCCTCTCACATAGGGGTCGAGTTGCACCATGGCGACAATCAGTCCATCCTCCACATCGGCCGCCGCGACCCGGTGTGAGCAACTACTACAGCGCGGGCGCAAGAGTCTGGCGGGTGGGGATAGCAGCACGATGCGCGTGCTCCCCTATCAGCTTCCCTTGGTGGCTGAACGTGGCGAAGGGGCCCGGGTCTGGGATGCCGATGGCCGGGAGTACATCGATCTGAACATGGCCTACGGTCCGCTGATCTTCGGCCATTGCCCAGCGCACGTGATCCGGGCAGTTCGCCGCCAGATTGAAGAGTGTGGCAGCCAGTTGGGATTTCCCACAGAAATCAGCATGCGCGTGGCGGAGAAACTCAAACGGCTTTATCCGGGGATGGAGTTGATCCGCTTCGCCAACTCCGGCACCGAGGCACTCAACGCCGCCGTGCGTCTGGCCCGCGTGGTCACCGGCCGGCCGAAGGTGCTCGTGTTCGAGGGACACTACCATGGCTGGAGCGACGCGCTGTTCCATCGCTACCATGCACCGTTGGCCGAGTTACCCCGGGAGGGTTTTGGGCCGGCGATTCCCGGGACGGTCGGGCTCAACGGCGCGCCGCACGAATTGATCGTGGCACGCTGGAATGATCTCGACGTACTCCACCGCTGCCTGGACCGCTACGGTGAGGACCTCGCGGCGATCCTGATGGAACCGATCATGTGCAACGCGGGGACGATCCTCCCCGATCTCCAGTTCTTGAGCGGCGTGCGCGAGGTGACGCTCGATCGCAACATCCTCTTGATGTTCGACGAAGTGATCACCGGCCTGCGCGTGGCTGCCGGCGGAGCCCAGGAATACTACCGGGTTTCCCCGGATATCACGGTAGTCTCCAAGGCGCTCGGAGGTGGCTATCCGGTGGCTGCTTTTGGAGCCCCGCAGCACATGATGGAACTGATCGCCGACGGCACGCTGTTCCACGGCGGCGTGTATGCCGGCAACGCCGTGGTAATGGCCGCCGCCGAAGCGGTTTTGGATGAAGTCCTCGCGCAAGGCGAGCGAATGTACGCCTATCTTCACCTGGTGGGCTCGCGATTGGCCGAGGGACTTGACGAGATTCTGACCCGCCATGGCGTACCCCATCTCGTCCAGCAGATCGGACCGATCCTTTCGATGTTCCTCACCACCGGTCCGGTCAGCCGGATCCGCGAGTATCGCGACGTGCGCAAGTATGGCGACTTCGAGAAGTACATCACGCTGCAGCAGCAGCTCCAACGCTCCGGCGTCTATTTCCATCCCAATATGTTCGAGACAATGTTTCTCTCCACCGCCCATAAGATGAGTGACATTGACCTGGTCCTGGAACGCATGGAGGCTGCCGTCCAATGCTGTCTGACCAAGTAACCCTCGACCTGAGTCCGGAACCGATTCTCAGCGCGGCCGAAGACTATCACGGCTCGATGGTCGACCTCGACCGGCGTCTGGTGGTGCGGCCCGAGGCGTTGGCCCGGGGACGCCGGGCGCTGGTGCGCCAGATGGGCCAGCTTGGGCTGGAGACGGGGGACCGGGTCGTGATGGCCGTGGGCAACGGCCCCCTCTTTCCCGCGACCCTCGCGGCGATCCTCACGCGCGGCGGCTCGCCCCTTCTCGTCCACGCGGAAACGCCCCCCGCCGAGTTGAAACGGACCGCGTTGCACTACGGGGCCCGCTTCATCCTTTGCGATGGCCGGACTGAAGAGGATCTTGCCCCGCTGGTTAAGACGGTCGACCTGCTCGACGCCGGCGACTGGGCCCAGGCCCTCTGGGGAACGGTGGATGACCGGGAGCCGGCCTTCCAGCGCGACTACGAGGCGACTGCCGCGGTTCCGTTGCATCCGACCTCCGGCACCACAGGCGTGCCCAAGGTGGCCGCCCGCCCCGGACCCTGCGCCGTGGCCGAGGGACTCCACTATATCGAGGCGATCGGCATCGATGCCACCGACGTGATCCTGGCCGTCGCCCCGATGAGCCATGCCTATGCCTATGGCCATGCTGTGATTGTCCCGCTCTTGTCCGGCGCCTCCTGCGTGGCCATGCGGCGATTCAACGTGAAGCTCGTCCACCAGGCGGTGCAGGAATACAAGATCACGATCCTGCCGGCCGTCCCGGCGATGCTCGATATGCTGATCTTCGGCGCCGGCGACCGGTTGCGGCGGTTCGTACGCCACGTGTTTACGGCCGGCTCGCCCCTGGCCGAACGGACCGCACGCAATTTCTATCGTGCTTCCGGGCTGGTCGTGCGCCCGCTTCTGGGAACGACCGAAACCGGCGTGGTGGCCCTCACCCAGCCTGAGGACCTGGGAAAATACGGGGGGTGCGTCGGGCATCCGTTCCCCGAGGTCGAGGTCGAGATCCGCCGCGAGGAGGAACACGCCGATCTGCCTCCGCAGACGGGCGCCGTCTACGTTCGCTCCACCTCGATGATGGCCGGTTACCTCGCCCCGGAACACTTGGACACCTCGCCGTTGGTCAACGGCTGGTTCAAGACGGGCGACTTGGGCCTGATCGACGCCGACGGCACGCTGTACCTCAAAGGACGCGAAACCGAAGTGATTAATGTCTTCGGTCTGAAGGTCGTCCCCAGCGAGGTCGAAGAAGTCCTGGCCACCTTGCCGGGCGTTGTCGAGGTCAAGGTCTACCCCGGCCAGCATGCCTCAGGCGCCCAGTTCGTCAAGGCGGCCGTGGTCGTCGAGGGGGGACTCGAGGTGTCGCACCTTCGCGCCTATTGCGAAGAGAACCTGGTCTACTACAAACGCCCGGAACGGATCACCCTGCTGGAAACGCTCCCCCGTTCGCCAGCCGGGAAGATCCTCCGCGATCAGTTGCCCTAACGGGTTTGGACAAACAAAACCGGTGCGGTTTGTCAAAACCCCTAAGCCCGCAGGAGGTCAGATGCAACTTGGAGCTTGGCGTCTGGAGACGATTAGCGGCGGCAGTTTCCTGATCGACGGCGGCGCGCTGTTCGGCGTCGTGCCGCGAAGCCTTTGGAGCACGGTGATCGCACCTGACGAGTCGAATCGGATTCGTGTCGGTTGCCATTGCCTGTTGGCCCGCAACGGGCGCCAGACCGTGTTGGTCGACACGGGCTACGGCGGCAAGTATGGGTTGCTGGACCGCAAGTTTTACGGGATGGAGCCGGGCGAGCCCCTGTTGGACAGCCTGGCGGCGCGAGGCGTGGAGCCCGACGAGATCGACCTGGTCGTGATGAGCCACCTCCACTTCGATCATGCCGGCGGCGGCACGCGCCGCGATTACCAACGCCGTTTGGTGCCCACCTTTCCCCGGGCACAATACGCGATTGGACGTCTGGAATGGGAGGATGCCACCAGCGGCTCGCCCGAATTGCAGACCGCCTATTGGGCCGACAACCTCGCCCCCTTGGAGGCCGCCGGTCAGGTGCAACTCGTCGACGACAACGCGGAACTCCTGCCTGGCCTGCGCGTTCGCCTGACAGGCGGACATTGCCGAGGACATCTGGCGATCCGCTTCGACGGCGCCGCGCAGACGCTGGTCTATCTCGGCGACCTCTGCCCAAGTACGGCCCACGTGCGACGCATGTGGCATACGGCCTACGACACCTATCCCTTGGTCACCCGACGCTACAAACCACAACTGCTCGGCGAAGCGGCCGACCGCGGCTGGTGGCTCGTCTGGAATCACGATCCTCACACGGCCATCAGTCGGATCCAACGGCATCCAAAGCGCGAGTTCGCCATCGTCGATCCGATCCGTGTCCCCAGCGTTGTACCGCCGGCCCTTTTGGAACAGGCTTGCACCTGAAGGGTTCAGGGGCTTTACGTCGGGTGGCACTGGCGTCCCGCCAGTGTCGCTTTGAAACGAGCTAGCACGTTGCCTTGCCAATGCACCATTCCTCGGAAGCCTCACCCCTGAACCCTCCCTCGGCCCAAAGCCTCTGCGAGGAGCAACACCTTGTCTGATGCCAGCCCCTCCAACCTGTTTCCTCTCCCCCTGACCCCGTTTGAGTATTACTACTGGTGCGACGATCGGGCCGAGTATCCCACGACGTATCCAGTCGTATTCGACTTCGCCGGGGTCCTGCAGCGCGAGCCCTTGGAACGTGCGGTACGCGCGGCGCTGGTGCGCCATCCGATGCTTCATGCCTTGGTCGAAGACCGCCCGGATGGCCGGCCCGTCTGGATCGCCAACCCTGCTCCCGCGCCGCCGATCGATTGGGCTCCCGAGGGGATTCCCGTGTCGCATCCCGCCGGGGAACGGATCGATCTGCGCATTGCATCGGGGCTCCGCATTTGGGCGCGATACACCGACGAGACCTCGCGTTTGATCTTCGAAATCCACCATGCCTGCTGCGACGGGCTCGGCGTGTTTCGCTTCCTCGAAGACTTGTTGATGATCTATAGTCAGGAGGTGACCGGTGCCGACCCGCCGGTCGTGCTCCGCCCGATCGAGGTGGAACGTCTGCGCCGGCGCGGTGATTTTCCGCCGGTTGAAGGGGGCTGGCGCAGCGTGATCCGCGATTGGTATGTGGGCGCCCGGGTGTGGGCCCGAATCCTTCTGCGCAAGCCGGCGCCCTTGAGCGTTCCTAAGCCGTCGCCGGGAGAAAAGGTTACGCCGATCCCCTTTCTCGGCTTTGAAACGCAGATCCTCGATCCCATCCTGGTCCGCCGGCTTCGCACGCTCGCCGGCTCCTTGGGAGCGACGATCAACGATCTGGTGATCCGCGACATGTTTCAGACTCTTGGTGCCTGGAACCGCCGACACGGCCAGCGCGGCAACCCCTGGATTCGCATCAACATGCCCTCCTCGTTGCGCGAGCGTGACGATCAGCTCATGCCGGCGGCCAACCTGTTGAGCTTTACCTTTCTTACCCGCCGAATCCGGCAGGGCACGGACGACACCCAACTCCTGACGACGATCCAAGAGGAAACCGAGGCGATCAAGAACTGGCGCTTAGGCTGGTACTTCTTGGGCGGCTTGGCCATCGCCTGCGGCGTGCGTGGGATGGTCTCCTGGTTTCTCCGACGCAACCGCTCGTTTGCCACGGTCGTCGTCAGCAACGTCGGCCGCGTGCTCACCCGGACCCCCTTGCCCCGCAAAGGACGCCAACTCGTCTGCGGCAACGTGCGTCTCACCCGCGTCACCGGCGTCCCCCCGATTCGGCCGCTCACCCGGGCCTCGCTCGTCATCGTGACCTACGCCGAAGAAACGGCCCTCTGCCTGCGTTGCGATCCCCGGCTATTCACCGTCGAGCAATCGCGTGCGTTCCTGGCCGAGTACGTCGCCCGCCTCGAAGCAACCGCCCGCCGCGGCACATGAACCCCGCGCACCGCCGCCAACCTACTCCAATTTGCATGTTTCAATTCGTCATTGGACACTTGCAATCACCTCCGAATCCCATTGTGCTCTCGTGCTTTCGTGATGGAATCCTTTTTCCGACGGTAAGTATATTGGCCATCCAGGCAGATTCTGCGGGGGACGGGGGCCGTTCGGTCCCTCCGCCTACCCCCCTCTCTTCCCAATCGCAATGCGACGTGCAAGTCTTGCTCAGAAAACGGGTTGCGTTGTGGGCACGCCGGCCTGGACCGGGGCTTCGGCGCTACCTGGGAGACTGGCCAAAAACTCTGCTCGCATCCGGCTTTCCGATTTGCTACGCTCCATGGAAGATCAGAACCTGGGGTGCCAGGTAGAAGGAAGATGACCGTGAAACATCAACCGGAAAGACCAATCAACGCCGACTGCGACGAGCGGGGAACGCATCGAGGGCCATTTGGCATTCTGCCCGTGTTTTGGTGGGGCAGGCTGAACGAGGCACACTCGCTGCGAAATAGCACAGGCAAGATGCCCGTTGCGCCTGGGTGACAAACACCCGCACCCCCCGTCAGGAACTTTCCCGGGACGTTTCTTGGGTTTTGTTGATGAAAAGGACGCCCGGGCCCCTCCTCCAAGACCTTCAGAAGCTGAGACACGGTCGATGACCGAACAGGATAAAATTCGCGTGACATTTACGCCTGAGTGCCGGGCGCTGATGGATCAGATTCGGTTGTCGCCGGAACTGGTCGGCGCGGCGATTCATCAGCGGCACCAGGAACTGAGAGACCATCGCGGGACGCGGTTGATCGCCTGCCATTGGCTGTCGGCTGATCGGCTGATCCTGGTCGATGGGGAGATAACGCGAACTCCCTCGGGAGCAATCGACGTGGTTACGGTCCAAGTGGTGCTCGGGCTTCGCTCCACGCTCCCGGCGGGAACGCTCACCCGGCAAATGGACGCGGAATATGTCCTGGCCGTTGTGGCCGAGAGTTTTGGAATCCCTTTGGCTTGCGATCCCGACGAGCCGCTAAGCACACTCTATTCAGGTCCCGGTCGCAAGGAGCAGGTGGTGGTCCATAGCGGTTGCATCCCGCCGCCGTTTTGGCTCTTGGGGTCGTTTGACGAGGAGGAATCGCATTGCGAGTACGTCTGGGCCTTTCGGCCGGATCGCTATCAGACTTGGTTGGAAGGGGCGATGTGAGGTCATGCCAATGCTGACGAGTAGGCCGGTTGTGGTTTGGGCCACCGTCGCGTGTGGCGCGCCGCCGGGCCAGGTCGTTGTCATGCCGGAGCAAACGGAGGAACTTTCGCCACGAACTGGAGCGGTTCCTCCGGCGGTTGGGCTATCGGCTCCTCTTGAAGGAGTTGAGCCATCCGGCCCAGGCAAAGGCCGGCGAGAAACAGACGCTTGCCATGCCGTGGCAGAACGTCGGCTCGGCCCCCTGTTGCAAGCCGTATCGTGTGGCTTACCGACTTCGCAGTGAAAGCGGTTGTGACCGGACGTTTGTCGGCCCGGTGACCGTCAATCGCTGGCTGCCGGGCTCGATACGCTGTCGGTGGGCGTAGTCGGAGAAACCTCGTGTTCGCCCATGGTCCGGTTGGCGATCCTAACTGGCTGGCTTCTTCAACGCGATGCGTACGGGAACGTCCCTGGCCGAAGCGGCCAAGGTCAACTCGACCTCATCGTTCGACTGGAGCCGGTAGACGAGGGTTGCCTGGGGCGAAGACGACGGCATGCAGATGGTAACGCGCGATTGGCCCAGTACGTGGAGCCGGTTGCCCTGCACGATCAACGCCGTCGATTCGTCGACGCCCAAGCCGAGCAAGCCGGGATGATCGTCGAGGACTTTCAGGAGCCGGGCATGACGGCCGCGTTGCGAGAAGTGTTGATCAACAACGGCCCGGGTGAGGAACCCAAAGCCACGGCTGGTGACGGCCTCACAGGTCGTGCCTTCGAGGATCATGACTTCGGACATCACGGCCGCCCCAGCCGAGGTGCCGCCCACGACCCCGCCACGTGCGAGTACCTGCCGGAGGGCTTGTTCCACCCGAGTGCCCCCGTACAACTCCATCAAGCGGCCCTGGTAGCCCCCCGGCATCCAGACGCCCGTGGCGTCGAGCAAGGGACGGACAAACTCGGGTGAATCGGCCTGCTCCCGCGAAGCCGCATCCACATAGGCCAGCGAGGCAAGTGGATAGGCCTGCCAAACGTCCAAGCACTGTTGGATGTGTTCAAGGCTGCTTGCACTGCAAGCGGAAGGGATCAGAACGATTCGTGCACCAGGGCCTCCGGCCAGACGCACGAACTCCGCGCGAATCTGGTCGGTCGTATGCCCGCCGCCCACAAGGACCAGCGAGCCGTGGGCGGCGATGGCTTGTTCGGGCAGGCCGAGGATGTTGTCCTCAGCCCGGGCTGTGGCGAGGCACCACAGTATGGTGATCAAAAGCCCTATCACGCCCGAGCCTATTCGCATAACCATCTCCTACGCAATGGATCGGTAGGCGATTGGCGCGGTCTCCAGAGGTCTGCATGGAGGTGGGCTTACGAAAACCTTGCGGTTCGTCGTGTGTTAAGTACGGCTCTGCGGTAAGGAATCTTGACGGCCGCGAAGAGAACCGGAGCGATTCGGCATTCGATTCGCTTAAAACGAGTTGGGGCCGTCTTCTGACCCGAGGTGTGTTCGGGTCCGGCGCCAAAAGGGCTTAGTTGTGTAATGGCTCGATTCAAGGAGCCTGCCAGAAAGGAATGCGAACGATGAGACGAGGAATGAGACAGGGGATGCTGGTTGCCGTTTGGGCTGTGGGTTGGGCGTTGGTTGCCCAGGCTGGGCCGTTGGAATTCAAGCACGTCGCCGACAATGCCAAGTGGTTGGCGCATGTCGACGGCGATGCGGTGCGCACTTCACCGGTCACCAAGGCTTTGTGGGAGGAGTGCCTGAAGGACTGGCCGGCGGTTCGGGAAAACCTGAACGAGTTTCGCGAGAAGTGGGGGATCAAGGAGTGCCACGGGATTACCCTCTATGGGACGAAGATCGCTCCGGACCATGGCGTGCTGATCGTCCAGGCCGACATGGACAAACAAACCTTGATCGATCAGCTCAAGAAGACGGTCAAGCCGAAGACGAGCGAGTTCAATGAACACACAATTTATACGTGGACAAAGCTGGCCGACACAAAATACGCCAAGCCGGTGGCGCTGGCGTTCTTCAAGCCGGACACGCTGGTGGTCGCGTCCAGCGTCGACCTGGTGAAATCGGCCCTCGACGTGCTCGACGGCAAGACGCCCAATCTGGCCGGCAAGGAATCCCCGCTTGCGGCCGCAATTCCCGATGGGGCCATTTTCCTAGCCCGCGCAGTGGATTTGGAGAATGCGGAACTGAACGGGAAGCATCCGATCCTCAAGCTGCTGCGACAGTTTGACTACGCAGAAGGAGAGACGGAGGGGAAATGGTGCGGCCGATTGCAGGTGACAGCCGGAACCGAGGACATGGCCCATCTCATCAAGGAGGTTCAGCAGGGCCGTCTGGCGACGTTCAAGCTCTACTTCCACGATCAGCCCGGAGTGGTCGCCCTGATCGACAAGGTCCAGTTGAAGGTCGACGGAACCATGGTCCACATGACGTTTGAAGCCCCGATCGAACAAGTGGCCAAGGAAATGCCGGTGCTTTGCGAGGCGTTCAGAGAGCACTGCGAGTGGCACCTGGAGATGTGCAAGAAGATGCTGGCCTTGAAATACGCGGAGAAGGCCAAAGAAACCTTGAAGGAACGGATGAAGGAGCGAATGGAGAAGATGAGGGAGCGGATGGAGAAGATGATGGAACGAATGGAATCGATGATGGACGAGGAAGGCTCCGAACATCATCAGAGATAGTCGCCCGTGGCCGGCACCGCCCGTGGCCGGCTGGCTCCGGCCCGGGCGGCCCTATGTTCCCGGCAACTGCTTCTGGCACTGATCTTGAAGGATGCCCGTGAGGCCCGAAACCCTCGGACTGGCCAGAAAGCAGCTCAGCAGGGGCACGTCGGCCGGTCATGGTTGACTCTCGCTGTCGGAGACGATAGGCTAGTCCTTGGACGTGACGAATCTCCCGATTGATGAGGAATCTCCTATGAAACGTGCACAACAAGCGTCGGTTGGTCTTGTCGCGGTGTGGGGAGTCTTGGTGGTGGGCGGCCTGGCGGCGGCCACGGAGAAAGAAACGTGGAAACCATTGATGGACGGCAAGACGCTCAGCGGCTGGCACGCGGTGGGCGATGGCGTCTGGACCGTTGAGGAGGGCGTGATTGTCGGCCGGGCCCACAAGGAGAAGCTCTACGGGCTGCTGGTCAGCAACGAGGCGTATGAGGACTTCACCGTGCGTTTCAAGTTCAAGTGCCTGACCGGCGACAGCGGCTTTTATATTCGCACGATCATCAAGGAACCGGAAAAGGCCCATGGACTCCAGGTGCAGGTTGGACCGGTCGGCTCGGGCACCGGCGGGGTCTACGAGAGCTATGGCCGCGGCTGGATCGAGAAGCCGAGCAGCGAACTGCAGACGCAACTCCTGAAGACCGACGACTGGAACGAAATGACCATCGACGCCCACGGCGATCACATCGTCGTGTGGGTCAACGGCACCAAGACGGCCGAGTTGAAGAACGATCCCAGCCGCCGCAAGGGACATTTTGCCCTGCAGATGCACGCAGGCTGCGAGATGACGGTGTATTTCAAGGATATTGAGATCAAACCCTAGCGGGGAACAATGCGCGACGCGCAAGCTCCTGGCAGGTTGGCGTTGCAGGGGAGGATCCTGAAGCCAGGCGTGAAAAACGTTCGCTTAGACTTCATCCGGCACGACGTACGGCTTGCGGTATACGTCGCGCCGGAAAAGTTTCATGGCGTCGGCGTTGTCGACGATCGCTTCGGTCGTCGGATCGATGGTGAGCTTCTGGCCGCCGAGGCGGTAGCTGATGTTGGCGTAGTGGATCCACAGCGCGCTCACGTGGCCTTCTTCGACGTCGGCGTTGGGCAGGCTGCGGCTACGTACGCACTGGACGAAGTTTTCCTTGTGTTCGGGGTCGGGGAAGGTCCCTTTGCACTGGTCTTTGACCACGCCTTCCTGGAGCTTCGGCCGGACAAAGACCTGCCAGCCGCCGCCGTGCCGGCCGAGGAACATCACGCCGTCGCTGCCGTAGATCTCAATGCGCGTGGCACACTGCAGCCAGTAAGGGAAAATCTCCATCGAATCGCGGACCACCGGAGCGATCTTGAGCATGTAGGGCGTGTAGAGGGTCTGCTCGAAGTTGACGAGCATCTCGGGGAACTCCCAGACGGCGATCTGCGTGTCGGGTGACTCGGCCGCGCCGGGCTGGTTCCAGCGTCCGCCGTTGGAGTAGACGGTCTTGGGATACTTGAGGCCCAGCACATACCGGGCCAAGTCGATCTGGTGGCTGGAGTCGTTGGCGATGTCGCCGCCGGAATAACGCCACAAGTGGTTCCAGTAGCGATGGAAGGTGGCGTTGTAACGGTGCTCCGGGGCCGGGCCGTTCCACATGTCCCAATCAAGTCCTTTGGGCGTGTCGCTGTCGGGAGAGACGGGGAAGTTGGGCCAGCTCTTTTGGTTCAGCACGCGGCAGAAATGGATTTTGCCCAGCTTCCCCTCTTCGATGTACTTCCGGGCGGCCATCACATACGGAGCGCTCCGGCTCTGGGTACCGACTTGCACGACTCGCTTGTACTTTCGAGCGGCCTCGACTGCCTTGCGTCCTTCCCAGCAATTGTGGCTGAGCGGTTTTTCCACATAGACGTCCTTGCCTGCCTGGCAGCTCCAGATCGAAGCCAGCACGTGCCAGTGGTCGGGCGTGGCGATGACCATCGCGTCGACCGACTTGTCGTCCAGAGCCTTGCGAAAGTCCTGGACGCATTGCGGCATTTTGCCATGCTGGGCGTCGGCGATCAGCTTTGCCTTGGCCGCGAACTGGTTGCTGTCCACATCGCAGAGGTAGGCAAACTCGCAGTCGCCCCGGCTGGCAAACCCGGGGGCCAACGCGCCGCCCCGTCCGCGCACGCCGACGATGGCCATGACAAGCTTCTCATTGGCCGGGGCACCCCAGACCGAAGCGGCGTTGGGCAGAATCGTCAGCCCGGCGGCCAGTCCCAGACTGGTTGTCTTGGAGCGATCAAGAAACTGGCGTCGATTGAGCGTAGTCATGGTCAACGATCCTCCTGGAAAGCGGGAAGTGGCATATGGCGACACAGCGAGCGCGAAGCCCTCACTCGACGATCCTAGTCACGGCGGTTTAGGGGACAACCCGGAAATGCGGCATTCTTTCCTGAAAACGCGCACAGCCGGGGGATGGGTGGATTATCGGTTGCAGGAAGCGGGGGTGTCAAGAAA
>CAZLDQ010000056.1:0-28865 GCA_964558295.1 uncultured Planctomycetaceae bacterium | reverse complement strand
TCAAATAACACTAGGCATAAATTGCGGGGGGGAAGGTGGAATTGTGGGGGCTATGAGGGGCTAGAGAGGCCCTGGTCTTTATCCCTCTCGGGTTGTTCCGGTCTCGGGGGCTGCCAAAGAATCTAGACTACCCTGTCGCGTTTGCTATTCCGCTATCACACCTGGGGGGGAAGTCGGCTTGTCGACGTTCAGGGAGCCTCTTACAATGGGCGTTTCGGCCGGCTTTGCACCGGTCGGGGGGTCGGTTGATCCGGCTCGTGTCCGCTCGTTCGGCCCTGGCGAGCCGGGTACAATCCTCAAGGGGGCGTCTGTAACCGTTTCTAGCCGGAATGGCATGACCAGCCGCGTAACTAACGTCGCCGTTTTGGGTTCGACCGGGAGCATTGGCCACAGTACGCTCGAAGTGATCGCCGCTTCGGAAGGCCGCCTCCAGGTTGTGGCTCTGGCGGCCCATCGCAGTACGAAGCTCTTGGAACAGCAAGCCCACCGGTTTCGGCCCCGCTGGATCTTGGTAACCGATCCGGAGGCGGCGGCCGCGCACGATTGGTCCGGCTTGCCGGTCGGAGTGGAGTTGCTTGTCGGCCCGGACGAAGTCGCAAAAATTGCCGCGGATGCGGATGTGGACATCGTGGTGTCGGCGATTGTCGGCAGTGCCGGGCTCCGAGGGACGTGGGCGGCCCTGGACGCGGGGAAACGCGTGGCGTTGGCCAACAAAGAAAGCCTGGTGATGGGGGGGCCGCTGATCACTCGGCTCGCCCACGAACGGCATGCCGCCCTGTTGCCTGTAGATAGCGAACATAGCGCCGTGTTTCAGGCCCTCCAGGCCGGGCGACGCAGTGAGGTGAAACGGGTGGTGCTAACCGCCAGCGGCGGCCCTTTTCGCACTTATTCGCTCGAACAGTTGGCGACGGTGACCGTGGCCGACGCGCTGGCCCATCCCACCTGGTCCATGGGGCCGAAGATTACGATCGATTCGGCCACTTTGATGAACAAAGCGTTGGAGATCATCGAAGCCCGCTGGCTGTTCGACTTGGACAGCCAGCAGATCGGCGTGGTGATCCATCCGCAATCGATCGTTCATTCGCTGGTAGAATACATTGATGGGTCGGTGATCGCTCAGATTAGTCCGCCCGACATGAAGCTGCCGATCCAGTATGCCCTGACCTGGCCGGAGCGGCGGGTCGGCGTGGCCGCGAAGCTCGATTGGAGCCGAGCGATGCATCTGGAGTTCGAACCGCCGGATTTCGAGCGGTTTACGGCACTACGGTTGGGGCTGGAAGTTGCCCGGGCGGGCGGCTCGGCCGGGGCGGTGCTCAACGCGGCCAATGAAGCGGCCGTGGCCGCCTTTTTGGACGGCCAGTTGGGCTTCGAGGAAATCGTTCCCGTCTGTCAGACAGTCCTTGAACAACATCACTTCGACCCCAATCCCACGCTGGACGAGTTGTTCCAGTGGGACCGTTGGGCTCGGAAGGAGGTATTGCGTTGGGTTTGCACGTAGTTCTCGCAGCGACGGACGGATATTGGCTCGGTTGGGGCCTGATGCTCCTCAACATCCTGAAGGTCGTCATTGCCTTGGGGCTGGTAATCTTTGTCCACGAGCTGGGGCATTTCATGGTGGCCAAGTGGGCGGGAGTGAAGTGCGAGAAGTTCTATCTCGGCTTCGACATCTTCGGCCTGAAGCTTTGGAAACGCCAATGGGGTGAGACCGAGTACGGAATCGGCGTGTTGCCTTTGGGAGGCTATGTGAAAATGCTGGGCCAGGAAGACAATCCGGCCCGGCTTCGCGAAGAACTCGAACGAGCCAAGGCCCAACAAGCCAATCCACCGGCCCAAGGGGGGAATGCCGAGCCGCCGGCGATCGACATTGCGGAAGCCGAACGGGCCCTGTACGACCCGCGCAGCTATCTGGCCCAGAGTGTGCCGAAACGGATGGCGATCATCTCCGCCGGTGTGATCATGAATGTCCTGTTCGCTGTTGTGACGGCGATTGCCGCCTATGGGCTCGGTGTGAATTGGGTCGAGCCAGAAATCGGCGCCACCTTCCCCGGCGAAGCGGCCTGGCGTGCGGGATTGCGCGTGGGCGATCGCATTGAAGCCATCAAGGGACGCCCGATCCAGCGGTTCGCCGATCTGCAAAAGGCAATCTCCGTGGGCGACATCGAAGGGGGCGTGCCGATCGTGATTAGCCGGCCAGGCGTGGAAAAGAGCTTCACCGTCAACGTCGTTCCCGATCGGCTCCGCATGGCCCCGTCCATTGGGATCAGCGGGCCGCAGAGTACTAGGCTTCGCGATAGACTGCTGACAGTCTTCCCTGGCTCGGCGGCCTCTCGGGCGACTCCCGCTTTTCAAGGAGGCGATGAGGTCGTCGGAATCGATGGGCAGCCGGTCGAAGCGTATTACCAGATTCACGGCCAGTTGGCCCTGCATCCGGATAAGCCGATCAAGTTGACCGTGAAACGGCCAGAGCCGGAGGTCAACGGGGAGCAGGTTGCGGTCAAGCTGTTGACAATCGAAGTGCCGGTCGAACACTTCCGCCACCTCGGTTTGGTGATGGAAATGGGGCCGATCACGGCGATTCAGCAAGGCTCGCCGGCCGAGAAGGCCGGTCTGAAGCCGGGCGACGTGCTCCGTGCGATCGACGGCCAACCGATCGCCAATCCAGTCCGGTTGCCCGCCGAGTTGCGCAAGCAGGCGATGCAAGAGAAACTGGACGTGACGGTGACCGTGTTGCGTGCCGGCAAAGAGATTACGGTGCCCGTTACCTTGCGCAATGCTCCCTGGTACGAGGAACCAAACCCGATCTACCCGGGCGACCCGATGTCGATTCCGGTCTTGGGAGCGGCCTATCAGGTGGGCAATCGGATCGTGGGGCTGGAAGCGGGCAGTCCGGCTGCGGCGGCCCGGGTACCGAGCGGGGCGGTGGTCGCCCTTGCCAGAATTCTTCCTCCCGACGAAGCGACGCTCAAAAAGCACGGCCTGGACAAGATCGCAGAGGCCGGGGGGGCTAGAGAGGTGAAGGTCGAGTTCGAAGCCCAAGAAACGCAGAACTGGCCGTACTTCTTCTACGCGATTCAGAACATTCTTCCCGGCAGCCAAGTGGAACTCCAACTGAAAGACGGGCAGAAGTTCACCATGGAACCGGTGACCGTGGCCGACTGGTACAACCCGAACCGTGGCTTGCTCTTCACGCAGAAAGAAACGCTTCGCCAAGCAACGAGCTTTGGAGATGCAATCGTCTTGGGGGCGCAGGAGACCTGGGACTCGCTGACGATGATCTTCCAGCTTTTGGGCAAGCTTGGTTCCCAGGTCTCGCCCAAGGCCTTGGGCGGCCCGGTGTCGATTGCCGTGATGGCCTACCATTCGGCCTCGGAAGGACTCTCTGATTTGTTGATTTTCCTGACCGTGATCGGCGCCAACTTGGCCGTGATCAATTTCCTGCCAATTCCCGTCCTCGACGGCGGCCACATGGTCTTCCTCGCCTACGAAGGGATCCGCGGTAAACCGCCGGGAGAACGAATCCACCTGGCCCTGAGCTACCTGGGGCTGTTGTTTATTCTCGGGCTGATGGTCTTTGTGCTCGGGTTGGACATCCATCGGCTGCTGTCGGGGTGAGCGGTGGTGGATGCAGGTGCCCCTGTGCGGCAACCCTGGGCTGTGCGACGGAATCCCGTTGGGGAAGGGCTGATGGGTTTTGACGAACAAAACCTGTACGGCCCCGGCTTGCGTCTATTGCATCACGGGGAGCGGTTTGCCATCGGCCGTGGGCATGGTGAGGCCGAGTAACTGGGCGATCGTGGGGGCGATGTCGCGCATGTCGACCTTGCCGAGGTTCGTGCCCGACTTGATTCCCGGGCCCCAAATCACGCATGCGGAAAGCATGTCGGGCTGGTCGGGGAGATAACCGTGCGTACCAGTCACTGTCGCGGTCGCCACCACGGTTTGGTCCCCCTGATGGGCGTTGGAAAAGCTGTAGTCATACTTGGCCGACAGCCAGAGATCCGGAGCGCGCGGGTCTTGGTCCGGTGTCGCCTGCCCCAGCGAGGCAAACTGGTCGGGGGTGAAGACGGCGTCGACCCCTTCGAGCGTTTTGAGCTGGTCGCGGAGTTGGCCGATCAGTTCTGCCCGGCGGGAATCGTCGAGGATGTAGACTTGGCAGGCTCCTCCTTGCGACAGGCACCAGGCGGCCTGCTTCTGGATTTTCCCGCCGGAGACCTCGATCAGGCCGAGCTTGCGCAACAACACATTGGGGCGAATGTCGTGGCGGACCGGGAAGAACCCGTGGTCGCCGACGACGACCAGCGTGGTCTTGCCCGCCATCGGCGATCGTTCAACCGCCTCGACGAGATCACGAATCCGATCGTCCGCATAACTGGCACACCAGTAGGCTTCCGGCGAACGGGGGCCGAAACGGTGTTGGACGTGATCGGGTTCGACGAGGTGGATCATCAGCAGATTCGGCGCGTGTTCACGCAGGACGTGGGCGGCCATGCGCGTGTAGAGCCAGTCCCGCTGAACGCCTCCGGTCGTTTCCCGGCACCAGGGGCCATGCCGTTCGACGGGGATTCCTGCCTTGCGCAGTTCGGCCATCCACGACTTGGTCCCGAGTTGGTCCCAGGTGTCGTCGCCGGGCATGTCGGGTACCATCCAGTGAAGCGTGCCGGCGTTTCGCGTGGCTGGCCAGAGGACTCCGGCCGTTTTCAAGCCGGCTTGATAGGCAAGGTCATAGACGGTCGGCAGCTTGACGACCTGGTTCTTGTCGAACACCGGATCACACAGAAGCGTAACCGCCTGCTTTGTCGCCCGATCAAGGTAGCTGTTGGCGATCATCCCATGCTTGACCGGATGGGTGCCGGTGACCAGCGTCACATGCTGGGCCCAGGTGACCGTGGGGAACGAGCAAACCATCCCCTCGGCGCGTGCGCCTTCGCGGGCAAGCCGTCGCAGGGTAGGCATTTCCGCTCGGGGATCATCCAGGTAGACCCCCGCCAGTCCATCAACGCTGACCAGCACGACGCACTGGTCCTGACGCGGTTGCGCCTGGGTTTCCCGGATCAAGCCAAAGGGGAATAGAACAAGTGCCAGAACAAACCATCGTACAGCGTGTCGCATGAGGAACTCCTTTGGCAGGTAAGCAGGAAAGTCAGGCGTCGGACGTGAGCAGGATCCGCCGAGCGAGGTGTTTTGATTATGGTTTGCGACCGGGGCACGGTCAACCGGGCGGTGGGCGGTGGCCAGTGAGGCTCACGGGACGCAGCACACGGTCCGTAGAGTTGGTGGCTGAGGGGCTGCGGTGCTTGCCACGGACGCCGCTTTTTTCGTCAACCGTTTTGGTTTTCATGCACGGGAAATTTTCTCTCAGGGGGTGGGTGGTGTGTGGCTTCACGCTGCGACTTCCGGGACAAAGCGCATCGGCGCTAAGCCCCCCGGCCGCAGATTCTCCCCCGTAACGTGCCACGTCCTTTCCAGCACCAGCCCGCATCGTTGTTCGCTGAATGTCGCATTGGCCATTCTCCTTAAAGTCTTTGCCGGTCGGGGCTGCTTGCCTTTCCTGGCAGCCCCCAGCCGGTTTATCTCAGTGAATTGGAGCCTAGCAGAATCGCTGGCCCAATTTCTACCCGGAAGGATTGGGGGAGGGCTCGGGGCAGGGGAAGAAGGATCAATGAGCAAAGGCTCTTGTGCTGCGTAGTGCGTACCGGATGCTGCCCACTGCGTCCTGCCTCACCCAACCATCACGGTCAATCCGAGATGGCCTGCAGGGCGGGCGCCTTGGAGATCTTGGGCGTTGCATCGACAGCAATTCTTGCCGGGCACCTTCTCCAGTCAACCATGGCCCCCCTGAAAAAAGCGACTCGAAGGTGTTGTGGAACGAGACACGATTCCTTCGGGGCTGCGCAGGAACGAGTCGGGCTCGTAAACCCCGTCGCAGACGGTCCCGAGGAACCGGGCGAAGATCAGGCGGTTATCTCGCCTTCGCCTTCCAACTCGAGCTTCAGGTTCAGGAACCGCAGGAGGTCTTTGAGAGTAATGATTCCCACCAGATGATCCCCTTCGGTGACCAGCAAGCGGCTCTGACCGGTACGGTTCATCATGGCCAGGGCTTCCAGGGCGTCGGCATCAGGTCGGATGGAGCGAGCGTCAAGGTCCTTGGCCATGACCTCGCCGACCGTGTGCTGGGGCCAGTCGGTTCGGGGAATGTCGGCGAGCGTGCGCGTGTCAATAACGCCGTCCAGGTGCCCATTCGAGGTGACGGGGAACATTTTCCGTTGATGCTGATAGACGTAGTCTTCGACCCAGGTGCGAAGATCGAGGGCGGGCGAAACGACGATCGGCTGGGGATTCATGAACCGGCGCACGGTCTCTCCCAGCAAGGCCTGGCGCATAAGCACTTGCTGATAGCCGGTCTGGGCGGCCTGGTTGAGAAACAGACCGATCAGGCCGAGCCAGATCCCGCCCACCCAGTTGCCGGCGAAGAACTGTACGATCCCCCAGGCGATCAGAAGCCAGGCGAAGGCGCGTCCGGCCAGCGAGGCCCAAAAGGTGGCGTGGCGAAGGTTGCCCGTCGCTCCCCAAAGGATCGAACGCAAGACCCGTCCGCCGTCCAGCGGAAAGGCAGGAACCAGGTTGAACGCGAGGATCAACAGGTTGATGAAGGCCAGATAGCCAAGCATGATGACCACGATCGGCGTCCAACCGGCCTCATGGCCCACCCAGGTCAAGAGGGCAAAGAGGCCTACCAGCCCCGCACTGACCAGTGGGCCGGCAATGGCCATCAAGAACTCCGTGCGTGCGGAGACCGGCTCTTCACGGATCTCCGCCACTCCGCCGAACAGAAAGAGCGTGATACCGCGGATCGGCAGCCCTTGTTGACGCGCGACCAGCGCATGTCCGAATTCGTGCAGCAAGATGCAGACAAAGAACAGCACGGCGGTCAGCAGGGCGACTCCCCAATAGAAACCGGGTGCCTGCCTGGCCGCCACCTCAGGATAGAATTGTTGCATCAGCGTCGGAAAGAGCCCGGCAAGGGTCAACGTGAGCAGGGCGAGGATGATCAGCCAACTGAGGTCCAACGAAACCGGGATGCCGAACAACCGAAAGAGCTGCCATCGTGTGCCAAACATGGTCCAACTCCTTGGAATAAGACGGTTGGGAAGGCGCCGTGCAGCCAAACGCCTCTGTATTGCACCAAGCCAAATCAGGTGTGACAAACCAGCTCGCGCATCGTTTCGGAGGGGTTTTGACAGACAACACCTGACAGACGCGATGTGCAACTGGCGTGCCCGTCGGATGCAGGAAACCCCGTTATTCTTGCTGCACGACCGTCAGGAAATGGGTGGAGCAACTGATGCAGGGATCGTAGTTGCGCACCAGATGCTCGCAGCGATGAGCGATCTGATCGTCGGGAAGGGGGAGAATCTGCGTGGCCAAACGGCGGAGGTCCTCTTCGATCATGGCCTGGTTCTGGCTGGTCGGCGGAACAATCCGGGCCTCGGCGATGGTGCCATCGGCCTCGGTACGATAGCGGTGCCAGCAGAGCCCGCGAGGGGCCTCGGTCCCGTGGGCGCCGCGGCCCGCGCGGGGCGTGATCGGGATTCGGGAGCGAGTCGGCGGGCGATAGTGCTCCAGCAGATCCGCCGCCAAGGCCAACGCATGCACGACCTCCAGGGCCCTCGCTAAGAGGCTCAGATAGCTATTGGTCCAGGGGAGTTGTCGGCCAAGTGTGGCCGTGATGGCAGGCACCAATTCCGCGGCGCGGGGATGCAATTTGTCGGCATTGAGGTTCAACCGGGCCAAGGGCCCAACGAAGTAGGCGCCTCGGCCCTTGAGCAACGAATGCAACGCCGTGGAGTGGGGTACTTGCCGTTCTTCAATGACTTCCAGGAATTCCTCCTGATCCACGTCGAGCCCCTTGTTGCTCTTAATGCGTCCGAGGTTCATCGGATATTCGTCGTCAGGACACAAGGCCACGAACTCGTAGTCGTGATCCAGTTCGGGGAAGGGGAGATTCTTGGCCAGCCAGAGGGTCAACTCCCCCATGTCGTCGACGCACGTTTTGACCTCCGGCAGCAGCGCCGCCACGCGCTGTGGGTCGGGAGGGCTGTAGAAGCCGCCAACGCACGCACCGACGGGATGGACCGACCGCCCCCCCTGCATGGCCACGATCTCGTTGCCAATTCGTTTGATGTGCAAGGAACGTCGCACCAGATCCCGGTGGTCGACGGCCAAGCTCAGTCCACTTTCGTAGCCGAGAAAGTCAGGCAGGTGGAGCATGAACATGTGCAGCACGTGGCTTTCAATCCATTCGCCGCAGTAGAAGAGGTTGCGCAACGCGCGAATCTCTGGGTCGACCTGGTCGAAGACGCCGAGGGCCTTTTCGAGGGCATGGCAGGCGCTCATTTGGTAGGCGACCGGGCAGATGCCGCAGATCCGTGCCGTGAGGTCGGGGACTTCTTGGAAGTCGCGTCCGCGGAGGAAGGCCTCAAAGAAGCGGGGCGGTTCGAAAATGTGAAACTGGAGATCTTCCACCCGGCCGTCGCGCATCTGGAGGTAGAGCCCCCCTTCACCTTCGACCCGCGCGAGGGCCTCGATGCGGATGGTGCGCGTTGTATCAGGATACGTGTTCACGCTGCTCATAGCGATCGCTGGCCTGCTTGAAGGGTTCAAGGTACCCGTTGGATTGCCGGAGCATCCGTTTCAGATCTCGGGCGTCGTAGTCGAGTTGTTCGGTGAACCAGCTTCCGAGCGACTGGATGTTGGGTTGTTCCATCGGGCCGAAACAGCCGTAACAGGGCCGCTGGTAGGCCGGGCAGAGGGCCCCGCAGCCGACCTGGGTGACCGGCCCGAGGCACGGGAGTCCTTGGGCCACCAAGACACAAGGCCAGCCGCGCCGTTTGCACTCGATGCAGACGCTGTGCGTCGACACGTTCGGTTTCCGACCGGCGAGCAGGGCGGAAATCAACTCCAAGACCTGGAGATGATTGATTGGACACCCACGCAACTCGAAGTCGACAAACACGTGGGCGGCGATGGGCGTCGACGTCTCCAGGGTTTTGAGGTATTCCGGTTGGGGATAGACGTAGCGGGCGAACTCGTCGAGGTCGGCCCAGTTGCGCAGCGATTGCGGCCCGCCCGAGGTGGCACAAGCTCCGATGGTCACAAGCATCCGGCACTGGCGGCGGATCTGTTTGATCAGCTCCTCTTCCCGGGGCGTTGAGATGCTTCCCTCGACGAGGCCAACGTCGTAGGGGCCCGGCTCGATACGGCTTCGCGCTTCGAGGAAGAAGGCGATGTCGACCGCATCGGCCAGATCGAGCAGGGCTTCTTCGAGATTGAGCAGTTGCAGCTGGCAACCGTCGCAACTGGAGAACTTGAAGACGGCCAGCCTGAGCTTGCCGGCAGCGACTTGTGGGGCGGTGGGTGGTGCCCGGCTCGCATCCATGGCTAGATATCCTCCTTGCCAAAGATGTTGGCGATTTCTGCGAAGGAAAAGACCGGTCCGTCGGCGCAGACAAACTTCCCGCCAAACTGGCAATGGCCGCAGCGGCGGAAGCCGCAGTTCATATTGCGTTCCAGGCTGACGTACACATGGTCGGGAGGGACGTGCAACTGCAGGAAGTTCCAAGCCGCCACGCGGTTCAGGACTTTGGGGCCACAGACCAGGACAATCGTCTGCGAGGCACTCACCTTGATTCGCGGCAGGAGACTCGTCACGACGCCGACCGGGCCCACCCAATCGCCGGTGGCATTGTCGACGGTGACCAAGACCTCGATCGAGCCCTCGTGGTCCCACTGCTCCAATTCGTCGGCGAACACACGGTCTTCGGGGGTCCGGCAGCCATACATGACCACGACGCGGCGGACCTGGCCGCGATGTTCCAGGAGCCAGTAGATTACCGGACGGAGCGGGGCGATGCCGATTCCCCCGGCGACGATCACCACATCGTGTCCTGGAATCTGTTCCAGCGGCCAGCCGCGGCCAAACGGGCCGCGAAGTCCCACCACCCCCCCGGTTCCCAGGTTGTCGACCGCTCGCGTCACGGAGCCGACCATGCGAATCGTGTGCTCGATGGTGTCGGTTTGCGAAGGGCGGGAACTCATGGAAATCGCCGCTTCTCCCACTCCCGGCACGTAGACCATGTTGAACTGTCCCGGCATGAAACGGTAGATGCGTCGGAGTTCCTCGTCCTCGAACTGCATGGTGAACGTTCGCGTGTTGAAGTTTTCCTGGTGGACCTTGAGGATTCGGGCCGGGGCAGGCATCCAGGTGTCCATGCCGCAGATTGGCTCGGGACGGGCGAGAAGCGGAGCGTCGATCATGGAGGCACCTCCTGAGATTCCCGTGCCGTGCGAAGGGGGGCCGGCGGATGCCCCCCGACACGAAGACGGGCAATCTCCTCGGTCAAGTCAATTCCGACCGGACACCAGGTAATGCAACGCCCACAACCGATGCAACCGCTGGTGCCGAATTGATCCCACCAGGTTCCCAGTTTATGGCGCAACCAATGGCGATAACGGCCGCGGATGGTGTTCCGTTCCGGGCCGGTCGTCGTGTGGGTAAACTGGTGCGTGAAGCACGACTCCCAATAGCGGGTTCGCGTTACGTGAGCTTCGTCCAGGTAGGTGGAATCGGTTACGGTGCAGCAGAAGCAAGTGGGGCAGACCATCGTGCAGTTGCCGCAGGAAAGGCAGCGCAGGGCCACGTCGTCCCATTCAGGGTGTTCGAGGTTGGCGTCCAAGAGGTCCTTGACCCCGGCGGTGTCCAGATGCCGGCCCATTCGTTCGCGAGCCCGTTGGAGTTTCAACTCGGCCAGTTCCAACTCGGCGGCAGTGGGAGTTCGGAGGGGGAGTTGCGCAACCAACTCCCGGCCGCGTTCCGAGCCGATGGCGACGACAAACCCGCTGCGCAATTCGGTCAATGCCAGATCAAACCCCTCGGTGGCCTCCGGCCCCGTGCCCCAGGAGGCACAGAAGCAGGTTCCGCTCGGACTGGTGCAATTGACGGCGATGAAGAATGCCTGCCGCCGCGACTGCCGATACCACGTTTCCGACTCGCACCGGAAGGTGCGAGGGTCATCGACCCCGAACACTCGGTCTTGCACGCGGACGGCCGCCAATTCACACGGTCGCACGCCAAGCATCGCGTACTTGGGCACCTCCGGCAATCCCGCATCGAGCACGAACCGCCCGTTCTCTGAGTGAAACTGGAACAGCGGCAGCTTGGCAGGGAACAGATAAGTCTTCGGACCATCCGGTCCTATGACATACTCGAACCGTAATTCCGGATCGCCGGGGACCAATCGGTAATGACCGCCGTCCTGGCGATCCTTGATGCCTTGAGGAAGTTGATTGGCCGAGTCGATTGGCTGGAGAGAAATCGCGTGATGGCGAACGATCGGTCCCAGGACCGTGTAACCCTGTTGGCGGAGCAATTGGATCAGGTCGTCCAATGCCTCGCGTGGAAGGAAGAGGCGTTCTTCTGGCAGAGACTCGCTGGCCGCCATCGTTCACAGACTCCCTTGCCACATGTCCCGAGGCCGTCCGAAAAGACGAAATAAATATACGGGGTGCCTGCCTCATCGGTAATAAGGACAAAAACGGATGGACAGGTAAGGAAAAAACGGAAGTGCGGGTTGCGATAGCCGTTTCTTGGGACGCCCAAAGAGGCGTCATACGGTCTTGGAAGAGAGGAGACTGGCAGCATCCGTGGTAAGGCACCCCCTGACGGTACACCAACGGGGCGTGGCCGCATGGGAAACCTCCCCTCCCTAACGTCAGTATGCTAGGGTTTTCAATAGCCGGTACTTCTTCCGGTCGCCAAGCCGGTTGGCCGACGGGCGGAAGCAAGCCAACCATGACGAGCATCACAAGTAGCGAGGGACGGCAACTCGACCGTCAAGTATGGCAACCATCCTGGTCGTAGATGATTCGTTGTTAAGCCGCTTGATGGCTGCGGATGCCCTGCGTGAGGCAGGGCACACGGTCGTCGAAGCAGAGGACGGACGCCAGGCGCTGCAGGCCTTCAACACGCAAGAATTCGACTGTGTGGTTACCGACCTGGTCATGCCTGGCATTGATGGGATCCGTCTGATCCACCGGATTCGTGGGTTTAATCGGGAGCTACCGGTGTTCATCGTCAGTGCCGACGTGCAGGCGAGCACCCGGGCGATATGCCAGAAACTGGGCATCAGCGGTTTCCTCAACAAGCCGGTCAAGAAAGGCGTTCTCCAAGCCGCCGTTGAGGAAGCCTTGCTACAGACTCCGGGAGGTTCGCCATGTCCGTAAGTCAGGGAGCGTGCGAGACGATTGGCGAACTGCTCGAAGCGGCGGTCAGTCAGGCGGTTGGGGCGCTCGGCGAGTTGTGCGGCGCAACGATTCACCACACCGCGCCCCAAGTGGTTCACGGCCAGCCCGACCAGGCAAGACAGCTTTTTCCGGCCGGCCAAGCCACACGTGAAAAACTCGTCGTGTTGGACTTTGGCGGTGGGCTGGGGGGCGTAGCCGTACTGGCTTTGCCCCATGACAGTTGCGACGCGCTTACCGGATTGTTGGGAGCCCAATTGCAGCGTCTCGGCGCTGGAGAACTCGATCCCGACGCCCTGCTGGGCGAACTTGGCAATGTCCTGCTTAACGGAGTCATCGGATCGATCGCCAACACGTTTGGCATCAGCATTGTCGCTCCTGTGCCGGAAGTCGTGAGCGATCAGAGCGTGTCGGCCGTTCTTGCTTCGCATCGATCCGTCCGGCAGAATCCCGAGCAAGGTGTGTTTCTTTCGGTAACCCCCTTCCATGCGGACGAACTCGAGGTCGGCGGCGCACTGGTCGTCTTGTTCGACCCGGCGAGCATGATGCGGGTTCTCAGCCCACGCTTGGCAGCCGTCTAGCATTCGCATTCTGCAAGCCGTCATTCGGTCGCTGGGCCTTGTGGGTTGAGGGGAAACGGCAAGCAGAGGCACATGGTTTGCATTCCCGGTTGACCACGACACTCTGCTTTTTGGAAGGAAGGAGGGTACCAGGCCGGCCAAAGGAGGATCGCTCGTCTGACAGTCCCCCCCGGTGGCCAAGAGAAAGCCGCCGGGCAATTGCGCCCAGACGAGGCACTCGATGACGTCTCCTCCACTCCCGAGTCGGGCACGGTTCGCTTGTGAACCGTCTGCCCGGGATTAGCCCAAAACGCCACATCAGTGGACAATCGCACCGCAGGACGATTCTTGGTTAGGCAAACCCTTTGATGTTGGTCGGAGTCTTTACCGTTCGCGCAAGATGCATCGAGGGCTTGCCAGGAAGACGTGCCTCGGCCTGCACCGCGGAGGTGCTTGACAGGGGCCTCGTTCTCATGATAGGTTCAGCCAAGCAGAGGGCCTACAACGCAGTGGAACCGGCCGCCGCACCAGGGCGGTGTGGGATCGGCAGAGACCGGAGCTGAGTGATGATCGACCGAATCCATCTCGCCCGAACTGCGTGTTGCGTGGCCGTATGTGCTTTGGTTTGGAATGCTCAATGGCGTTGGAGTAAGGCCAACGACGTCGGGTTTCCTCTGGCGGTTGATGCCCCCCTGCCTGAAGACGGCCCGCCAGGGGGGGCGACTCCACCTGGGACGCTTCCACCGTGCGAATTTGCCGAAGGATCGGTCCATCGGGGGCAAGCCGAAGGACCGATTCAATCTCAGCCGGTCCAACGAGGGTTTGTGATCCTCGATGGGCGTTATCTTGCCCCGCCCTATACGGTCCAATGGAGCGAAGACGGACTGCGGCTCAATGGGAACCTTGTGCCGTTGGAAAACCGTGGCGCGATTGCGCGCTGGAGTAAGAACCGGAAGGGGCCGCCTCCACCGCACCGCAGTCCGTGGCGCATGGTCGCTGCTCTGGAACATCAACTGCGAAACAATTCGCTGGTTTTGGGATTGGATGAGGAGACAGCCATCGTCTTGCCGCCTCGCGAGGCGGTCCGCATCCTGGAAATCCTTGCCAGCGAGCAGTCGACCGACGTAAAGGTCGAGACGCTCGCGACCTCGGGGTACACCCAATTCAGTTCCGGACAGTGGGTGAATGTGGTCGAGCGATTCGAGCCGACGCCCGAACTTGTCGAGCGTGTGGTGGCCCTCAAGGATTGGCTCGATTCGCATCAGAGTCAGGTCGTGGCCGCAACGACAACGGCCTCTCCGGCGATCACGGCGAGCGTGCTGACTGCCCTGAGCATCGCCCTGACGGTGTTTGCCCTCGGCACTTTGCTCACCCATCGCCCCAACGCGCGTCAAGGCTGGCGTGGCTGCAATCCCTCGCGGACGGGCTGCCGATTGGTCATCCGCTGCATCCTCCTGTTGGCGCTTCTGAATGCCTTCGATTTGGCTTGCACGCTCTTGGCCGTTCAGTCAGGCGGTTTCTGGGAGCTGAATCCCGTGGCCGAACGGCTGATCGGCAGTGCAGGCCACATGGTGGTGTTCAAAACCTCGCTGATCGCCGCGGGAGCCGCGATCCTTTTCATCTTCCGCACTTACCGTTTCACCCAGAACGCTGCTTGGTGGGTCTGCATCTTTCACATGGTGCTGATGCTTCGCTGGGCGACCTACAATTCGCTGTTCTTGACGTAAGCGGTCAAACGCAGCCCCGCGTCACGCGCCGATCCTCCTGAGAGCCAAAACCGCTTGGCGCAAAAAAAGCCCGCCGAACCGTTCATTCGGCGGGCCGGTTTGCACCTTGAGTGGGCGGTACGGGACTCGAACCTGTGACCCCCAGCTTGTCGAGCTGGTGCTCTAACCAACTGAGCTAACCGCCCTTAGGCCCCTCGTTCAGGCTAAACGAGCCGCATTGGGCTTGAGTAACAGAAGCGAGTGGTCATCAAGTTACTAAATGTGACATGCAGACCAGGAATCGTCAAGGGGGGCGTACAACAACCGCGATGAGCAATCCCCACGCTCGGCCCCCATCCATGTGGCCACTCTTGTAACAACTCCCCCGTCTGTCTATACTTAACCCGCAATTCTATCGTAAGTTATCCTCGCCAAGACCTGTTCGGTGTGTCCTTTGTATCGACGCCCGCTTGACGGGGGCCCCAAAAAGGTAACCTGGAGAATCATGTTAAAAGTCCACCTGCCCGACGGATCGGTCAAAGAGTATTCTCGTCACGTTCGTCCGATCGACATTGCTGCGGATATTGGTCCCCGGTTGGCAAAGGCGACGCTTGCCGCCGAGGTGGATGGGCAGGTGGTGGCGGCCGGTTCGCTGCTTCCGGAGGAGGGGGAGGTCAAGCTGCGGCTCCTGACCAAGAAAGACCCCGAAACGCTGGGCATTATGCGGCACTCATGTGCCCATATCATGGCTCGGGCGGTGATGCGGCTCTACGAGGGCGTGCAGTTGGCCTTTGGGCCGACGGTGGAAAACGGGTTTTATTACGACTTCCTCCTCGGGCAACCGCTTTCCGAGGCAGATTTTCCGAAGATTGAGGCCGAGATGGCCAAGATCATCAAGGAAGACGAAGCCTTTGAACGGATCGAAGAGCCTCGCGACAAGGCGATTGCCCTGTGCCGTGACTTGGGGCAGACGCTGAAGGTCGAGCACATCGAAGAAGGGCTGGCCAACGAGGCGACCGTTTCCTTCTACCGTCAGGGCGAGTTCGTCGATCTGTGCCGCGGGCCCCATGTTCCGGCGGCCGGCGCCGTCGGTGCGTTCAAGCTCCTCTCGGTAGCCGGGGCCTACTGGAAGGGGAACGCGGAAAACCAGCAGTTGCAGCGACTCTATGGCACCGCTTGGTTCAGCCAGGAAGACTTGGATGCCTATCTCCAGCGGGTCGAAGAAGCGAAACGCCGCGATCATCGCGTGCTCGGCAAACAGTTGGAATTGTTCACCATCGATTCATCGGTTGGCTCAGGTTTGATTCTCTGGTTGCCCAAAGGAGCGATGATTCGCCGGGAATTGGAGAGCTTTCTGAACGCCCAGTTGCTGCGGGCGGGCTATCAACCAGTCTGCACGCCCCATATCGGGCGCGTCGAATTGTACCAGACCTCGGGCCACTACCCGTACTACTCCGACAGCCAGTTCCCGCCAATCGAGATGAAGGACGGCGAGCGGTATTTGCTCAAGCCGATGAACTGCCCGCACCACATCAAAATTTACCAATCGAAGCCGCGCAGCTACCGCGACCTGCCACTGCGTCTGGCGGAGTTTGGCACGGTCTATCGCTTCGAGCAGTCGGGCGAGTTGAGCGGCATGACCCGGGTGCGCGGATTCACCCAAGACGACGCCCATATCTTCTGTACCCCGGAACAAGTGGCCGACGAGTTTCGCGCGTGTGTGGAGATGACCCAGTTTGTGCTACACACGCTCGGCCTGGACGATTATCGCGTGCGGCTCGGGTTCCGCGACCCGGCCAGTACCAAGTACGTCGGCAGTGCCGAAACCTGGGCCACGGCCGAAGCGGCGTTGGAAAAGGTCGCCCGGGAAATGGACCTGCCCAACCTGTCGGTCGAACGGGGCGAAGCGGCCTTTTATGGTCCCAAGGCCGACTTCGTGGTGGCCGACGCCCTGGGGCGCGACTGGCAGCTGGGCACCGTGCAGTTGGACTACAACCTGCCCAGCACTGAGCGGTTCGCGTTGGAGTACATCGGCGCCGACAACCGGCCGCATCGGCCCGTGATGATTCACCGGGCCCCGTTCGGCTCGTTCGAACGGTTCGTCGGGATGTTGATCGAGCACTTTGCCGGGGCCTTCCCCCTCTGGCTGGCTCCCGAGCAGGTGCGCGTGCTGGTTGTCAGCCAGAAGTTCGAAGACTATGGGCGTCAGGTGGAAAAGCGGCTGGCCGAGGCGGGGCTGCGTGTGACGGGCGACTATCGGGCGGAGAAGATCGGGGCCAAGATCCGGGATGCCCAGTTGCAGTTGATTCCCTATATGCTCGTCATCGGCGGCCGGGAGATGGAGCAGAACGCCGTGGCGGTCCGCGATCGGATTGACGGGGACCTGGGGAGCATGAGCGTCGACGCCGCGGTGGACAAGTTCCGCCAGGAAATCGCGGCGAAGACGGTCCGTCAGGTGGCCAAAGGGTCGGCCGGGCTGGGCCAGCGAGGGGAATCGCAGGCGTACTGATGAGGGGAAATGGACATCTCGGACCTGCTGGCCCGTTGACGCCGACGGATTGTCTGGAAATACTCATGTGCAAGAAGTTGAGGTTGGCCGATGAGGATGCAGGCGGCAAGAGCCGACCTATAAAGTAGGATTTCGTAAGGTTTCCTTCCATTTTTCACCGTTCGATTCGTAGAGGAGGAGTGTGGCTATCGATTCAAAACAGCAGAGGGTGAACGAACAGATTCGTACGTCACCCGTTCGTGTCATCGGGGCCGAAGGCGAGCAGATGGGGATTATGCCCACTGACGAGGCCCTGTTGGCGGCGCGCCAAGCCGGCTTGGATTTGGTCGAGGTGGCCCCCACGGAGCGGCCGCCGGTTTGCCGGATTATGGATTTCGGCAAGTTCAAGTACCAACAGAAGAAGCGGCAACACAAGAGTCACTCGCATCAGATCAAGATCAAAGAGATCCGGTTTCGTCCGAAGACCGGGGAACATGACGTCCAGGTGAAGGTAAGCAAGGCGCGAGAATTCCTCTCGCAGAAGCACAAGGTGCTCGTGTCGGTCATGTTTCGCGGTCGCGAACTGGCTCACATCGACGAAGGACGGCGGTTGCTGACCGAAGTCCTAGCCCTGTTGGATGACGTCGGGCGACTCGAAGCGCCACCGAGCCAGCAAGGCAAACGGATCGTCTGCAGTATGGCCCCCAAGTAGACGACTGAGACCCACCCGTCCAGGGAAGGGGCGGCAGTCGCCCTGCTGCCCCAAAGCGGTTCTGCACCGCAAGAGGGGTCTCTGGCGCGTGTGGATCGAAGGCCTCTATGCGTCGCGTGCACTCAAAGGGGGGGCTGTGAGTCGCTTTTTTGCCGGTCCCCCTTTCCCGGCCCCCTGGATAGTCTATAATGCGAGATCTTGCATTATGCGGAATTAGTTAGAAGGGATTGTCAGAGATCATGCCCAAGCAGAAGACCCACAAGGCGACCAAGAAACGGTTCCGGTTGACGGCCAACGGCAAGGCCAAGCACCGCCACGCGGGAACTAGCCATTTGGCCACGCGGAAGACCCACAAGCAGAAGCGCAACCTCCGCGGCACGACCGTCGTGGAAGGTGTGGAGTCGATCCGGATCGCCCGTGCCCTGTGCGGCAACAGCTACTGATCCGTTCTCTGTCATGCCCTTAGATATCGGTTGATCGGGCGCCCTGAAGAGCGCCGGTCATGGATCCGCACAGACCTTTGCGAGACAGGCATCCAACGCCTCCCCTCCCTTGAGGAGAGGGGCCTGCGGCTCGCCCAGTGATTGAAGGACAATCATGAGAACTACCAAGGGTGCTGCCCGAAATCGGGCGAAAAATCGTCTTTTCAGGAAAGTCAAAGGCTACGTGGGCGGTCGTCGCCGCCTGCTGCGAACCGCGAAGGAAGCCCTGATCCGCGCCGGCGTCTACGCCCTGCGCGACCGCCGGGCACGCAAACGCGACTTCCGGCAGCTCTGGATCATCCGCATCAACGCCGCCGTACGCGAACGCGGGATGCGGTACAGCGAGTTCATCAATGGGCTTCACAAGGCCAAAATCGCCTTGGACCGGAAGATGCTGGCCGAGATGGCCGTTAGCGATCCGGCCGGTTTCGATCAGGTCGTCGCCAAGGTCCGTCAGGCCCTCTCGGCCTAGCCCTGCGGCTTACCATGCGAACCGAGGAAGGACGGCAGCGTTGGCTGCCGTCCTTTTTTTGTTTGAAGGGTTTCACAAAAGTTAGGGCGAACTTCCAGATGGGGCGGGCGAAAAAGGCGCCAATCGGAGCAGGACATTCCCGATCATTGTCGTGTGGCCAGCAGAGAACCCATTCTTCCACCGCCCCGTAGCGGAATCCAATCGCGCCGAAAAGGGGGCGTCCCGTTGCATAGCGGTTTCCGGGGATCCAAGCAATAAGGCTACCGCCTGGGATGGTGCGGAGCACCGCTTTCGTACCTTGCAACGGTTTCCATGGTAGTGTGCTGTCGGGGAGATGGCGTGTTTTGGGTTGCCATCGTTGCATCAATGACCAATAATACACATAGTATGTGTGTCGATGCATTGCACGATGACAAATCCAAGGGCGTATTTCCATGAGTAATCTGCGAGACCCCGTGCGACATGAGACGCGTGTCGGTCTCCTGAAAGCGTTAGCTTGTTCGGCGCGTCTGATGATTGTGGATGAGTTGGCCGAGGGCGGCGAACGCTCGGTGCACGAACTGACAGCCATGCTTGGTACAGACGCATCGACGGTCTCGCGGCATCTTTCGACGCTCAGGAATGCGGGCGTCATTACAAGCCGAAAGTCGGGAACCACCGTGTACTGTCGCCTACGGATGAAGTGCATCCCCGCGTTTCTCAAGTGCGTGGAATCCATGTTGCGAGAAGGTGCCGAAACGTAGGTGAGCGTCTGAATACCGTGGAATGTCTTTGGGAACGAGACTGCCTACAACACCCGTCCGTCGATGACGATCCGAGGAGCGAACGATGAAAGCAAGGGAGCGAGGCATCCGCGTTGCGGCGGTCGTGGAACTGGGGCTTCGCAAGGTCGCCGTCGGGTGTCTTGCCGGATTGCCGAAGAACAATGTCCCCGGCATTTCCGCAAAAGGCAAAGCGGCGAGAAAAATCGTGACGGTAGACGGCTGTCCTAGCGCCTGCGCGCGAAAGATCGTCGAAGCGGCCGGACTCCCGATTGCCAAGGCCATCGTCCTGACCGAGGACGTGCCCATGCGGAAAATTACCTTTCACGAAGAACTTGCCGATACTCCCAAGGGCCTGATGGATTACGTATCGCCCGAGGAGGTGAAACGGGCGAAAGAGTTGATTATCCAAGCGATCAACGCAAGATTTTGACATACTCATCGTGTGTCGGAGGGAACTGTCGGATAGTCTTCCGACGACACACCAGCCAAGAATCCGGTTACGGACTGCGCCGAAAAGCAGGCGCAAAGAAGAACCCCCAGACACCGAGGCCATTTCCCAGGCGTATTTCATGTGGATTGTTCGTCTCGCGCTTCGCCGGCCGTACACCTTTGTGGTGGCGGCGTTGGTTTTGCTGTTGCTGACGCCGCTGGTGCTGTGGCGCATGCCGACGGACATTTTTCCGACCATCGACATCCCGGTTGTAAGCAGCGTGTGGCTGTATGGCGGGCTGAGCGCCCAGGAGGTGGAGCAGCGAATCCTCTATCTGCACGAACGCAGCATCGCCGCGCAGGTGAACGACATCGAGCATATCGAGTCCACGGCCTTCAACGGCGCCGGTGTCATCAAGGTATTCTTTCAACCGGGCACGTCGGTCGATGCGGCCGTGGCGCAAACCGTGTCGTCGGCCAACGCAATCATGCGTTTCCTGCCGCGCAACATTACTCCACCGATCGTCATCCGCTACAACGCCTCGACGGTTCCCATCCTCCAATACAGTTTCGCCAGCCGGAAGTTTTCCGAGTCGGAACTTCAAGACATGACGTTCAACCAGGTGCGCATGGGCCTGGCAAACGTTCCAGGGGCGTCGGTGCCGAATCCTTACGGCGGCAAGGTGCGCGTGGTGGCGGTGGACCTCGACCTTACGGCGCTCAAGTCCAAGAACCTCGCCCCAATGGACGTGGTGAATGCCCTTAACGCCCAGAACCTTATCCTGCCCAGCGGCAGCGCGAAGATCGGCCCCATCGAGTATGACGTGGCCTTGAACAGCAGCCCGACCATTTTGGAGGAACTCAACGATATTCCGATCAAGAGCGTCAACGGCGCGGTCATTCGCGTGCGCGACGTGGCCTTGGTCCACGACGGCTATCAGCCGCAACTGAACGTCGTCCGGTTGGACGGCGTGCGCGGCGTGCTGCTGACGATTCTCAAGAGCGGGACCGCCTCGACGTTGGACGTGGTGCGGGGCGTCAAAGCCACGATGCCTCGCATTCTCAGCGGGTTACCGCCGGAGTTGGAGGCGAAGGAGTTCTCGGATCAATCCATCTTCGTCCGCGCGGCGATCAACGGCGTCACCCACGAAGGCCTCATCGCGGCGGCCCTGACGGCGCTGATGATTCTGCTGTTTCTCGGGGCCTGGCGGAGCACGCTCATTATTGCGATTTCCATACCGCTGTCGGTGCTGGTGTCGATCGTGTCTCTTTGGGCCTTGGGGGAGACGATCAATCTGATGACGCTCGGCGGGTTGGCGCTTGCCGTGGGCATCCTCGTGGACGATGCAACGGTGACCATCGAAAACATCCACGGCCACATGGCGGGCGGCAAGCCGACCGTGCAGGCGATTCTCGACGGGGCGGAAGAAATCGCTTTGCCAACGTTCGTGGGCACTCTGTGCATTTGCATCGTCTTCGTGCCCATGTTTTTCCTCACCGGCACGGCCCGGTATCTGTTCGTGCCCCTGGCCGAAGCGGTGGTCTTCGCCATGCTCGCAAGCTATGTTCTCTCGCGAACCCTCGTCCCCACGCTGGTGATGTGGTTCTACCGCCGCGTCGCGCCTCGCGGCCACGGGCCGGACTCGCGGCGCGTGCCGTTGTGGCTGCGGCCGTTCTCGGCGGTACACGCCGGCTTCGAGCGAGCCTTCGATCGTTTCCGCGATGGCTATCGCCACTGCCTCGGCGTGGTGCTGCATCACCGCTGGGCATTCGCTTCACTGTTCGTCGCCTTTTGCGGCGGAACGGCGGCGTTGGTTCCGCATTTGGGGCAGGACTTTTTCCCGGCCGTGGATGCGGGCCAGTTTCGCCTGCACTTGCGGGCACGCAGCGGAACGCGCATCGAGGAAACCGTCAAACTAACCGCTCAGGTCGAGGAGGCCATTCGCAACGAAATCCCGCCGGGCGAAATCGCGGGCGTGCTCAACAACATCGGGATTCCTTCCGGGGGCATCCCGCTGACGTACATCGACAACGGCTTGATCGGGACCGGCGATGCCGACATTCTCGTCTCCCTGCGCCCCGGACACCGCCCCACCGAGGACTACATCCGTCGCCTGCGTTCGCGGTTGAACGGCGAGTTTCCGGGGGTGATGTTCTATTTCTTGCCAGCCGACATTGTGAGCCAGACGATCAACTTCGGCCTGCCCGCCCCGTTCGACATCCAAATCATGGGACGCGATCAGGAGGGGAACCGCAAGGTTGCCGCGCGATTGGCGGAGCGACTCCGTCGCGTTCCCGGCGTCGTGGACGTCCGCGTGCAGCAGCCGGCGGATTTGCCGCGATTGCAGTTCGCCGTGGATCGCACCAAAGCCTCGGAGCTGGGGCTGACGGAACAGCATGTGGCTACGTCGATGCTTCTGGGCCTTAGCGGCAGCGGTCAGGTTCAGCCCATGTATTGGCTCGACCCACGTCGGGGTATTCAATACCTTGTCAACGTGCGCGCGCCCGAGCACGCGATGGACTCGCTCGCGACGCTCCAGGCGATTCCGACCGAAGGAAGCCGGCCTGGGGAAGGCGATGCGCAATTGTTGGCCAATCTGGCCACCATGGAGCGCACGACCATTCCCCCGGTCGTCAACCACTACAACATCATGCCGGTTATTGATGTTTTGGCGGGAGTGAGCGGACGCGATCTGGGCGGTGTGCTCGGCGAGATCCGGCCGCTGATTGCCGAGGCCGAAAAGGAATTGCCGCGAGGCAGCTTCATCGCGCTGCGGGGTCAGGCCGAAACGATGAACTCCAGTTTTCTCGGTCTGGGCATTGGTCTGGCGATGGCCGTGGTGCTGGTCTATCTCCTTCTGGTCGTGAATTTCCAGAGTTGGCTCGACCCGTTCATCATCATCATGGCCTTGCCGGGCGCCTTGGCCGGAGTTGTCTGGGGGTTATATCTGACGTTCACCACGCTCAGCGTGCCTGCGCTCATCGGAGCGATTATGAGCCTTGGGGTTGCCACGGCAAACTCCGTGCTTGTCGTGACGTTCGCTCGACACAATCTGCGCAAGGGGATGGACCCGCTTCATGCGGTGTGGGAGGCGGGAACGAGCCGCTTGCGGCCGGTGCTGATGACGGCCCTGGCCATGATAATCGGAATGCTGCCGATGGCCATCGGCTTGGGCGAGGGCAGCGAGCAGAACGCCCCGCTGGGCCGCGCGGTGATCGGCGGCTTGATCGTCGCCACGTTCGCCACCTTGTTCTTCGTACCTGTGGTGTTTCGCCTGTTGCACCGCCGGGTCCGCGCGGCCGATCTTGACGATCTCGACGCCGCCCTGTCCGACGCGACGGCGCGGTAAGGAATGGTATATGACGTATTCACGCGAAGCCGATCGCACGAGTTTGCCCAACTGCAAATCCACCGCCTCGCCGCCGCGAGGCAGGACGTGGCTGTTTTTCGCCGTTGCGCTATTCGCGGCGATGGTCCTCGTTGCGGCTTTCGTTGCTGGCCTATTGCCGCGTTTGCGTCAGCGGGAAGCGCTTCGCCGCATCACCGGCGAGTTGGCCATTCCTGTCGTTGCGGTCGTATCGCCCGAATCCAGCGCAGCGGCCGACGGACTTCTGCTTACGGCGGAAGTCAAACCATGGATCGAAACGCCGATTTATGCCCGCGCCAGCGGATACCTCAAACGCAGGTTCGTGGACTTGGGCGATCGAGTCAACGCAAATCAGTTGTTGGGTGAGATCGACACCCCCGAACTCGACCAGGAGCTGGAGCGGGCGCGGCACGAGCTGGCCGAGGCAGAGGCCGCCCTTGCGCTGGCAAAGAAACGGGCCGAACGCTCGGCCAAGCTCGTCGAACGAGGCGGCATCAGCGAAGCGGAGTACGATGAAGACCAAGCCGACGTCAAGGTGAAAACCGCAACGGTCAACGCCGCCCGGGCAAGCGTGCACCGCCTGGAAGAACTGCATTCGTTCACCCGCGTCACCGCGCCGTTTTCCGGCATTATCACGGCTCGCAAGACGGACGTGGGCGACTTGATCGCCGCGGGCAGCGGCAAGGAGTTGTTTCGTTTGGCTCAAGTCGATCGACTTCGGGTTCGCGTTCACGTTCCCCAATCGCAAGCGCTGGCCATCGCGCCTGGCCAGACGGCCGAGTTGCTCGTGCCTGAACTGCCGGGCAAGGTTTTCACGGCCAAGGTGGATCGCACCGCCGGCGCGATTTCCCCCGATTCACGCACCTTGTTGACGGAACTTGAAGTGGACAATACGCGCGGCGAACTCTTGTCGGGGTGCTTTGCCCAAGTGCGCTTGACGAACACGAAGGGCGAAGGAGCGTTGACGCTGCCGAGCAACACCTTGCTGTTCCGCGCCGAAGGCCCCCAGGTCGGCGTGGTGCAAGCGGATGGAGTGGTCCGGTTGCGATCGGTGAAACTAGGTCGTGATTTCGGAAAGACTGTGGAGATTCTGGCGGGGGTTGGACCGGCCGACCGCGTGATCCTCAACCCCTCCGACTCGCTCATCGATGGTACTGTGGTCCGCATCAAAGCCGAAAAAGGGGGTCGCTGAGAGCCAACCGCAGGCGATTCGTCGTTCGCTTTGTGGCATGCCCCCTCTTGGTGTCGCTTCCTCCGGCTTTCCCATGCCATGCCGGGTCGAGCGTTGGCTCTCATTTGGCAGGAATTGCGACATGGCCGGGGCAACCAATGACACGAATGGCGACATCAACGGCACAGGGAGCGATACATTCGATGGGGGGGCTCACAATGGCTCCTGGAAGCCGGCTCCGCCGATGAATTCATCTTCCACGTCGAGTGTCGTATTGGTTTTTCTCGCATTTGTCCTGCGTTCCACCCTCAGATCCTGTGGGGCGACTCCTATCCACTGCCCTGTCTTGTTGGCCAAGGGGCCTCCCGCTATATTGACTGGACAAGATGGAGTCTTGACAAGATGGAGTCTTGCCAGTGGCACAGAAGGTGCAAGACCTGACAAATGGGCAAGTCTGCCCAAACGACCTGGAGGACAAGTATGGGGAGTGAGCGGTGCGAATTGATGGACCGGGCGACCGCCGTCGAGGCGATCGGGCGGATGAGCGAGGATGACCTCCGCTTTCTGAATCGTCTGATCGTCGAACGGCTCAAGCTCATCAGCCAGGCACGCAGCACGGTCATGTTGGCCCGCTTTTCCATGGGCGACCGGGTGACATTTCAGTCCAACTCCGGCACGTGGAAGTCCGGCGTCATCATCCGGCTCAACAAGAAAACCGCCAGCATCGTCACCGACGACGGTCAACGCTGGAACGTCCATCCCACCTTCCTCACTCCCGTTGCTTCCGGCGACGTTCAGCCGAGTCGGGGAAACCCTGGTTGGCTAGACACGTCACAGCAGTAGGGCGGGCCTCGCAAGCTCGGTCCGCCGTACCTGCTGATTCCCCAAACAACAATTGCGCCCCGGATGCGGCTTCGTCGCAGTGCAAGGGGCTGCCCCTAAACCCTCACGATTCGGCCATGCCTCGCAGACAGATCATTACAGCGCCACAAAGACCGTTTGTCCTTTTTTCCATGGGGCTCCGCGGTTATGAAGGAGAGCGTGAGCTCTGGAAAGTGCCAGGCGACCAGATCACCGTCTATCACATCCTCGTCAGAATCAAACACGAAATGGATCTGCTGAGAAAGCGAACGGGGCACGACCACTATCTCTTCGGGACCCATATGGCTTTTGTGGCCCCCAGACACAAATTCGTTGAGAACTACGGAAAGATTCCCATCGACATCCTTTTTACGGTCAACGTTAGCGATCTCGGGAGATTGGATGGCGTTGAAGAGCCGAGTTGCGAAGACCTCTTGCGTTCGTCGAGGGGGTGGCGAAAGATGATCAATGTGGACGATGGGCACTCTCAACGGATTCCGGACGAGATACATTTGTGGGGAGGAGATACGAGTCGGCGATACTACGGACTCGCAATGTCCAATTTCCGGTACTTCCGCCCCTGCGAGGAACGATTCTTGAGAGGTGATCATCTGTTCTACTACCTCACGGAGTCTCCCTTGACGACTTGGGGCCATTTCAGGATGGGAACACTTTACGTTGATACGAAAAGGAGTCATCCGTCCGTGCGAGAACGCCGTATCCTCGCGACCGCCAAGCTAGTGTATCCCTACGTTTATGAGATCAGAAAGTGAGAGGGAAAACAGGATCAGGACAGTCTCGTAATCCCTCGGAGATGATTGATGGCTCTTTGCAACGTTCCCCTCTTATCGTGCCTCCCCCTCCAATTGCCAGAACACCCCAATCAATAGGGCTTTGACATGCTCGCTTTCTCCGTGAACAAGGATCGCTGCAATCGTTGCGGGTTATGTGTGGCCGATTGTCCCTCTCGCATCATCGACCAGGATAGTGACCAGTGGCCGTTTGTTCCGGCCGAGAAGGAAGAGAATTGTCTGGAGTGCCAGCACTGTCTGGCGATTTGTCCAACGGCGGCGATTTCCGTCTTCGGCTTGAACCCTGACGACAGCTTGCCAGTGTCGGCCGACGTTTGGCCGCAGAGCGAGCAGATGATGCATCTGCTGCGCGGCCGGCGAAGCGTGCGCCAGTATCGTGATGAGAACGTCGATTCGACCCTGATCGACCGTTTGCTGGCCGCCGTGGCCAATGCGCCGACCGGCGTCAACAACCGTTCCCTGACCTTTACGCTGATCGACGATAAGGCGAACCTGCACCGCGTTCGCGAAGCGGTCATGGCGGCGTTGGTCAAGGCCTCGCAGGCGGGCCGCATTCCCGCACGGTTTGCGTACATCGAAAGCGCCATTTCCGCCTATGTGGAACACGGGGCCGATGTGATTTTCCGCGGCGCGCCGCATGTTCTGATCGTGTCGGCTCCGCCTCAATCGCCCTGTGCCACGGAAGACGTCCCGATTGCACTAGCCTATTTCGAGTTGCTCGCCCAGAGTGCCGGATTGGGCACGGTCTGGTGCGGCTTGCTCAAGTTGGCGCTGGAGTCGGTGCCGGAATTGAAGCCGCTCGTCGATCTTCCCGCCGGCTGCCACTACTATCCGATGCTATTTGGCTACCCGGCGGTCCGTTATGCCCGCACCGTCCAACGCGACAACGCCGCGACGATCAAGCGGTTGGGAAACCGTCAAGGATAGTCGGCCGATCGTGGTTCACGGACAAATGGTCTTTCCTGTAAGCGACCCACGAATCCCCCCTTCCGCAACCGTCGCCCATTCGCGGGGGCCGACGCACTGGCGACCAGCCAATGAGCGATTTACGAGGAAGCAGCTTTTGGGTAGACTTATTTCTGTTGCCGCCTGCTTTGCAAAAAGGGGGGGCGATGGCGATGTGTCCCTTGGTCCGGAGTGCCGCAGGACGCATTCCCGACTGCTTGTCGCAGGTGGCAAGTGGAAGGATGCGCCGAACGACGAGCGGCATCATAACCCATTACGGAATAACACCTTACGCGCCTGTAGCTCAGGGGAGACTTGGGCGTGTTTCTTCAAATCGTTGTTTCTCCCTTCATTTCAAGGTCTTACGTCACGGCGATTTTTCTCGGCAGAGTCCCTTATTACCCCTATTTGCTCCATTTTCTCTATTAAAAATGGCCGTATTAATGGCCGCTGTGAAGTCTGAGGGACATACAGCAACAATCTCTCGCCAGGAATCAAGGGCGAAATTCAGCCTTTGCCCAACGCTTCGGCCGACATGCGGTAAGGTGCGGCGGAGATGAAACATGTCGGCATCAACCGTTGAGCGAGATGTTCGGCATCGGCGTGGCAAAGACTCGCGGCTCCGGGCTTTGGTTAAGCATTCGGCGACGCTCTACCGCTTTCACAACGTTGGCCATGCCCGCCTGCTTGTGGAACGGCCGGGGTCGCCGTACCTCCGGAACGTCGAGATGTCCCTAGCGACGCATAGTACGGCATATATGGTCACGGCGACGTCTTTGGCAGCTTTGATCGTCGATTGCTATTAGGATGGCAAAGCAGACGTGCCCCGAACTTGCTTACGCTGAACTCGTTGACTGCTGCAAAGAACTCGTTGCGTTCTGCCTCAGCCCGAGACCGCATCGGGTCGAGGGAGACGTATTCGCCAAATCTATCTTGGCCAAGCCAGTGGGTTTCCATCCCCGCCAAAGCCAGGAATGCCTTTGCCTCTCGACGAATGAGGCAGTCATCACTGGGACAGCACTGAAGGTAGAACTTGTAGTATTGTCTCGTCGGCTTTAGCGGATTCTTGCCAACAAAGCACTGCGGGCACTTTCCATTGGTAGCACGCGACCAATTACCGCACCGTTGACAGCGGTGGCGCACGGAAAGGTGCGGGCAAAGTCTGGAAACCGCCAAATCGGGATCGTCGGGCGAAATATCAAACCCGTTTTGGGCAAGCTGCTCTGTTGTCATTGTTCCAAGGTAGCTCATGCTTTCCTCCGATTGTCCGAGGCACTTGTCGGTATCAGGCTGCCCTGAGTTCGGGCAGTCACATCGAGGAAATATGCTGGTCGATCAATCAGCCGGTACACTGCCAACCAGATCGAACCGCCAACGACCAGTCCTACTTGATTCATGAACTGGCAAAAAGAGCACTCGCCTCATATTGGCGGCTTGCTATTTCAAGTCTTCCAATGCTTTGTATGCAACATCCAACGCCCCCCTTGCATTGGCAATGTCGTCCCGCAACGCTGCCAACATTTCAGGATTGGCTTGGTCGCCCTTGCTCTCGCATTCGATTTGGTACCTCACCGAAGCCTCAAGAGCGGCGTCAAGTTGCTTGCGGCTCTGCTTGATTGCCTTTAACACTTCGCCCACAACCTCTAATCGAGACATTGCGGTGTCCTTTTCATGACCAATTTGCCAAATCGTTACCGCCTCGCATTATACCGCCGGTCGACAGCTTGTAACGTGCTTAATTCGTTGTTTTGTTTCAACGGAAGTGGCACAAAGCCCGGGGTCGGTTAAGCAACAGTCT
>CAZLDQ010000055.1:0-29112 GCA_964558295.1 uncultured Planctomycetaceae bacterium | reverse complement strand
GCTTATTCGACGGATTTGGGTCTTCCTTGGTAAACCAGAGACAAGCATCCTGCCTGACTCGTAGCATAAGCGTCCCGCTTGTGCCCCCTAAGCCAAGCATCCTGCTTGGCCACGGAGACTACAAAGCACGCCTCAAGCAAGACACCCAAGCTACACGCAGGCGGGACACCTCCACAGGGACACCAGGAAATCTTGCCCCCCCGAACGCCGTCAATCCACCAGACCAATCCGATCGATCGGAATCGGCTCAAAGCCCGGGACTTTCTGCCAAAGCTCGGGAAGCTTCGAGAGGTCAAGCGTGGCGGGCGAGCCCTTGCCCAGAAGGAACGAATAGTCTTCGATCCGCCCCTCCAGGTTGTTCTTCCGGTCGAGCCAGGCGTCTTCCACGCCCTGTGGTAGCGCGAACGGTTTCTTGCAGCTAATGAGAATGTTGCTCTGCAGCGAGTTGCCCATCGGCATTAGCGGGTTGTCCTGCATGACCGTGGCCAGTCGCGGATAGCGTTCACGCCACAGCGGCGAGAGGTAGCCCACCTGCTCGCATTTGGCCAGTAGATTCCACGAGCCGGGCTTGTCGAGCGTGATTGCCTTCGGCCCGCGTGCGTCGACATGAATGCCAATCGGCAGGTTGATGAAAATATTGCCGCGGATGGTGTTGTCACGACCGCCGCCCAAGAGAATGCCCCGTCCGACGCCGCCGAAGACGATGTTGCCGACGACCGTGTCGCCGCTGTCACAATCGTCCAGGTAGATCGCCGACGAACCATGGCCGGCCACATTCGTCACATCATGAATGTAGTTCCAGCGCACCACATTCCCCCGGCTGGCCCAATCGCGTCCCGTATAGATCACGCCCACGTCGGAATAGTGGATACAGACGCTGAAAATCTCGTTCAACTCGATGCAGTGCTCATTTCCGCCGTACGAAATCGCCCCCGTCGGGCTGTCGTGAAGCCGGTTGTTGGCCACACGATTACCACAGCCGCCGACCGTGACGGCCCGTCCCCCCATCCAGTCGAGCCGCCCAATGTGATGGATGTGGCAGCCGATCACGCGGCACTCCCCCGGTGTGAGCGTCTTGCGGTCGCCACCTTGAACGTTGATCCCTTGGGAGCCCGTTCGGGTCACTTCGCAGTCCATGGCGGCCAAGTTTGAACCGCTCAGGTCGATGCCGCTCTTGCCCATATTGCGGACCAAACAATGCCTGACCGTCGCATACCGGCAGTCCTTCAAACGCACGCCTGCATCGCGTCCGTTCTCGATCGTCAGATCACAAATCTCCAGATGGGCGACGCCGTCGGCCTGGATGAGCGGCCGCTTGCAAACGGTCAGCCGGACCTCGTGCCCGGTCACCTCACTCGGCGGCCAGAAGTAGAGCCGTTGGTTCTTGCGGTCGAGATAGTATTCGCCCGGCCGGTCGAGTTCTTCGAACACGTGCAGCGCATAGAACCGCCGCTTCGACTCCTTAGGCCAGGGCGAACCGATCCCGTAGGCGTGTTTCACCGCCATGCGCAGCTCACCGGTGGCCGGGTCGTAGGTCGCCGCCTTCAATACCTCGTCGCACCAGTCGTAGCACCAAAAGCCGTGTAGCCAGACGCCCCGTTCAAAGTCCCACAGTTTCGCCCGCTCCCCGGGAAAGCGGAACGACCCGGGCCGGTACACCTCGCGCTGCACCCAGTGGATCGGCTTCGACGCCCCCGGATCGATCACTTCCGAAAAAACCGCAAAATCGTCGTTCGGCCACCGGGCCGATTGCATCGGCTCGTCGTCGAAAATCAGTTCCTCACCCCCATGGGCACGGTGTTGCAGGGGCATTGCATCGAGCGCCGGGAATCCTTGCGCCTTCAAGTCGGCCACCAGCACCCGCTTCCTGGCCTCCTCCGAAATAAGCCGCTTCGACTCCTCCGCCGTAATCGGCCGAAACCCCGTGACAGCCCGCGCCCCGGAGATCCGCGTCTTGCCGGCCGCGATCCCGCGAATCACCAGCGGCTGCTCGGCCGTGCCGCCAAGCCTCGCATCAAGCGTAACCCCCTGTTCCAGCACATATTCCCCCTCGCCGATCCAGATCGTCCCCGCTCCAGCCCCTCGCATCGCCTCGACCGCCTTACCAAGCGTAGCCAGCGGCTGCGTCTTCGTCCCCGGCGCATCGTCACGACCATTCTTCGCCACATAGACATCCTTCGCGCACGCCCCAAGCGGCCACGCCAGAAGAATCCCCACCACGGCCCAACCACAGATCGCTCGATGCATCGAAGATCTCCCTGCAAGTAAACCCGCCAACCAAACCGTCCCGCAGCCCACGCGCCCCATTGTAATTGCGGAGGTCTGAAGTGGAACGGGAGCGGGGCTCATTGTGGCAGAATAGCCAGCCTGTTCCTCGTCCGCCCCCCGCTTCAAGCTGGGGTGTGACAAGATTCCCCGGCATCCCTGAGCAGGCGTCCCGCCTGCGTATCGCTTAGGCATCTTGCCCGAGGTGTACTCTGTGGCATCCGCGTTTGCTCAAGACGCGACGCGCCCGGCTTCTCCCAAGTGATACAAGAAGCCCCTGCCTCTGTGATCTTCGGTCACGAGCCAAAACCTACCCCCGTCGCCATTCCTGGCAAGACTGCGTCGCATCACAACCAGAGAGGGGAAAAGGAACCGCAAAGGTCGCCAAGCGCGCAAAGCAAAGCGAAAGCAATTGTTCCCCTCTCCTCTGCTTGCCTTTCTTTGCGATTTTTGCGTCTTTGCGGTTCCATCCCACTGGAAAGCCATTGAGGAGAACAAAGCAGGCAGTTATCCGCCGCCTCATTTCTGCCCACCTTCCCCAGCCCGCCCCTTCCTTTCGTATCTTCGAACTTTCGGAATCCTTCCCATCTGTTCAGTCCCACAGGGTCCCCCCCAAGAAAAAACTAGCAATTGTGCCACGCCATCCGCTAAGCTCGCAAGAGGGTCGAGACTCCCAAAGGCCCGAACAAACGTTTTGCTGAGTTGACCGCCAGAAGGAACCCAATTGCCGATGCCCTGCCCTCCTGTAATACTGACGCCGTGGCTGCAGTCGATGCGTCCGCCAGGTTCAGCGGTTAAACCACGGACAGACAAGAAGCTCGCATCGCATGGCCAGGCCCAACGCGTCGGCCACCAACAAATGCCTAGCCCCGGCCGGAACGTTTTGGAGGCATTTGCCAATCCCCCGCAAGAAAACTTCCCGGAAAAACATCTGCAAGTTGTTGACGAAAACCAAAACCAAAACCAAAACGCCCCAGACGAGCATGCCCCCAAAAGCGGCAACCGTGGGCTCCTAGCGAGACAGCCGGCAGCAATCGGCAGGACAGACATCGGGACTCGGCCCATGCGAACCCAGAGCGAGACGAGGCGCCTGAGGGTCGATCCGCTCAAGAATCAACTCACGGATCATACGCACGAAGCGGGGATGGCAGCCCACCACGCCGGCACGAACCAGGTTGATCCCCAACTCGTCGCACACATTCCCCGCCTCGAAGTCCAAGTCGTAGATCACCTCCATGTGCTCGCTCAAGAAACCGATGGGAACCACGACCACATCCTGGACTGTCGGTTCGCTCGCGTGGAGTTGGCGCAGATAGTCCTTGATGTCAGGCTCCAACCAGGGTTGTGTCGGCGGACCACTCCGGCTCTGAAAGACCAATTGCCATGGGCTCTGCCCTGCTCGCTCCGCGGCAAGACCGCACGCCTCGCGCAACTGCTCCAGATAGGGGCTCGTGTCGGCCATCGCTTGAGGGATGCTGTGCGCGGTAAAAATGAGCGATGCCGTGCTACGGCGTTCCGCCGGTACCTGCGCAAAGGCGGCCTGGATCTGTTCAACCAGCGGTTCGATGAACCCCGGGTGATTGTAGAAGAGTCGCAGCTTGTCGATCTGCGGTGCCTCCGGCCCGACCTCTTCCCTCGCCCGCTGAAGATCCTCCTGATACTGCCGACACCCGGGATAGGAACCGAAAGCCGAGGTAACAAAGGCCAAGGCCCGCTGGATCCCGTCGTCGGCCATTTGCTGAATGGTCTCGGCGAGCATCGGGTGCCAATTGCGGTTCCCCCAGTAGACGGGCAGTTGCGGTCCGTGTGTATTGAGCTCTTGAATCAAGGCCAGCAACAAGGCCCGACTCTGGGAGTTGATCGGACTCTCACCACCAAGGAGGTAGTAGTGTTCGGCGACTTCCTCGATTCGCTCTTGCGGAACGTTTTTGCCGCGAAGGACGTTTTCGAGGAAGGGGATCACGTCCTCGGGCTTTTCCGGCCCACCAAAGGCGACCAACAACAGGGCGTCGTAGGGCTGGGTCACGCAACAGCCTCCTGGCGGAAGGGGCCCGAAGTAGCGAAAAAAGGCGGAAGACGAAAAAGGAATCCTCAAGGCTTCCCAGATTTCCGTCTTCCGCCTGACAAAATGACCCCAACGGGATTCGAACCCGTATTGCGGCCTTGAAAGGGCCGTGACCTAACCATTAGTCGATGGGGCCTTACCCAATATGATGCACCGACAACTGTCAATTCGCAGCCACGATGCCAAGATTACTTTGTATACCCGTCAGCAAGGCAAGGCGTCAAGGGGGCAAATCCTCAAAGCACCCTTAAGCAGACTCCCAGGACAGGAGTTGGCGTCAAGAAGTAGCGATTGTGAGCAAAGACCGGGGGCGACCGAGAGGGCTCATCTACGAAAAGCAGCGTCCGTGGACTACTGCTCCCCGTTGGTCGAGGTGTCGGTCGGACCGCTTGGCTTGTTCGCGGCCGCCGCTTCATTGCGGCGAATCGCGTCAAAGACTTCACGGCGGTGGACCGGCACTTCCTTCGGAGCTTCTACCCCGAGACGGACCTTGTCCCCTCGAATCTCAACGACGACAATCGTGATATCGTCGTTGATCACAATGCTCTCATTTTTTTTCCGCGATAGCACCAGCATCCTATGTTCCTTCGCCTCCTGCCAGGGCCAACCCAAGAGGGCCCCTGCCATGAGAGATTGCGCACCGGAACCGTGTTTATTTCAACATACGCTGGCAACTGGGAGCCGTCAAGGAAACTTAGGCAAGAGAGCGAAAATTACTCCTGCTTCCACCGGCCCTCTTGCGCACAACTCCTACGACCCTACCCCTCCATTGAGTGCCATCGTCTCTCATACCTTCCAGGCAGACCTACCACACTCCCTAAGTTATTGTTTAGCAATACCTTACCCCATCGCATCCGCCGCTGGAGCGAGACATTCATCCACCCCAGCTCACTAGGAATACCAACCGCAGCCCCCTCCCGCTCCCGCGTGCAGCTCCAACGATTCGAGCGAAGCATGACAGTCGCAATCGTCCCCCACCTTATTACGTTTCATTCGCCCTTGCGGTTTCTAAAAAACGAGACATTCTGTCAGAGACGTCAATCGACCTTACGTTGTGTAATGCCAATCGCGTGAAGCTTGCCAATTACCAGCCAACCGTCAGTAAACTACGACTGCTTGACATGGCAGACCACGGACTTAATGATCAACAGAATGGTACCTCTCCTGTAGAGAAGCGTTCTTCCCTTGTGGCCACGGAAAGCCTTTCTATAATTTCAGTGTCGTCTTTTGCGGGATGCCCCGCGAGCGGGAAAACGATATGAGCATTCGGCCCGAAAATATGATTGGTGGCCTCGCCGCGTGGTTTCGCAACATCGCCGTCGCCGTGGTCACTGTGGCCAAAGCACTTTGGGTTACCGCACGCTATTGGATCCGTACCTACGATCCAAAGCGAAAGACATTTACGGAGCACTACGAGTATCCGGAACTGCCCGTTCCCGTCACAAGCCGCTACCGCGGTTTTCACCGCTATGACTTGACGACGTGCATCGCCTGCGAGCGTTGTGCACGCGAGTGTCCGGTTCATTGCATTTACATCGGCAAGGAGCGAGTGGAAGGACGCAAGGGCTTTCGTGTCACGGCCTTTGTAATCGACTACACCAAGTGCATGTTCTGCGGCCTGTGCACCGAGAATTGTCCGGAAGACTGTATATTTATGGGCTCCTCACATGACTTGAGCTGCTACAACCGCGACGGATGCATTGTCGATTTCTCGCGGTTACCCTTGGAGATCGCCTGGGGCCGCGCGACGTTGAATCCGACAGCCGTGGCCCAAGCAAAACTGATTACGCGACCAGTCCACGAGGGGCCCAACTGAGGTAAATCTCCAAACGAGTCCTTCACGCCACCAATACGAGAGAGGGGGCTTGATGTCTCGACCATCAGTGCCGACCCAACGCAGAGTATTCACCCTCCAGCAGGCCAACGCCACCTTGCCACTGGTTCGGGCGATTGTCGGCGATCTGGTCGAACTGTCCCGGGAAGTCTTCGAACGCCGGCATCGTTTGGCGATCCTCTTCGAAGGACGCAAACGCGACACATTCGGCCCCTATCGCGACGAACTCGCCCAAATCGAAGAGGATTTGGATCGCGACACCGTGCGGTTGCAGGAATACGCCGAGGAACTGGAGCAACTCGGTGTCGAACTGCGAAGTGCCACCGAGGGCTTGGTTGACTTCCCGGCAGTCATGGAGGATCGGCTCGTTTTCCTCAGTTGGAAGTTGGGTGAGCCGGAAGTCGGTTTCTGGCACGAATTGGACGGTGGCTATCAAGGCCGCCAACCACTCAACAGATCCTGGTACCCCAGCGGTCTGCCGTCCAACTCCTGACCTCTCGAATGGTGACAGCACAACCCCTGAACCCTGCCAGCCTCGATAGCGGATGACCATCAACCCATTCGGGGAGGTACGATTGTAGCGGTTGTCCGCACCGCAAGGCCGAATGCCTCCACCGAAGATGCCCCAGCCCACGCCTTAACAACTCTCAGCGAACCAATGGGTTAGAGTTGCAGTAGTGTAACCAGGAGTTCGCTGCGGAGCATTCACCGACCGGGCGGAGCAAGTCCCGTGATCGAGATCAAGCACAAAACGACCGGTGAGGTTCTCGGACGATTCGACGCGATGTCGCTCGTCGGTGCCGATCTGTCGGCTGCCCACTTGACGGGTGCCAGCCTGCGGCGACTGGTGCTTTCGCGCGCCACGCTTCAAAACGCCAATCTTGAGGAAGCCGATCTGGCCTTCGCCATGCTCGATCGGGCAACGCTCATCCAGACAAATCTCAACCGGGCATCGCTCATCGCGGCAGCCCTCATGGGGGCCGACCTGACGCGAGCAACCCTGAACGGTGCTAACCTCCATCATGCCAATCTCTTCCAGGCGTCGCTGAAAGGAACCCTCCTGAAGCAAGCCGATCTGACCGGTACCGACCTCCGTGGGGCGGTGATCTCAGGCACCGACCTGACCGGGGCGGTCTTTGATGCCTATACCCTCTGGCCCGAGGGATTCTCCCCCCTCGACCACGGCGCACAGCTCAAGGACAAAGCCTAGCCGCGAACGGTTTGGCCCTTGGGACGTTCCAGATGGCTTTCAGATTGTCTCCGTACGTCACGATGGGTCAAACGAGCCGCCAGAGAAGGCCGGATCACCCGGATCATCAGTCCCACCGCACCAACACGGTGCCACGCCCCCCCTCTCCGGCCCCATCGGGATTGACGGATAGGGTTGCAAATTGAGCCGGATGCGCTAGAATGGTAGCTTTCGACGACGAGCGCGGATGCCTCCCATGTCACCCACCTCTATCGTAGCCTACTTGGTCCTCTTCGCCACGGTCGGCTTCGCATTCCTGTTTGTCTCCTTACTTCTGGGGCGTTTTCTGCGTCCCCACACGCCGACTCCCCAGAAGCGAGAGATCTACGAATGCGGAGAACCCGCAGTCGGTACAAGCTACATACAGTTTGACTTGCGGTTTTACGTCGTCGCGCTACTGTTTATCATCTTTGATGTCGAAGTGGCCTTCTTCTTCCCTTGGGCGGCCGTCTTCGGGAAGCTAACCCAACTGACCGATACGCGGTTGCCAAAGGTCGTCTCCACAGCCGAGGCTCCCGCGGGAACCACCGTAGGACTCGCTCTAGCAACCTCGCAGAAGTTGCGGGAATTGGGGGTGACGAAGCCTGCGGTGCCAAATCCGACCGCTGGCGTCGAAGAGAACAGCCGGCAAATCGAGAGTCAGGCCAACACGCTGGCCCTGACGGCAATCGCCGACATTGCCGTGTTTTTCGCCGTCCTGCTGGTCGGCTTCGCCTACGTCTGGTATCGCGGCGATCTCGATTGGGTTCGTGCCGTGGGACCATCACAATGCACTGAGGGCCGCGAGGCTAAGAAACCGTTGGCGAGTGCCGAAGTGCACTAAGAAAGCAGCCTATGAACCCCTCGGCCATCCTCGAAAAACTCCAGCGACGGTTCAGTACCGCAATTACAGGCAGCAACCTGGAAGCGGTCGATCCGTGGATCGAGGTCGATCCCCGAGCCCTGCCCGAGATTTGCAGCTACCTGCGAGATGATGCAGAGTTGAAGTTCAACTTCCTCCATTGCATTAGCGGGGTTGACTATTGCGAACCGGATCCCAAGAAGGCAGCCAAGGTCGAGTGGCAACCTCACCTGGAGATCCTCTACCACCTATCGAGCATGGTCCACAAGCATCGGCTCGTGCTCAAGGTCATCCTGCCGCGCTGGAAGGATGATGTCGAGGGGCAGTTGCCCGAGGTCCCTACGGTCAGCGATCTTTGGAGCACGGCCAATTGGCACGAACGCGAGGTCTACGATCTGTGCGGCGTGCGGTTCATAGGCCATCCCGACTTGCGGCGAATCCTCTGCCCGGAAGACTGGGTCGGTCACCCCTTACGCAAGGACTACCAGATGCCCGTCGAATATCACGGGATACGAGGGAGATGAGCCGATGAGTGTGGAACGCGTGGACTCCAGCTTGGTTGAATTCGACGTCCGCACGGACGAGATGCTCATCAACATGGGCCCGCAGCACCCGAGCACTCATGGCGTGCTCCGGCTGGTCCTGCGAACCGACGGCGAAGTCGTCACGGAAGTCATACCACACATTGGCTATCTGCATCGCTGTGCTGAGAAGATTGGTGAAAACGTCACGACGCGTCAGTGGATCCCCTATACCGATCGGCTCGACTACCTGGCCGGAATGAACATGAATCTCGGCTGGGCGCTCACTGTCGAGAAGCTCCTGCAGCTCGAAGTGACCGAAAAGGCCCAGTGCCTGCGGGTAATCATGGCTGAGCTGGGCCGAATCGCCAGCCATCTGGTAGCCGCCGGGTGCTATGGGCTCGACCTGGGGAGTTTCACCCCGTTCATCTACTGTTTCCGGGAACGCGAGCGAATCCTCGATCTCTTCGAAGCTGGCTGCGGGGCCCGGCTGACCTACAGCTACATCACCGTTGGCGGCGTAACAGCCGACATTCCACGAGGCTGGCTCGATCAGTGTGAAACCTTTTTGGATCAATTCGAAAAGGACGTAGTCCCCGAATTACACGCGGTGTTGACCAGCAATGCGATCTTCATTCACCGCACAGTGCGCACCGGCGTGCTATCCGCGGAGAAGGCAATCGACCATGGTTGCTCGGGGCCAGTGCTCCGCGGAAGCGGCGTCGACTGGGACCTGCGGCGCGACGGCGAACCGTGGTACACAAAGCTCTATGAGCCCTATGAGTTTGACGTCATTGCCCCAATCAGCGGCCATTACCGCAACGAACAGAATTACCCCGCAGTGCCGCCAGAAGCCGTGGTGGGCGACTCCTGGCACCGCTTCTTCGTGCGCATGATCGAGGTCGTACAGTCGATCCGAATCATCCGGCAGGCAATCGCTCGCTACCGCAAAACCACCGGCACGGTTGGCGAACCGATGCGTACCACACAGAAGCTCCCCAAGGGTGAGGCCTACCTGGAAACCGAGGCCCCCAAGGGCCAGATGGGCTTCATGGTCATCGGCGACGGCTCGACGATCCCATGGCGGGTTCGCGCTCGCAGTAGCAGCTTCTGTAACCTGTCGGTAACCAGCGACATCTGTCGTGGCTGCCTGATCGCCGACATCCCAGCGATCGTTGGTTCCCTGGATATCGTACTCGGAGAGATTGACCGATAGCGTATGGTAGATGGTATAGTGCGTTTCGTAAAGGATGCTTAGCGACTGCTGACAATTTGGCCCCCTTGGTCATTCGTCATTGGTCATGAGTCATTCCTTAGTCCTTCAAACCTTCGTCCTTCGTCCCTTTTGTCGCCGTGGCCGAATACCTCGCAACCTACCTGCCTCCCTTCTGGCAATGGCTCGCCTACTTGGCCGTGGCCCTGGTCCAGTGTGGGATTCTGTTTACGATCGTGCTCGTCGCCGCTGCGGGGTTTACCTGGCTAGAGCGGAAGGTGTCGGCAAGAATCCAGGACCGGCTGGGCCCAACGCGCACAGGTGGACGGTTTGGCTGGTTGCAAGCGCCGGCCGACGGCCTGAAGCTCTTGATGAAGGAAGATCTGATTCCAGCGGAAGCCGATGCCCTGCTCTTCCGCTTAGCCCCTTATGTTAGTTTCTGCGCCTCGTTTGCCGTGTATCTAGCGATCCCGCTGGCCGATGGTTGGGTGGCCCAACGGCTCAACGTCGCGGCGTTTTTCTTCCTTGCCGTGGCCGGGCTGGAAGTGTTCGGCGTGATCTTGGGCGGCTACGCCTCGGGCTCGAAATGGTCCTTGTTCGGAGCGATGCGGGAAGCGGCCCAAGTGGTCAGCTACGAAGTCCCCTTGGGCATGTGCGTCGTGATCCCAGTCCTGGTGGCCGGCACAATGGACCTCGTAACAATCGGCAATATGCAGGCCGGCTGGGCAACGAACTGGTTCGTGTTTCACGACCCGTTCACCTTCGCCACCTTCTGGATCTACATGACCTGTGCAGTGGCGAGCGTCAACCGGGCACCGTTCGACTTGGCCGAAGCGGAAAGCGAACTAGTGGCTGGCTTTTTAACCGAGTACTCCGGCTTCCGCTGGAGTGTGTTCTTTATGGCCGAATACGGCTCGATGTACGCCGTCAGCCTGCTGGCTGCAATCCTTTTCCTCGGCGGCTGGAATGGCCCGGTCCCGATTACTCAGATGCTCGGCCTGACGCCTGAAAACGGCCTGATCGCTGCTTCGATCGGCAACCTGTTCGGCGCCGCCAATATCCTCTTAAAGGCCTTTGCGGGCGTCACCGTCATGATGTGGCTCCGTTGGACGTTACCTCGGCTGCGGATCGATCAGGTGATGACGCTCTGTTTGAAATACTGCATTCCCCTGGCTGTTATGATGTTTGCCGGGGCCGTGCTCTGGACGCACCAGTGGCCAGGCGGCCTGTTTCTGCCGACCCCCGTGCTAGGGGCGTTCCATGAAGGCATCCCAACTGCGTCTGCCCAGGCAGACCATTCCAACACCGCCGCGGCCGTGCCCCTGCTACCCGCCGCTAACAGCCAGCAACGAGGCAAGTGACCATGGACCCAATCAATTGGCACTCGTTGTTCTTCCTCCTTTTTGCTCTGCTGGCCAGTGTGTTTGCCCTAGCCGTAGTCGTTTCGAGCAACATCGTGCGCATGGCCGTCTACCTGATTTTATCGCTGGGCGCAGTCTCGGGTCTGTTCTTCCTGGCCGGGGCGGATTTCGTCGGTGCGTTGCAGTTGATGATCTACGTCGGGGGAACGCTGGTGTTATTGGTTTTCGGCGTAATGCTGACCGCCCAGGGACCGTTCACCAATTTGAAAATCGGCGGAATCCAGTGGCTTCTGTCGGCCGTGTTGGCCGGTGCCCTGCTGATTCTGTTGCTTACGGCCGCTGTTAACGTAAATACTTGGACCGGTCGCAAGGCGGCCCAAACTGACGCCACGCCGACCGTGGCCTATACGGCCGCTCCCCTCGGTCTCGGAATGCTGGGGGTTCGGGTCGATCAACTTGACCAGAAAGACGACACGCTCCGCTCCGGGATGGCCGGGTACCTGCTCCCGTTTGAAATCGTCTCGGTCCATCTGCTGGTGGTCCTGATCGGCGCAGCGTACCTTGCCCGGGCCAAACGGCGAATTCGCCCCCAAGTGGCGACGGCCGAAACACGGCACAAGACCGACGCGAAAAGACAGGGCACCAGCCCCGCCATGCTCCCCTGACTGCCAAATCACCCGGCATAAGTGCCGCAGTAAACAGACTATCCACTATCCACCAACCACGAATTACCATGAACTTGCTCACCCAGTCCGTTGGTCTCTCGCACTACCTGGTAGTGGGCGCTATCTTGTTCGTCTGCGGTGTGGTCTGCATGGCAAGCAAACGAAACGCCATCGGAGTGCTGATGGGGATCGAACTGGTTCTGAATGGGGCCAATATCAATTTCGTAGCCTTTGGCAGCCAATACCTTCGGCCGGATAGCCGTTGGACAATCGGACTCGATGGGCAGTTGTTCGCCCTGTTCGTGATCGTGCTGGCGGCGGCCGAAGCGGCCGTGGCGTTGGCTATTGCCTTGAGCTATTACCATACCCATTCCTCGATCGACGTCGACGAAGCTAACGAGTTGAACGGCTGATGGACCTAGGCACCACATTACCGCTGCTACTGGGACTGGCCTGGCTCTTGCCATTGGCCTCGTTTGTGCTGATCGTCTTTTTCGGTCCAAGAATGGGCAAGGCGGGCCACGCTGCCGGCTACGTCGCCACGACCGCCATCCTGACGGCGCTTGTCCTCTCGCTCATCTCAATGGGCCTTTGGTTAAGCCAGCACCCAGTCAGCGTCGCGAATCATCACGATGCGACACAGGGGGCGGCTCACGAGGAGCATGCCGCCACGAAACACGCGGAGCGAATTGCCCCGGTTACGGGAGACTGGTATACGCTGGGTGAATTCGGCAAGCTGCGGATCACGATCGGCTATTACATCGATTCGCTCACGCTGGCCATGTTCTGCATGGTCACGTTCATCGCCGCCTGCATCCACGTCTACTCTTTCGGTTACATGCACGAAGAGCTCCACGACGTCACCGACCCCTTGGTGATACTCTCCGATGGCAAACCGTTGAAGCGACGGGGACGTTTTTACCGGTTCTACCAGTACTTGTCGCTGTTTTGCTTCAGCATGCTCGGACTGGTCATCTCCGGGAACATCGCCATGGTGTTCGTTTTCTGGGAACTCGTGGGGATTTGCTCCTACTTCCTGATCGGCTTCTATATTGAACGTAAGAGCGCCTCGAATGCGGCCAACAAGGCGTTCATCACCAACCGTGTGGGCGACTTCGGGATGATCGTCGGCCTGATGGCGCTTTGGGGTGGCCTGGGCACGTTTGCCTTCGGCGACGTCAAGGACGCCGTGGGGCACGTACGACCGGGAATTTTCAGCCAGGTCCGGCCGGCAGAGCACCATCACGCCCTAACCGTGCCCGAGGGGCTGGTCCGTCTGGCGGCCCGTGACAAGATCGAAGCGATTTACGCAACTGCTCCAAGCGCGGCTGCCGCAGAGGCCCAAGTGGCCGCCCAGCTCCCCGATTGGCGCAAGGCTGGGCTGGGCTACGGGCTCTTGGTCGTCGCGGGGCTGGGGATCTTCTGTGGCTGCGTCGGCAAGAGTGCTCAGTTCCCGCTGCACGTCTGGCTCCCCGACGCGATGGAAGGCCCCACACCGGTCAGCGCCCTGATCCACGCGGCCACGATGGTTGCGGCCGGTGTTTATCTGGTAGGACGTTTCTTCCCAGTCTTCACGCCCGAAGTGCTCCTGGTCGTCGCCTGCGTCGGCACGATCACGCTGTTCATGGCCGCAACGATCGCCATCACAGCTACCGATATCAAACGCGTGCTGGCCTATTCAACCGTGAGTCAATTGGGCTACATGATGCTGGCCCTGGGCGCTGGCGGCTGGATTGCCGGACTGTTCCACCTGTTCACCCATGCATTCTTCAAAGCCCTCCTGTTCCTCTGCTCTGGTTCAGTGATCCACGCCTGTCACACCAACGAAATGCCGCAAATGGGCGGGCTTCTCAAGAAGATGCCCTGGACCGGCTACACTATGCTCATCGGCTGCTTGGCCATCTCTGGGGCCGGCATTCCATTGGTAATCGGGCTGAGCGGCTACTATTCGAAGGATGCGATTCTGGCCCAGTTGTTTGTGCTCCAAACGCCCGGTCCGTTGAACGGCCTGTTCTTCTACGTGGCCAGCGGCGGTGCGGCGATCACGGCCTTTTATATGTTCCGCCTGTGGTACATGACCTTCCTCGGCACACCACGCAACCATCACGTGTATGAGCACGCCCATGAGTCGCCCAAGACTATGTACCTCCCTCTAGTCGCCCTGGCCACAATGGCTGTGGTGGCCGGTTGGCCAGTGCCATTAACCGGTGGTGCGAAATTGCCCGACTTGCTGGAGCAAGCAAAGCCGGCGGGAATCACCGAGGGAGTCGCTGGAGCGATGCTCTGGCCGTCGATCAGCATGCCGGCCGAAACGGCATCGCACGCCCACGACGTGCACGTTCAGGTATCCTGGATCGCTTTTAGTGTTGCAGCAGTCGGCATCCTGCTAGCCACGGCCCTTTACTGGGCCCACAAGCCGGACCCGGCTCTGTTCCGCCGGGTGCTCGCCCCGATCTACTGGTTCCTTTGGAACAAGTGGTTCTTCGACCAGTTGTATGCAGTCCTCTTCATCCGGCCGGTCTTGATGATCTCCGCCCTGGTCGCGGCGATTGATCGCGTTGTGATCGATGGCATCGCCAACGGTCTGGCCAGAGTCGTACGAGGAGGGGCCCATCTGGATGACTGGTTCGATCGGCTTTTTGTCGATGGGCTGGTCAACCTGCTGGGGAACGTGACCTACGCCGTAGGACTGCGGTTGCGAACGGTCCAGACCGGCCAACTCCGCCAATATGTGATGGCGGTCGTCATTGGAATCGTCGTGTTATTCCTGCTCTTAAGCCGTTACTTGGGAACAGCCGCAGCAGGGTTTTAGGATTTGGGATTTGGGATTTGGAATTTGCAATTTGACGGAAGGAATCGCTAACACCGCGTAGCGGCGGGGTTTGTCCCGCGTTTTTTGCGAAGACTCACGTTTCGAGCAACTTACGAGCAGATAAGCCATGGCACTTGCCAGTTCGATTGTCCTGTTAAGTCTGATCATCTTCTTGCCAACAGTGGGCGCTTGGCTCCTCCTGTTCTTGCCCAAGGAGAACGAGCAGCTTCTCAAGCGTTTCAGCCTGGGGGTGACGATCTCCGTCTTCTTATTGACGGTCTGGATCGCCCTGCCCGCCACTGGCGAGGATCCGCAGGCCCTGGCCAATAGCACACAGTCGTCACAGTTCGTGCTCGGCATTGGCCAGATGCAGCATGCATTCAGCGCAAAGTGGATCCCGTCGTTCAACATCTATTACGCCCTGGGGATCGACGGCATCAGCTTCCCGCTGGTCCTGCTCACCTCCTTCCTGAGCGTGTTGGCCATGGGGGCCAGTTGGTCAATCACGAAGCATGTAAAGGCCTATTGCATTCTGTTTCTGTTATTGGAAACGGGCATGCTCGGCGTGTTCATGGCGTTGGATTTCTTCCTGTTCTACGTGTTCTGGGAAGTGATGCTCCTGCCGATGTACTTCCTGATCGGCATCTGGGGCGGCCCCCGTCGGGAGTACGCAGCAATCAAGTTCTTCTTGTTCACTTTCGCCGGTAGCGTGATGATGCTGGTTGCCCTGTTGGCTCTCTACTTCTCCAGCGATCTGAGGTTGCTGAGCCCGGACCAGCTCTATGCGGCGCACCTGCACCCTGACGTGGTCCAGAATGTGATCCAACAAAAGGGTGTCGAAGGCGGATCGGCGATTCACACCTTCAATCTGATGGCCCTAGCCGAACTGGGACAACTGGCCGATTCGCCGTTTAACCAGTTGCTCTTCTGGGGCAAGTCGATCCAGTGGTGGGCCTTTGTGCTCCTGTTGATCGGGTTCCTGATTAAGGTACCTTCCGTGCCCGTGCACACATGGCTCCCCGATGCCCACGTCGAGGCCCCCACGCCAATCTCAATGCTCCTGGCTGGGGTCCTTTTGAAAATGGGAGGTTACGGAATCCTCCGGATCTGCTACCCCATCTGCCCCGACGCTGCCTACCAACTGGCTTGGTTCGTCTGTACCTTGGGCGCGGTCAGCTTAATCTATGGAGCCTTTGCCGCCTTGGCCCAAAAGGACTTCAAACGGCTGGTGGCTTATAGCTCCGTGAGCCACATGGGTTACGTGGTCCTGGGAATCGGGGTTTGGACCATCTCGACCGGCAATCAGTTCAACGGCGATTATTGGATGATGGGCATGAACGGGGCCATGTTCCAAATGATCGCCCACGGGCTAAGCTCGGCTGGCATGTTCTTTATGGTAGGCGTGCTCTATGACCGCGTCCATCATCGCAACCTCGACCAGTTCGGCGGGATCTTCGCCCGAATGCCGGTCTATAGCGGTCTGGCGGTCGGAATCTTCTTCGCCGGCCTGGGCTTGCCGGGCTTGTGCGGATTTATCGGCGAGGTGTTCGTCACCCTGTCGGTCTGGAACTTCAGCAAAGCCTTGGCCGTTGTCACCGCTTCAGTCGTAATGCTGACAGCCGGCTATATCCTCTGGACCATCCAGCGGGTCTATCTGGGACCGGAATACAAGGGCCCCCATCCGGAAGCCCTCGTGCCGCCGACCCGTCGGGAAATCGCCATCGCCGCCCCGCTTCTAACCTTCGCGATTCTGTTCGGTGTCTATCCGCAGGTCGTATTCAGCTACATGTCGCCGAGCGTCAACCGGACGGTTGAGCAACTGGCCGACTGGATGAAAAACGTCAAGCAACCAACGCTCCAAAAGCACCAAGCCGCCAGCACCGTCCCCCAGCACGATGTCACCGTGAAGGAACTGTTCCAGCCGTGAGCTTCTACCAACTGACTCAAAGCGTGCTCGATGACACCCTGGGGCCGTCGCTGACCGCGTTCCGGCCGGAACTGGTGCTCTGCGCCACGATCGTCCTGCTACTCTTAGCCCGGATGTTTACCTCCGCCCGAAGCAGCAGCCCGTTTTACATCACGGCACTTGGCACGATCCTCGCCCTCTGGTTTGCAGCTCCCTGGCACTACCTAACCGCCTCCGGCCAAGCCGTGTTGGGCCCGATCTTCACCGGCCTGCTGGTGTTCGATACGTTTTCCGTATTCATGCGGGGTCTGCTGCTGTTCTTCGTCCTGCTCTTTACCACGTTCACCCAGATCGCCGGCACGCCAGAGCGGGAAGAAGCAACCGAGTTCTACGTTTTGATCCTCGGGGCCACGTTGGGTATGTGCCTGATGGTCTCGGCCAACCACATGCTGATCGTCTTCCTCAGCGTGGAAATGGCCAGCATTCCCTCGTATGTCTTGGCGGGATTCCTCCGCCATCGCCGAGTCAGTAGCGAAGCAGCCTTGAAATTCGCCGTGTTCGGTGCGGCCACGGCTGGCGTAATGCTCTACGGCATCAGTCTCCTGGTCGGCGTACTCGGCTCGGCACAGATTCCCGTTATGGCGGCCCAACTGGGCGATATGCTGGCCAACGGTCCGGGCGCCGTTCCCGCAATGGTCTTAGCCCTCGGTGGCCTGATGGTAATGGTTGGGCTGGCGTTCAAACTCTCGGCTGTACCGTTCCACTTCTGGGCACCCGACGTGTTCGAAGGAACCACGGCTGAAGTTGGCGCCTTTTTGTCGATCGCCTCTAAGGCCGCCGCCTTGGCACTACTCGTGCGTCTAGTCCTTGGCTTCGGATTCGTCCAGTCTTCGCTGGAAACGCAAGTGGCTGCCGTGCAGACCGCGCCGCGGGAACAGGTGAAAGACAGCCTCGACTCCGTTGTCCCAATCGCCGAGAAGCCATCGCTCCAGGCCGCTCTGGAGCCGGCGCGACATTACATGGCCGAATTAATCGCCCTGCTGGCCGCGATAACCTGCACCTTCGGCAATCTGGCCGCCTATGGACAGGCGAACATGAAGCGGCTCTTGGGCTATTCGACGATCGCCCATGCCGGCTACATGATGATGCCGGTGGCCGCTGCCGTGACCATGACCGGAAATGATCCGGCCGGCGCCAGGGAAGCCGTCGCCTCGCTGGCCTTCTATGTGGCGGTCTACCTGTTCATGAATCTTGGAGCTTTCGCTGGCGTGGCTTTCCTGCGCAACGTACTGGGAAGCGAAAAAATCGACGACTATGCCGGGCTGATTCATCGCTCACCGGGCTTGGCCATCTGTATGGCAATCGTGTTGTTCAGCCTGATTGGCCTGCCCCCCTTGGCGGGCTTCAGCGCCAAGTTCGCCATCTTCGCCTCGGTGGCCGACGCCCGACTCTGGGCCCTGTTGTCCATCGGCGTGCTCAATAGCCTGCTCAGCCTGTTCTACTATATCCGCGTTGTACGGGTGATGATTCTGACGCCCGAGCCTGAGGGATGTCAAACGGCCCCCATTCGGCTGAACACGATCCCCGGAGCTTACAGCCTGGTCATCGCCATGCCGCTGTTCATCCTCGGCGTGTGGTGGAACGGACTATTCGTTTGGGCAGAAGCGGCCGCCTCGACCTTACTGCTTTAAGAGCGATTGGGAGGAAGAGTCTGATGACCCGAGTTGCGGGGACCGATACGATCGGTCTGCTGAATCGTCTATTCCGGCTCGTCCACCGCTCGCTGCCGACCTACCTCGTCCAGGCACAGCCCTGGCTTGGCCCCGACGGTCAAAAGGCCCAGGCATTGCTGGTCCACATTGCGACCGATCACCGAAACCTCGCCCAGCGACTTGCCCCCGCGATTCGCCAGCAAGGTGGGATCGTCGACTTCGGCGAGTTCCCCCTGGAATTCACGAGCATGCACGATGTGGCCGTTGATTTCATCCTCCACAAGGTCCATGAGCGGCTCGAACACAAAGTGCATCTGATGGCCCGCTGCGTGGACGATCTGGCCGGGGTCCCGTCGCTCCAGCCGATCGCCGAAGACATGCTTCGCCTTACTCTCGAGCATCTGGCAGCGATCAGGGAATTGCAGAATGCAGGATGATGAATGCAAAACGAAGAGTCGCCGATGAGCCATTCTGCCTTCTGCTTTTCGAGTTCTCCACTGATTGACACCCACGCCCACCTGGATGCCGAGGAGTTCAACGAGGACCGCGAGGAAGCCATCGCACGGAACCGGGAGGCTGGAATCGCGGCAATGATCTGCCCGGGCATCACGGCCGCTTCGAGCGAGGCCGTGGTCCGGCTGGCGGTTCTGCATGAAGGGCTCTTTGCGGCGGTCGGCATCCAACCGAACTATTGCGATTCGGTCGCCGAGGGTGACTGGGAGCAAATCGTTGCCTTGGTTAGTCGGCCCAAGGTTGTTGCAATCGGTGAGACGGGACTCGATCGTCACTGGGACTTCACCTCCTTCGATGTGCAACAGGACTATTTTGACCGCCACCTGCGTCTGGCGCAGCAACATGACCTGCCGGTGATTCTCCACTGTCGCGAAGCGTTCGCCGACATGCTGCCGATGCTCCGCGAGGCGGTCGATCGCGGGCCATTGCGAGGCGTGATGCACTCGTTCAGCGAGGACGCTCCAACCGCGGAAATCTGTCTGGAACTGGGATTATACGTGAGTTTTGCCGGCGCGGTGACCTATCCGAACAAGAAGTTCGAGGCGCTCCGCGAAGCAGCGAAGCGAGTCCCCGCCGATCGGCTTCTTGTCGAAACCGACTGCCCTTATCTCGTGCCGCATCCCTTGCGTGGCAAGCAGCAACGCAACGAGCCAGCCAATCTCCTACTCACCGCACGGCGACTAGCTGAGTTGCGCGGAGTAAGCGTCGAAGAGATCGCTGCCCAGACGACGGCCAACGCCCAGCGGTTGTTCGGGTTGCACCGCCAGGGAACGGCCGAAGAATAACTTCCGCGTTTGATCGACGGGCAAACAGCAGCCGCAGACCGGTCGTTCGGGAGGAAGCGGTTCCAACGATGAGTGGATTCTCTTTTGGCGTAGGCCAAACGCGGAAGTCATGCTTCGATCGTTCCCAAAACCACGCTTCACGCGGCCCGTATTTCTCCGGCACTGTCCTGGGGCGTCCCTGCTGCGTATGATTCGTTGATCGGACGTTGGCTCCTCCTTGATGATTACGGAGACGCTAATCATGGTACGAACAGCTAGCACCATGCTCGCTTTAGGCACCCCGGCGCCCGAGTTTTCGCTTCCAGATGTCGTCAGCGGCACGACCATCTCGCTGGCCAACTATGCGGATGCCCCGGCCTTGCTCGTGATCTTCATGTGCAATCATTGCCCCTATGTCAAGCACGTTGCCGATCAGATAGCCCAGTTAGCTCGCGAGTACCAGGCACGCGGCGTGGCTATCGTGGGCATTAATGCCAACGATGTAGAGGAGTATCCCGAGGACTCGCCGGAACACATGCTCGATGAGGCCAAGCGACGAGGCTATTCGTTCCCCTACTTGTACGACGAGACCCAAGAGGTGGCCAAGGCCTACCAGGCGGCCTGTACGCCCGACTTCTACGTCTTTGACAAGGACCACCGCCTCGCCTATCGCGGGCAGATGGACGACAGCCGGCCAAACAACGGCATTCCGGTGACCGGGCGAGACTTGCGCGCCGCCCTCGACGCGGTCCTCGCCGGTCGCCCGGTGACGCGAAACCAGAAACCGAGCCTCGGTTGCAATATCAAATGGAAGCCAGGCAACGAACCGGAGTATTTCGGGTAGTCACTCCTCGACAAACTCCGGAGTAATCGGCCTCGGGATCACGCCGGCGGCGTGGCCGCGGGCGAGAAGCTCGGCGACGGCTTGCCGGCCGCGGAAGCCGAAATCGAGCGTCCAGTCGTTGACGTACATCCCCACAAACCGGTCGGCCTTCTGCCGATCAAGCCCTCGGCCAAACTGGAGGGCATACTCCAGGGCTGCCTCCCGATGGTTCAAGCCGTAGACAATGCTCTCTTTGAGCAGACGGTTGACCTCACGGATCGTCTCGGGCCCCAGGTCCTTGCGAATCGCATTCGCGCCCAGGGGCAAAGGCAAGCTCGTTTCTTCATACCACCACTGGCCCAGGTCAAGCACCAGGTCCAAGCTGAGCTCCCCGTAGGTCAACTGCCCCTCATGGATCACCAAGCCTGCATCGATCGCCCGTCCTTCATACTGGCCGGTCGCCACGACATCGAGGACGGCGTCGAACGGCACAAGGACATGAGAGAAATCGGCTCCAAGACACATCCGTAACGTCAAGTAGGCCGTGGTCAACGTGCCGGGGACGGCGATTGTCTTCCAGGAAAGCTCTTGCGACGGATACCCACCGCGGGAAACGACAATCGGCCCATACCGATCGCCCATGCTTGCTCCGCAGGGACAGAGCACATAAGTATCGCTCAGGTAGGCGTAGGCGTGAACGCTTAGCGCAGTCAGCTCCAGCTCGCCGGCAAAGGCTTTCCGGTTGAGCGTCTCGATATCCATCAACTGGTGCTCAAACCGGTAGCGGCCCGTATCGAGCTTGTCGTTGGCCAAGGCATAGAACATGAAAGCGTCGTCCGGATCGGGACTATGGCCGACCCGGATCAACTGTCTGAAATCATTCACGGCAAGCATCCTCCCCTGCAGATCTAACACAAACACCCACTCGCCGGGGGAACGGCGGTGCGACGGGGCTCAACGACAATTATAGCTCTGTTTTTCATCAACAGTCTTGTGGAATCGTCGCGTGAAATTTTCCTCGGGGGGGCCGTTGGGCCATCGCCGGCTCTTGTTGGGAAACAACTTTTCAATGAACGACACGGCAATCGTTAAGACTGCTACGAACGAACCTAGCAGATCCGCTGGCCCAATTTCAAGGCAAAACTTCGGGGAAGATTTTGAGGTTTGCCCCTCTGGAGTGCCCTGTCAGGCCTCCAAGGAGAATCCAGTGCTCGTCTCACTCGAGAGATCCAGGTTGAGCACCGGCACTGAGTCGGCCGGGATCTGTGGCTCGGTTGGCTCCTGCAACGACACGTTCACCGCCGAGTGATTCCCCGTATCGCCGAGTTTCTCGCAGAGGAGTCGCCAAGTCTCCTCTTCGATGCGGAGGACGCGCACGGCGTCATCGAGTTTCTGTTCACTGTGCTGGAGGCTCGCCTCGATCAGGGAGCGATAGATGAACACGTAGATCCCGGCGACCGTCCGGTTGACTTCGGAATTGATTTCCGGGTTGATTCCGGCGAGCAACTCGGTGACTACTTCCTGGGCATGGATGAGTTTTTCAATCCCCTGGTCGTTATCGCCTGTCCGCCAACATTGTCGCGTTTGCTCGATCGAGCGGATGGCGGCCTGAATAAGCATCAGGCGGAGCTTCTGGGGCGGCGCGGTGAGAATCTCCGTTTCTCGGTAGTTGTTCCGAACGTTGAAAGACATTGCGGGTCCTTTGGGGAATGACACGGTGACAGTCGGCGAGGTCTGGGGCAACGCCGAACGAAGCGATTTGCTATTTCTTGGTACTGCTTCGGAAGGCTTCGAGTTGGCTCTGCAGGTTCTCAATCAAATCCATATTCGTTTGAAGCTTCGCAATCGTGCTTTCCATGTTGTAGAAGCTGTTGAGCAGTTGCTCTCGCTGCCGTTCCAGTTTCTCGTCCCAGGCCGTCAGCTTCTCGGCGTTCTCATCGATCTTGTTTTGGAGTGCCTTATAGCGTTGGGCGATCAGAGAAGTGTCCTGACCGGCCAGCGTCTCGCAGAGCTCGTCAAACCGCTTAGAGAATCCCGCCTTGCTATCGGTGAAGAATAGTTCCATCCCCTCCGGATCAGCCTCGTAGGCCGACTTCAGTTTGTCCTGATCCAGCTGGAGTGTCCCGTCGTCGGCGAAGGTGATTCCGAGCTGCCCCAGCGAGTGAATAGAACTCCCTTCAATGGAAAATCGGCCGCTGAGGAATTGGGAGAGGTCGGTATCCAACCGCAGCGCGACGGAGTCGCCGGTCAACACGGCGTCCACGTCGTTCGTACTATCATACTCAGTCGCGGTGAGTAGTTGCTCGCGGAACTTGTTGTAGTTGGTGACGAATGTCTGGATGCTCGCCATGAAATTCGTGCTGCTGGTACTGACCGACACGGTAACCGGACTCGACGAGGCCTGTTTGACCGTGAGCTTGAGGCCGGAGACCACGTTGGTGAACGTGTTGCTGGTCGAGGAGACCAGGACACTGCTGCTCGTCGAGGTATTGGCGCCCATCGCAATCAGCGCGTCGGTGCCTTGCACGATTTCGTCGATCGCGAAATTCAGGCCCGACGTGTCGATGACCAGATTCCCGGCCGAACCGCTGACAGTGCTGGTCAACGACAAGCGGTAGGGATTACTCGACCCATCGACGAACTGCGAGGCGCTAACCCCGGCGTTGGCCGCATTGATCTTCGTGATCAGCGAGGAAAGGGTCTCAGTATCGCTCAACTTGATGGTCGTGGTCATCGCCCCGTCAATCACTTGCGTGCTGACACCGTTGACGGTCTCCGTCGCAGCACCTCCCAAGAGGTGCAGGTCGGCGGCTGTGGTGCTGGCCCCCTCGGTAATCGTCATCGTCCCCGCGCCATGGGCCACATCGTAAATCCGAATCCCGTCGCCGGTCGCATTCAGATCCGCCACGACGCCAATCCCGGACTTGTTGATTTCGTCGATCACATCCCCGATCGTCGTGATCGAAGCGCTCGACAGATTGATCGTGGCCGAGCGGCCACTGCTGTCGGTGATCTCAAACGAGTTCCGCGCAACCCCCTTCTTGCCGTTGAGTGAGGCGAGGGTCGTGTTGCGAGAGACGATTCGCAGATGCATATCGCCGCTATTGACTGACGTGGTCGCTTTGTTGACAGCGAGACCCAGCGCGGTCGCGGTGCCGTTCGCGTCGCCGTCGGCCACGATCAGATTGCTCGTCGTCGCACCGGTCGTATCGACCAGTTCGATGCCGTTCTTCGCGTCATTCAAACGGGCGGTGATACCCAGCCCAGCGCCGTTGATCCGGTTGATCACATCGTCGAGTGTTTCGCTGCCGGTCAGGTCGACGGTGGCCGTAGCGCCGCTCCGGTCGGTGAGGGCCAAAGTGCCGAGCGTACCATAGCCCTTACCGCCGTTGAGACTGCTGAGCAGGACGGTCTTTAGGCCCCCCTGAAGTCGGCGTCCCGTAATCACACCATCAACGGCATTTCCGGTCAGGCCAAGGCCGTCCAGGGCGTTCCCGCCGTAGACATTTCTTAGAGAAAACTTCCCTTCCCCTTCGGTCAGATCGGTGATCACGATCCGGTCACCGTCGGCACTGATCTCCGCCTTGAGCTTGCCGGGCGCGGTGTTATTGATCACAGCGAGGATGTCGCCGAGGGTCGTTTCCTCAAGTTCTTTGGTCTCGCCCTCCAGGAGAGGCGAAAAGTCAATATTGCCACTGGTTCCGTCGGCAAGCGTGTAGCCGATATCAGCCAGGACGGTACTGATCTGGACGCCGGCCCCTTCGTTCAGTAATGCGAGCGACGTGCTCTCCGTAAGCCTGACGATGTCTTCGCCCTCGGCGGTCGACGAGGCCACGTCAAGCCCGGCCAGACCGAGCGAGGCAGCCGTAGTTCCCCGTCCCACCTCTTGGACCTTGAGATTCGAGGTCGTTTGCCCCGTGTTGTCGATCAGGCGAATTCGGTCGCCGTCGGTCACGGCCGAAACATTGATTCCGGTGCTGTTGTTGATCGCATTGAGCACATCGTCGATCGTCTGGGCCGAGGTCAGGTCGATATCGGCCCACACCCCGCTGCGATCCGTGATGCGGATCTTTCCCCGAGTAATTCCAGCCCCGCCATTGATCTGCGAGGAGTCAATCGCCCGTTCCAGGTTGTTCCCGTTCCGAATCGTCAACGTACCGGAACCAATTGCGGTGCTCGTGCTCTTGAAGCCGCTGCTGAGGAACTGTTGCTGCTGGGCAGTCCGCAATACGGTGAACTGGTAATCGCCTTTCGCCGGATTGCCGTTCACCGTAGCCGTGGCTAGGCCTTCATTGCTACTGGTAGCAGTGCGGGTATTGAAGAGGTCCGTTTTGCCCAGGTTCTTGGCGACATACTGCGTACCAACCAATAACGCCGCTAACGTCGTGACCGCGGCTTGCTCCTCCTTGACCTTCTCATTGCGGGTCTCCAACGCATCCCGCGATTTGGCGTTGAGTTCCATCAACTTATCGACGAGCGTGCCGTAGTCGACGCCGGAGACCAAACCAGTTGTTGTTGAGATCGAAGTCATGGCTGTCCCCACGAATAGAGGGAGCGCGATCGGTAATGCACCATCATCAGAAGATCGTCCGGCAAGCCACGAAAAGATTAGCGGTTTACCGGCTCGAAAGGGTGCGGCCAGCAAAACCGCCTAGGTAACCTGGATAGTCCCCACAAACGTTACAAGCAGCGTAAACTTATGGGGGGCCGGATCAAGAAACGAGCCGGCCCGCACCCCACTGGCGCGGGACACGGGCCGGCCGGTATGGCACATCGCCTTTTTGCATCCCTTACTGCTGGAGCAGCTTGAGGATGTTCTGTGGATTCTGATTCGCTGTCGACAAGACGCTCAGGCCCGACTGGACGAGGATGTTCGCCCGGGTCATGTTGGCGGTTTCAGCGGCAAAGTCGGCATCGCCGATATCGCTTTGGGCCTGAGTCAGCACTTCAACGGTATCGGTCAGGGCCGCAATGTTCGTGTCGAGGGTTGTCTTCTGAAAAGCCCCCAACCGGCCACGGATATTGGTGATCTGGGTGATCACTTCTTCCACGACGGCCGCCGCACCGCCCGTGTCGGCATCCAACGCCTTAGGTCCGCCGGAGCGGAGTTCATACAACCGGCCGGCGTCCCCACCGAGTTTGACTGTCGAGATGCTGGAGATTCCGATCCGGGCCTGCTGGTTGGAGAGCACGTCGGGGCCCAACTGGAACTGGGCGCCGCCGCCGGTGATATCGAAGGCGATTCGCGTCCCCTGCGTCACGTTTTCATTCAGTGTAAACCGCATATCAAGCGAAGACGTGTTGAAAGCCACATTAAGCCCTTTGGCCACGGCGGAGATCCCATTGATCCGCACGTTCACATCCTTGCCCGCATCACGGTCAACCGCTTCGCCCGCCGCGTTGTAGGTCGTAAACGTGCCCTTCAAGGCGGTCACATGGACAAATTGGTCGGAACCGTACTTGGTCGAGACGAACTGGAGGGTTTCGCCGACCTGATCGCCTTCGTCGAAGTTCTCGACCATCTTCACGGCCCCTTCGGCCACGCCCGAATCGACCATCCCACCGGCGAGCAGCCCTTCATCGCCTGCGGTGAGGACGCCATCGCCGGAGCCGAACGCTCCCAGGGAAAACATGGCATACTCCGTGGGATTATTGGCCGAGTTGAACCGGGCTAGGACGTCATTGACCGTACTATGGCCGCTGTCAACGTAGAGGGCCAGCTCCTTCGTGTTGGCGTTGTACACGATCCGTTCGTTGACGCCGGCTGTCACCGTAGGGTCGTCATAGACCCTGATCTTGACGCCATTGTAGGCCGCGCCGGGCGTCTTGGCCGTCACAGTCAACCGCGAGTCATCCCCCCCCGCCGCGTACGTGGTCCCGGAGGCGTTGCCGGGAACCTTGGTCACGCCCGCCGGAGTGAAATAGGCCGAACCAGCCGTTACCTTGCCGGTCCCGGTGCTGCTGCCGAGATTGGCGGCCGTGATACCCATCGCCTGGAGGTCGGCCGAACTATTGACGGCGTTGATAATGTCGGCGGCGGTCGAGATAATCGCGCCAGTCACGTCGGTCGCGAGGTTAATGTTGATCGAGGTGAACTTGTTGCCGCCGGCGCTGATGGCCGTCTGACTCGTGGAGATCGTTCCCGTGGCAGAGCCAATCACCGTGGTGGTGAAGAGACCGGTCGATTCGATCTTCGCGGCAACTTCAGCCGCGGTGAATTCGGTGCCTTCGGTGAGGGAATTGTAGTTGATGGTCAACGTCTTGGCGGTCGGGTCGTAGATGACGGATCGGTCCGTCGGAGCCGTCCCAGAGACATCATTGAACTGAATCGTCAGCCCATCGTAGTGTGTTCCCTGCTCGTTGGCCACGACCTTGAGCGTGGCGCCGACGCCCTGCAGATAGGCGGTCGAGTAGCCATTGGTGGCCGTATTCTCGGTGTAGGTGATCGTCAAGGGCTGATTGTTGGCACTCTTGACGAAGTTGAACGGCGTGCTTTGTGTTCCCTCCACACCCATGAACAGAATGCCGTTATTCGGATCGCTCCCCAGCCCAACGTTGGTCTGCCCGTAGGTGCTCGAATAGGCGTACTGGTTCAGCGATCCCGTCAACACGCCAGTATATTCGGAGACATCAAACAGATCGTTTGCATGGCCGGCACCGACGTCGGCAAGAATCGCCGCCTGCAACTCGGCTAGGGTATTGTCGCTGGAAAGGCTCTTGTCCGTGGCACTGCCCGTGACGACCCCCTTGTTTCCGGCCGTTACATCATTGCCAGGAGTCGTGCCACCGGCGGTGGCCGTGAACAGCGTTCCGAGTTGACTGTTGATTTCCGTAGCCACATCGGTGGCACTCAAACCGGTCACCGTCTCCACGGAGACGGTAATGGTCTTCGTTTCGTAATCATAGGTGACCGTGGTGGGATCGCCCACCACTCCGGTCTCAACGATGTTCAGCGACACATTGGCATAGGCCGAGCCCGCGATATTGGCGTCGATGGTAATCGTGGCCTCGCCCGCCACGGAGTTCAAGTCCGTCTCGATGCCCGTCGCACTTGTTGCCGCGTTGACTCCAAGCGCAACTCGCAGGTTGCCGTCGACGACACTGACGGCCAATTGATCCGTCGTATTCTCGACGAACTGAATCGCCACGTCGCCGGCCGCCGCGCCGGCAGTCTTCGCCTTGATCTTCAGACTTCCCCCCGTTGCCGCGAGGTTCACTTGTCCGGCCCGATCCTCGGTGGCGGTCACCGAACCTGTCGTCGCCTCAACCCCCAACGCGTCCGAAACCAGATTGATCGCCGCAGCGAGGTCGGAGACCGAGCTGCCGGCCGCGAACGTGAAGGCCTCGTACCCTTCACTGCCGCCGACCTCCAACACGATGTCCTCGGCGATTGTGTTCGAGTTGTAGGTCAACGCGCCTTTCTCGGCCTCGGCCACCACGTCGACCGCCACGCCAATCTGGCTTTGCGTGCCGAAGGTCGCTTGGTCGATCTGCAGGTCGGTGATCTGCGAGTTCGAGACGCCCGAGGTGGTGAAGTCGAGGTTGCCGTCCAACAGTCGTTTGCCCTGGAAGGAGGTGACCCGGGCGATGCGGTCGATGGCTTCCAGCGAGGAATCGATCTGAAGCTGGTTGGCCGCGATCTGCTCGGCACTCATCGCACCCGTGTTGGCCGCTTCAGAGACGAGGCCGCGGATATCATTCAACAACGAGCTGATCTGCCCCAGGGCACTATCGGCCGTGGTAATCATCTGGTTGGCCCGCTGACTGTTCGCAATCGCTTTGTTCGTGGCGGTGATGTCGGCCTTGAGGGTTTCGCTAGCAATCAACCCGGCCGGGTCGTCTTTGCCGGAGTTGATCCGGAGCCCGGTGCTCAACCGGGTCAATGCTTGCTGCAACTGGGCATTAGAGCGGGACAACGTTTTCTGGGCGTTGAGAGAGCTTACGTTGGTGTTAATTCGGGTCATGGGACAACCCTCTCCAGAGGCAAAAGATCCTTCTTCACCAATCGCAATCAACGTACACGAAAGCGATGGTTCGGAATCCGCGGTCCGTTTTCCGCTTACTGCCCTCCCCCAACGATCCACCAAGGGGTGCTGGGATCGCTGCTGCCGTTAGCCCTGCCAACAAAGGGAGAAGCACTGCAATGTGTCGCGTTCTCAGAATCGTCCGTTGGATCACGAAAAGATTAACGATTCTTCCGATCGAAGCGGTTGGAGCGGTAGATCCGGGAATGCGTGCAATAGCAGCCAGATAAAATGGAGCATCTGGCGAAACGGATTGAGCCAGCGGACGCCCCTGCTGGGTTTTCCCGGGCTTGGGAAGTGACCTCCAGGTCGAACGCGGCAGGCCAGCCGACCGGCACATTGATTTGCGGACACGTAGGAGGCATTCCCGTCGATCGTTACGGTCAAGAAAACGAACCGGCCCACCCCAATCAAGGGGGTGGGCCGGCGTGCTTGGCGTCAATCGCCTCCGCGCGAACGTACCTCAGGCTATTGGAGGAGCTTGAGGATGTTCTGCGGGTTCTGGTTGGCGTTGGACAACACGGTCAAACCGGACTGGACAAGG
>CAZLDQ010000054.1:0-29521 GCA_964558295.1 uncultured Planctomycetaceae bacterium | reverse complement strand
AGCGCCAGCCCCCCGCGTTGGGAAGGCTGGCTTAGCGGACTTTTTCAACGGGCTGTTAGTGGTACGGTTCTGATGGTCCTGCTGGCCTGGAGTGCTTCCGCCCCAGGGGCTGTGCTCACTTGGAATGGCGGCGGCACGGACAACCTCTGGTCCACACCGGCCAACTGGGGCGGCACAGCACCCAACGCCGGCGACTCACTCTTTTTCGGCGGTACGGCACGCTTGGCGGCGTCGAACGATTTGACGGGTGACATTTCGTTTGCCGGCCTCACGTTCAACGATGGTGCCGGCGCGTTCACCCTTAGCGGCCAGCGGATCACGCTGGGGGGCGATGTGACGAACAACGATGCGGATCTCCAGACGCTCGCGCTGGACATGATCCTCAATTCGACCCGGACCTTCAACGCGGCCTCCGGCAGGCTGATCGCCAGCGGCGTCCTCAGCGGCACCGGCGGCCTGACGAAGACCGGCGCAAACACCCTGACGCTCAGCGGGAGTGCGTCCAACACCTACACCGGCGATACGACGGTCAGCGGAGGGACGCTTCGCCTCAACAAGAGTTCCGGCAACGCGATCAGCGGGAATCTCATTATCAGCGGCGGCGCCAAGGTGGTCTTCGACAAAAGCAACCAAATCGCCGACGGCGCCGCCGTCACGATGAGCGGTGTAGGGAGTGTGTTCAACGGGGACGGTGTCAATTCGGGCTGGTTCAGCCCTCTTGTGGAAACCATCGGGAGTCTCACGATCACCGGCGGCACCTTCAATTCGTCGCCTAGCGAAACCCATTGGACCATCACCGGCGCGGGAAGCTTCACCGGCGGTGACGGCAACACGCTCTTTGTGGGAAACAGTGGAACGGACTTAAGCTTCGGCAGCTTGACGCTGACCAATATGACGGCCACCGCCGGGAACGATGTGGCGAAGGCGAACAGCTTCACGCTCTACGGAAACAGCAACACGGTTCGTTCCACGATCACCGTGGGCAGCGGCGGGCTAACGCTCGACGGCAGCAGGCTCAATCTTCGCCGCGGCAGAAATGCCGGCACCTTGGGCAGCCGGCTGGTGCTCGATGGGAACGTGACGACCATCGGCAGCGCAGACTCCTATATTACCGAAGATACGGCGGGCGGGACCGTCGGAACGATCGGCGTGGAACTCAGCAGCACGGCCGCGGCGGTCGAGCGCACGTTCAACATCGGTACCGGGGCCAATCTGACGATCAACGTGCCAATCACCAACGGTGCGGCCACCACGGCCAGCGTCAAGAAGACCGGCGCCGGCACGCTCTACTACACCGGCTCGCTTGCCAACACCTACACGGGAACCACGACAATCGACGGAGGCATCCTGAGCCTTGGAAAAACGGCCGGGACTACCGCCGTGGCCGGCAACCTCGTCGTCAACTCGGGCGGCACGCTCACGTGGGCCGCCAACAACCAAATCGCCGACACGGCGGGCATCACGGTCAACGGTGGATCCATCTCCGGTTGGAGCAAGAACGAGACGATTGCCTTCTACACCCAGAATTCGGGTGGCGCGCCGAGTTGGGGAAACACCGGCGATATCATCGTCACGGGAGCTCTCACGCTGGCCGGTGGCAACATGCTCACCGTCAACAGTACCGCCGATCAAGCCACCTGGAGCGTCGGCAGCGCCGAGCTAACCGGCGCTGACATCCTGATCGGCGGTAATAACGGCACCGGCAAAGAGCGAACGACGTTCACCGTTGGCTCCGGCGGCCTGACCATGGTGGGGCGAACGATCACCGTGAACCGCGGCAGTTCCGGGGCGCAGTTGGTCCTCAACGGCGACTTCACCGGCACGGGAACCAACAACCTCGTGGCCGGGGACGTCGGCGCGGTGGAACCGCTGTTGGATATCGGCAATGCGACCCGCACGTTCACGATCAACTCCGGCACGACGACCGTGGGTCTTTCGATCGAGGGGACCGGCGGCCTCACGAAAAGCGGAAGCGGTACGCTCGTCCTCTCGGGCAGCAATACCTATAGCGGTCTGACAACGATCTCTGGCGGCAGACTGAAAATCACCAACGCCGCGGCACTCGGCTCGACGGCCGGCGCCACGACGATCTCCGGTTCGGCCCAGCTTGAAGTGGCCGGTGGGATCACCGTCAACGAAGTGTTCACCAACACGGGCGGCAACGGCCTGAACAACGCGGGATTGATCTACAGTTCCAGCGGCGACAACGTCTTTACGCAGGCGATCGATCTGAGCGAAGGGGGGGCTACCCGCCTCAACGTGGCGTCGGGCTCCTCGCTTACCTTCACCGGCGGGGTCAACATGGCGACGCTTTTCCGAAAGCTTGGCGGCGGTACGCTTGTCTTCATGAAAGAGACCACAGGACTCTCCGGCAAGGTCAGTCTCGGCCTTACCGGCAACGGCGGCGAAGGCGGGATGTTGCTCGTGGGGCACGACCGTGGCCTGAGCACGGCCCCAATCTACTTTGACGACGCGGCCGGCCTCGGCAGCGCGAATAGCGAGGCGCGAAACCTCGCCAATCCGATCGTCGTCGCCACCACCGGCAGGGTGACCCTCGGCACGGCCAGCACGGGCGATCTGACACTCTCGGGCAATGTGACGCTCAACGAGAATGCGACCATTGCCGTCGACAACACCTTGTCGACCCTCTCGGGCGTTGTCTCCGGGCCGTCCAAATCGCTCACCAAGACCGGAGCCGGCACGCTCGTGCTTTCCGGCGTCAACTCCTACTCGGGCAGCACCACGGTGAGCCAAGGCACGCTCCTGGTCAACGGCTCGCACACCGGCGCTGGGGCCTATGTGGTCGCAAACGGGGCCACGCTTGGCGGCAGTCAGGAAGCCGATGAGGTGATCGAGACTTCCAGCCTGACCATCCAGGCCGGGGGAATCCTCGCCCCGGGTAATAGCATTGGCACACTCCATATCGACGGCTCCGTGACGATCGGTGAAACCGCCGGCCTCGGCACTTGGCTCGTTGAGTACGATGGCGCCGAGGACGGTTCGATCGATCTGTTGACAGTCTCCGGGACGCTCGATATCACCAACGCGGTGGTAAAGTTCCAAAGACTGGGCGTCGAATTGGACGGTGTGACCCCGTACGTGTTCGCCACCTATGGCTCCTTGATCGGTAGCCAGTTTGCCAGCATCATCGACCTGCCCTCTGGCTATGTGATTGATTACGCCTATGCGGGCAACCAGATCGCTTTGGTGTCGGCCGTTCCGGAACCGAGTTCGTTGGTCGGTTTGGGGCTTCTCGGCCTGATGGCCTTCGGCCTGCCCGGTTGGCGGCGACGTTGGGCGTCGTGAGTCGACAACTTAGGCAGGATGCTGGGCTCACACGGCACAAGCAGGATGCTTATGCTACGACACAAGCAGGATGCTTATGCTACGACACAAGCAGGATGCTTGTGCTACGACACAAGCAGGATGCTTGTGCTACGATACAGGCAGGATGCTTGTGCTACGATACAGGCAGGATGCTTGTGCTACGATACAGGCAGGATGCGTGTCTCAGATGCTTATGCTACAGCACAGGCAGGATGCCTGTCTCGGCAGTGGCGAGGGAGGTTCGTCACACCCGCGCTATTGGCGGCTCCTCCGCGGTCGGGCGTAGTGCATACGTCTCACAACTCCAGGAGGCACAACGCGATGAACAAGACTCTGGCGATGCGTGCGGTTGTGTTGGCCGGCTTGACACTTCTCTTGGAGACGCCCTTGGTGCAGGTTGCCGCGGCCGAGTAGACGTTGGTTTCGGAAAGCAAGTATGCCTGGCCGCGGGCGGATGAGATTGTGTTGGACGGACCGTGGTCGCTGGCTTGGACGGATCCGCCCCCAGCGGCCACGATGCTCCCGGAGCTTGACAGGCTCGAATGGATTGAGACGACCGTGCCGACCGAGGTTCACTGGGCCCTGTATCGAGCCGGCAAGGGGCCGCATCCGTATGTGGGGCTGGGGGCCAAGGAGCTGCGCTGGGTCGAAGACAAGTCGTGGTGGTTCCGCCGCAAGTTCACTCTGCCCCAGGATTTCCGCGGAAAGCAGATCCGCCTGATCGGTGACGGCGTAGACTACTACGCCCATTACTGGCTCAACGGCCAGTATCTCGGTCGCAGCGAAGGGGCGTTTGGCACCGTGAAGATCATCCTGAACAATCTCCGCTACGACCGGGAGAATGAGCTGGTGGTGCGCGTCGACTGCGCCGGCTACAAAGTCAACCGCGAGGGCGGGGCCCCCTGGGCGTCCCTGGTCAAATCGGAGCTTTGGTCGGGCTGGCAAATCGGCGCGGCCGACTTCAACACGGTCGGCATTTGGCAGCCGATGCGACTGGTCGCGAACAACTGGCCCGCCCTGGAACGTCCCTTTGTCTCCACCGTGGCACTGGACGACAAGTCGGCCAAGATCCATGTGACGGCCGAGGTTTGCACGATCGCTGAGCAAAAAGTCCCGTGCGAAGTCCGGGCAACGATTCGTGGCAAGGGGTTTGACGCCGCACCGGCAAGCGGCTCGGTTCAGGTCACTCCGCGAGACGGTATGGTCCTGGCCGACCTTGATCTGGTGGTCGCCGAGCCTCGCCTCTGGTGGCCCGTGGGACTGGGCGAGCAGCCGATGTATGAGGCCGAAATCGTTCTGGTGCGCGACGGAAAACCACTCGACCGCTTGACCGTGCCGTTCGGAATTCGCACCATCGAGCGGCGCGTCGGGGCGATGCAACGGACGAGCTACGAAACGCGGGAGTGGATCTTCCATGTGAACGGTAAGCCGATGTTCGTCAAAGGCTCGAACTGGATGCCGATCGACGCCTTGGCCAACGTCGATCCGGAAGACTATGCCTGGCACCTGCCGTGGGCCCGGGATGCGGGTATTCAGATGAATCGCGTCTGGGGGGGCGGGATCATCGAGACCGACGCCTTTTATGATCTCTGCGACCGGTTGGGGATCATGGTCTGGCAGGATTTCCCGTTGACCTGCGGTTGGAAGGCCGAGAAGCTCGACCGCAAGCTTTGGACGCGGACGATCTCCTGGAACATCTTCCGCTTGCGCAACCATCCTTCACTGGCCTTCTGGTGCGGCGGCAACGAGTTCCCGCCCGACCATCCGGCCAACGCCGATCTGGTGGCCACGATGGCCCGGCAGACGCGGATTCTCGACGGCACCCGGCCGTTCATGGCCGCTTCGCCGGATGAAGGCGATCACCATCTCTATCCCCAGTGGGATGCTTCGAATTGCTGGCATTCGGAGTTGATCCATGGGCCGTTTGTCAGTGAATGGGGGTCCCATGCGATGCCCACGGCCCAGACCTATACGGAAATTGTCGATCCCCAGGAAGCCAATGCGGTCATCGGTCCGACGCTTCTGAAGATGAACAAGAAGCTGATGGTCGAGAGATTTCCCGGGATTACCCATCACTGGGTCGAGTTCCAGCCTGACCGCTTGCCGCAGATGCTCGCGCGAGGGTCGGCCTACGACGACCTGGCCACGGTGCCGCTTGGCCGGTTCACCGAAGCGGTGGCCGCCGGCTCGGCGGAGTTCTACAAGTATTCAGCCGAAGCAGCCCGCACGGGCTATCCACAAAACGGCGGGCTGCTGTTCTGGGTCTGGAAGCGGCCGTGGCCGATCACGGGCATCCAGATCGTCGACGGGTTGGGCCAACCGCTGTCGGTCTACTACGATGTGAAACGGGCCTACAGTTCGCCCTGGCCCTGCCTGAAGCCGCCGCACTTGAACTATGTGCCCGGCGAACAGGTTGAGATGCCTACGGCCGTGTTGAGCGAAGCCACGCGCCCGGCCCCCAAGGGGGTGCGGTTGAGTGTCCGGCTTCTCGGGCCGGATCTCCAGGAGCGTCAGGCGTGGAACGATTTGGCGACGATCGAGGTGCCGGAAGGGTGCGAATCGGTCGATGGTCCGACGATCCGTTTCTGCGTGCCCGACGAGTTCGCCCGCTCGTTCTTCTTCGTGGTGCTTGATCTCTCCGGTCCGGACGGCAAGCCGCTTGCCCGGAATGCCTATACGTTCCGTTGCCCGCCGCAGTTGGAAGACAAGGCGTTTCGGGAGACGTATCGCGCCAAGCCGAAGCAGGGCCTGGTGTTGAGCGACGGTCCCTGGCTGCGTCCCCAATTGGAAAAGACGCCGACCGAACTGACCGCCCGGGTGCTCTCGGCTGTTCAGGAAAGCGACACCCGCTCGTGGTTCGTGGTGGAAGTGAAGAACACGGGGAAGCGACCGGCGGTGATGACCAATATCCACGTGGCCGGCCGGATTCGCTATGCGGCCGACGATGCGTTCTTCTGGCTCGAACCGGGCGAGAGTCGCGTGGTGCGCATGCGTGTGCGTACGGCTCCCGGCACAACGACGCCGGAACTGGCCGTGTCGGCTCAAGCCTGGAACGTGCTCAAGCCGTGGACGTTTGAAGTGCGTTGCGAAGCATCCGGGCGGTTGAAGTGACGCGCCCGGTGCAAGCGTCGGGGGAAGACAGGTGGACGGGATGGGGGCCGTCGCGAACCACGGCAGGTAAGCCCGCCGGCTGAAGGGGGCCATCAGACGGAGGGAACTGACCCGCGTCAAGACACCAGGGTCGCAAACCTGGGGCAAAAAAACGCTGCAATCCCGCACTATCCCGCCCCGCCGTGGCGGGATGGAGCCTGCTCCCGTCCCCAGCCAGAATGGCCATGGTAGGCGAGTTGTCTGGCCACCGAATGGCGGAATCCCGATTTTGCGCACGTATACTTGTGCTGCAAGCCACGGTTCCTCAGACCGGGAGGGGACGCTGGTCCGGTCGCCGTTGTGGCCGATCGTGCCACGAGAAAACACACCTTGGAAGAAAAGGAGCGGGACATGCATCGAATGGCGATCCGAATCGGATTGGCACTACTCGTTGGGCTGTTGGCCGTCGTGCCGGCCTCGGCGGACGAGAGTTGGTACAAGGAATCAAAGGCGGATCGTGACGCCCGGATGCAGTGGTGGCGCGACGCCCGCTTCGGGATGTTTATCCACTGGGGACTTTACGCGATTCCAGGCGGCCAATGGAAGGGGAAAGAGGTCGGCGGGATTGGCGAATGGATCATGAACACGGCCAATATCCCGGTCGACGAGTATGCGGCGCTGGCCAAGCAGTTCAACCCGGTGAAGTATGATCCGGCCCAATGGGCGGCCGTGGCCAAGAAGGCAGGGATCAAGTATCTCGTGATCACCTCGAAGCATCACGACGGCTTTTGCCTGTTCGACTCCAAGGCGACCGACTACGACATGGTCGATGCCACGCCCTATGGCAAGGATCTGCTCAAGCCGCTGGCCGACGCCTGCCGCAAGGAAGGCATCAAGTTCTGTTGCTACTATTCGATCATGGACTGGCACCATCCGGCCTTCACCAAGGCGAGCGACAAGGCGTTCAACCCGATGAAGATTGTGCCGGAACGCAAGGCCGAATACGTGGCCTACATGAAGCAGCAGCTCAAGGAACTGATCGACAACTACGGCGTCGAGGTGCTCTGGTTCGACGGCGAATGGCCCGACTGGTGGACCGAGCCGGATGGCCGCGATCTGTACATCTACTTGCGAAGCCTGAAGCCGTCGCTGGTAATCAACAACCGGATCGGCAAAGGGCGCAAGGGCATGGAGGGTTTGAACAAGGACGACCAGGAGTATGCGGGCGATTTCGGCACGCCCGAGCAGGAGATCCCCGCTACGGGGCTTCCCGGCGTGGACTGGGAGTCGTGCATGACGATGAACGACACCTGGGGCTTCAAGCACACGGACCACAATTGGAAATCGACCGAAAAGCTGGTGCGCAACCTGATCGACATCGCTTCCAAAGGGGGCAACTATCTGCTGAACGTCGGCCCGACCGCCGAGGGCGAGATTCCCGCCCCGTCGATCGAGCGGCTTGAACAGATGGGCCAGTGGATGGAGGCCAACGGCGAGTCGATCTATGGGACGCAAGCCAGCCCGTTCAAAGAAACCCCCTGGGGCCGCTCAACCCAGAAGAAGCTGGCCGACGGCAAGACCCGGCTCTACCTGCACGTGTTCAACTGGCCGAAGGACGGCCGGCTCGTGCTGCCCCCCTTGGCCAACCAGCTGGCCGGAGCCCGGCTCTTGGCCTGCGGCAAAAAACTCGACGTGACGACGTCGGCTAGCGGCGTGGTGATCGCCTTGCCGGCCGAGATGCCCGACAAGCTGGCCACCGTGATCGCATTGGATATCGAAGGCGCCCCGGAGATCGTCACGATCGACCCCTACGAAAACGAAACGCCCGCCCAACGCGACGCACGCATGAAGTGGTGGCGTGAAGCCCGCTTCGGCCTGTTTATCCACTGGGGTGTTTACTCCGTGCCGGCCGGCACCTACGAGGGGAAGCGAATCCCGTCGATTGGCGAGTGGATCATGAACCAGGGCAAGATCCCCGTGGCCGTGTACAAGGAGTATGCCAAGCAGTTCAACCCGGTCAAGTATGATGCGGACCAGTGGGTCCGGTTGGCCAAGGAAGCCGGAATGAAGTACATCGTGATCACCTCGAAGCATCACGACGGGTTTGCGATGTTCGACTCGAAGGCCACCGACTGGGACATCAAAGACGCCACGCCCTTCGGCCGCGACCCGCTCAAGGAGTTGGCCGCCGCGTGCCAGAAGCACGGTTTGAAGCTGGGGTTTTACTACTCCCAGGCCCAGGATTGGTGTCATCCGGGCGGAGCCGCGGCCGGTGGCCATTGGGACAAGGCCCAAGACGGCGACATGACCGAGTACATCCAGAAGATTGCCGTACCCCAGGTGCGTGAGATCCTGTCGAACTATGGCCCGATCGCCATCTTGTGGTGGGATACGCCGTGCGACATGACCAAAGAACGAGCGGAGATGCTCCTGCCGCTTCTTCGCCTTCAGCCGGGCATCATTCACAACAACCGCCTCGGCGGCGGCTATCGCGGTGACACCGACACGCCCGAACAGCACATCCCGGCCACGGGCATGCCCGGCCGCGATTGGGAAACCTGCATGACGATGAACGATACCTGGGGCTACAAGAGCTACGACGACCACTGGAAGTCGACTGAAACGCTGATTCGCAACCTGGTCGATATCGCCTCCAAAGGGGGCAACTACCTGTTGAACGTCGGTCCGACCAGCGAAGGACGGATTCCGCAGCCGTCGGTCGACCGGCTCAAGGAAATCGGGCGCTGGATGCGTATCAACGGCGAAGCGATTTACGCGACCAGCGCCAGCCCGTTCAAGCATCTCCCCTGGGGCCGCTCGACGAAGAAGACGAGCGACCACGAAGCGACACTCTACCTGCATGTGTTCAACTGGCCGGAAGACGGCAAGCTCTATGTGCCCGGTTTGAAGAACACGGTGGACAAGGCCTATCTCTTGGCCGATCCAGACAAACAGGCCCTCCGTGCCGACAAGATGGCCGAAGGCGTACTGGTCACCTTGCCCGGCACAGCCCCCGACCCGATCTGCTCGGTGGTCGTGCTGAAGGTTCAGGGGGCGTTGGACGTCGAGCCGATGCTCCCCTCGCAAAACCCCGACGGCTCGCTCCAGTTGCCCGCCTCCGAGGCCATCTGCCACGGCAAGCAGATCCAGTACGAGTCGGGGGACCAGCGCGATAACCTCGGCTTTTGGACCAACGCCGACGACTGGGCCGAGTGGAAGTTCCAGATCCGTCAGCCGGGCACGTTTACCCTAACGGCCGAGATTGCCTCGATGGGCACCGGCTCATTCCAGGTGATTGTCGGCGACCAGAAGCTCGAGGGGAAGGCCCCGAAGACTGGCGATTTCGGTGCCTTTCAGACTGTCACCCTCGGTACAATCGAGATTCCTGCCGGTAAGCAATCGCTCGCCGTCAAGCCGGTGAAGGCGGGTTGGACGCCGATGAATTTGAAGGGGATTCGGTTGAAGTTGGGGAAGTAGGCGTTTGAATGGCTACAGGGTCGATTGCCCGGTTTGTCGCCAAGACCTGTTAGGGATTCGGCCCTCCACACTCCACCATCCCCTAATTCCCAGCCCCCGTTCCCTCTCCCCTTTCCCGAAACCGCCCCCAGTCGATGCCCAACTTGCGCATGCGGGCACGAAGGGTGTGGGGATTGATGTCCAAGAGGGCGGCGGTGCCTTGGGGGCCTTCGATGCGGCCGCGGGTGGCGTGGAGGGCCGCTTCGATGTGGCGTTTCATGGCCTCGTCGAGCGGGATGATCCGTTCGGGGCGGGGGGAACTGGTCGCTGAGCCGTTGGCGCCCGCCGACGCGGGGCCGGTGGCTTGGACGCCCAGGGCCTTGGCCACCTCCAGAGCGCGGCCGTTGCCCAGAATCGCGGCGCGGTCCATCACGGTGCCCAGTTCGCGCACGTTACCCGGCCAGGGATAGGAAACCAACAGGCGAATGTCCTCGGGCGTGGGCATCAACGGAGGAAGACCGAACCGCGTGGCGGCCCGTTGGGCAAAATGGCGGGCCAAGGCCGGAATGTCCTCGGGACGTTCGCGTAGTGGTGGCAAGTTGATTGGAAATACAGCTAGCCGATACCAGAGATCCTCGCGGAACTTTCCTTCGCGAACCATTCCGGAAAGATCGCGGTGGGTGGCCGCCACGATCCGCACATCAACGGTCGTTGACTGTTGACTGCCGACGCGCTCGAACGAGCCGTCCTGCAAGACGCGGAGCAAACGGACTTGAGCTGCCGAGGGTAATTCGCCAATCTCGTCCAAAAAGAGCGTGCCCCGATCGGCCCGCTCGAACCAGCCGCGATGGGTGTCGGCCGCGCCGGTGAAGCTGCCGCGTTCGTGGCCGAACAGTTGCGAGTCGATCAGTTCCGGCGGGATGGCCCCGCAGTTGACCCGCATGAAGGGACCCAGGGCCCGATTAGAACGCTCGTGGATCGCCCGGGAGACGAGTTCCTTGCCGGTGCCCGTCTCGCCGAGAATCAGCACGGGGACGTCAGAACGGGAGACGAGGTTGACACGCTCCATGACCGAGTGCAGGCCGGAATCTGAGCCGATGATCGTGTCGCGCAGGGCTTGGCGTCCGAGTTTCGTCAAGAGCGACTGGCGATCGGCTTCGGCCGCTTCCCGCAAGGCAGCGATTTCCCGCACGCGGCTGTCGTTCTCCAAGGCCACAGAGAACGGCTCGCGCAGCGCAAGGAGAATCTCATCGTGAAGCGGCTGAAAGGCTTGCCCGGGCCGGGCGACCAGGAGGAGTACGCCAGTCGGGCCGTGCTGGTTGCAGAGACCGATGCCCAAGACCTCGCCTTCGATGCCATGCGGCACGACCAGCGGCAGGCCGCCCTGGTCCAGGCCGTTGCACCGCCGATAGACCTGTTTGCCCTGACACCAAGCCAGAAGCTTCTGGAGATCGGCGGGGGGGACTTCGGTGCGGGCTTCCTCGATCGGGCGGCCCGGCTCGGCCCAGGCCACGGCCACCGTCTCCAGGCTGGAACGTCCCACATCGATGCGGCGGACGAGGATCCGGTCCAGAGGCATCTGGCGAACCAGCAGGGCAGCGATTGCCGCGGCCGATTCGGTGATGTGGATATGGCGGCACGCCTCGCGCCAGACATCGAGCAGTAAGTTGCGAAACTTGTCCATACACATGCCCGTGAAATACCACGGCTATCCTAGCATATTTCGCGGCCCAAGCCAGCACATATCCTGGGTCGTCTCGGTCTCATCTGGCCGACCAATGGCCTCGTCCCTTGCTTTGGAGTCTCGATGGTTGCTGGAACGTTTAGCATAACTGACCTGCCGTCAAGACGTTAAGACGAGAATCGCCTCCCCTCCACTGACGGCAAGGACAGCAACCTCCCCCCGCCTACGTTAGTTCCGTCGGCCCCTGCTGATTGCACGCGGCATACCATTTGCAATTCCCTCATCGTGCGTAGTGATTTTGCCTAAGAAACCCACCAATTTGGGAGGATGGGATGTTGCGAGGTCTATCAAGACGGGTGGCGCTGTTGAGCCTGCTGGCTGGCGTATTGCTGGTGCCGGGGCTGGTCTATGGACTCTCCGGGCCGGCCCCGGCACCGCTGTTGAACGTCGCCTATGACCCTACCCCCGAGCCCTACAAGGCATTCAACACGGCCTTTTGTAACCACTGGTTGGAGCAGACAGACTCGACGATCGAGGTGCGCCAGTCGCACGGCGGCTCGGGCAAACAAGCGCGGGCAGTGATCGATGGCCTGGAAGCCGACGTGGTGACGCTCGCCTTGGCTTACGACATCGATGCGATTGTCAAGCATAGCGGCCTGATCGCCCCCAACTGGCGCAGCCGGTTGCCGAACAACAGTTGCCCCTATACGTCGACGATCGTCTTCCTGGTGCGTAAGGGGAATCCCAAGGGGGTCAAGGACTGGGACGATCTGGTGAAGCCGGGGATCTCGGTGATTACCCCCAATCCGAAGACCTCGGGGGGCGCACGCTGGAATTACCTGGCCGCCTGGGGCTATGTCCTCAAGCGAGAGCTGGGAAACCTGGACAAGGTCAACGATCCGGCCCAGGCCGAGGCGGTGGCCGCGGCAAACAAGAAGGCCCAGGCGTTTGTCACCCAGATGTTCCGCAACGTGCCGGTTCTCGACTCCGGGGCGCGAGGGGCGACCAACACTTTTGTGCAACGCGGCATCGGCGATGTGTTCTTGGCGTGGGAGAACGAGGCGTTGCTCGTCGTCAATCGCTTGGGGCGTGGGCAGTTCGATATCGTCGTCCCCTCGGTGAGCATCCTGGCTGAGCCGCCGGTGGCCGTGGTCGACAAGGTCGTTGATCGGCACGGCACGCGCAAAGCGGCCGAGGCCTACTTGGAGTATCTCTACAGCCCGGTCGGTCAAGAGTTGGCCGCCAAGCACTACTATCGGCCGAGCAATCCGGAGATCGCTCGGAAGTACGAAAGCCGCTTCCCGAAGGTGGAATTGTTCACGATCGACGCCGTCTTCGGCGGCTGGGCGATGGCTCAGAAGGTCCACTTCGACGACGGCGGGCTGTTCGATGCGATTTATAAGCCGTAACCCATGAAAATGCAGCTGAAACAACGCAGCGTGTTGCCGGGCTTCGGTTTGACGATGGGGTTCACGATCTTCTATTTGAGCCTGATCGTGCTGATCCCGTTGTCGTCCCTGTTTCTCAAGAGCACCCATTCCAGTTGGCAAAGCTTTTGGAGCACGGTAGCCGATCCCCGGGCGCTGGCGTCGTATCGGCTGAGCATCGGCTGTTCGCTGTTGGCCGCCGTGATCAATGCGGTCTTCGGCTTCGTGGTTGCTTGGGTTTTGGTGCGTTATCGGTTTGCGGGGCGGAAGATCCTTGATGCGATGGTGGACTTGCCGTTCGCACTCCCGACGGCCGTCTCGGGCATTGCACTCACTTCGCTCTACTCGCCCAACGGTTGGATTGGACGCTACCTGGAGCCGTTGGGCATTCAAGTGGCCTATTCCTGGCTGGGGATTGTCGTGGCGCTGACGTTCATCGGTCTGCCGTTTGTCGTGCGTACGCTCCAGCCGGCCTTGGAAGATCTCGATGTGGAGTTGGAAGAAGCGGCGGCGAGCCTGGGGGCCAGCCGGCTACAGACCTTCTGGCAGGTGATTCTGCCCGGCGTGCTGCCCGCCCTTTTGACCGGTTTTGCCATGGCCCTGGCCCGGGCGTTGGGCGAATACGGCTCGGTGATCTTCATCGCCGGCAATATGCCGATGAAGACCGAGATTACGCCGCTGTTGATCGTTATCAAGCTGGAGCAGTACGACTACGCCGGGGCGACGGCCATCGCCGTGGTCATACTGACTATGTCCTTCGTGATGCTCCTGTGTATCAATCTGCTCCAACGCTGGAGCCGCAAGCAGTACGCGGAGGTCGTTTGACATGGCCGGAACGATTGCCGCACGGTTGAACTCCAAGTCGATGGGCGGGACGACGGCGATGGTCAACGAACCGGCCTGGGTCCGCGGCCTGCTGATCGGCGTCAGCGTGGGCTTCCTGACGCTCTTTTTGCTCCTGCCCTTGGTGGCCGTCTTCGTGCAAGCGTTCGAGGAAGGGTGGGAGGTCTATCTCAGTGCACTGAAAGATCCCGATGCCTTGTCGGCGATTAAACTCACGCTGATTGCCGCGGGGATCGCCGTGCCGCTGAATGTGATTTTCGGGCTGGCGGCCGCCTGGTGCATCGGCAAGTTCGAATTCGCCGGCAAGAGCATGTTGATTACGCTCATCGACCTGCCGTATGCTGGCTCTCCCGTGATCGCCGGTGTGATCTATGTACTGATGTTCGGCCGGGGCAGCGCGTTGGGGCCCTGGCTGGCCGATCACGGGTTCCAGGTGATTTTCGCCGTGCCGGGGGTGGTGCTTGCCACGATCTTTGTGACGTTCCCCTTCGTCGCCCGGGAACTGATCCCGCTGATGCACGCCCAGGGCTCGGAAGAGGAACAAGCTGCGCGGGTCCTCGGGGCCAGCGGCTGGCAGATCTTCTGGCGTGTGACGCTGCCGAACATCAAGTGGGGGCGGCGCTCCGGCGGGATTCGCGGTACCGCGCGGGCGCTGGGGGAATTTGGCGCCGTGGCCGTCGTTTCCGGGCATATCCGGGGGGGGACCAACACGATGCCCTTGCATGTGGAAATCCTCTACAACGAATATCAATTTGCCGCCGCCTTTGCCGTGGCCTCGCTCTTGGCCCTGCTGGCGATTGTCACCTTGGTGCTCAAAGCGGTGGTGGAACACAAGAGTGCCCTTTCGGCGTCGTCCATCACGGAGGAGTTCCTGGAGTCGGAGGCTTGATCGATGAGTATTGAAGTTCGTAACATCACCAAGACCTTCGGCAACTTCACGGCCCTCCGCGACGTGAGTCTCCAAGTGCCCACCGGCGAACTGGTCGCCCTGCTGGGTCCCTCGGGCTGCGGGAAGACGACGCTCTTGCGGATCATTTCCGGCTTGGAAGAACCGGACGCCGGAAGCGGTTCGATTCTCTTCGACGAACAAGACGTGGGGAGCCGCAAGGCGGGGGACCGCCACGTAGGCTTTGTGTTCCAGCACTACGCGCTGTTTCGCCACATGACGGTGTTTGACAACATCGCCTTTGGCCTGCGAGTGCGCCCGCGCTTTGACCGGCCGTCGAAGATGGTCATCATGCGCAAGGTGACCCGGCTTTTGAAGCTCGTACAACTGGAAAACATGGCCGACCGCTATCCGCATCAGCTCTCCGGTGGTCAGCGACAGCGTGTGGCGTTGGCCCGGGCGTTGGCCGTTGAGCCGCGTGTGCTGCTGTTGGACGAGCCGTTTGGGGCGTTGGACGCCAAGGTTCGCGTGGAGTTGCGTCAGTGGCTCCGGCGTCTGCACGACCAGATCCACATGACCAGCGTCTTTGTGACCCACGACCAGGACGAGGCGTTGGAAGTGGCTGATCGGGTGGCGGTGATGAATCGCGGCGTGATCGAGCAGATCGGCACGCCCGACGAGGTGTTCCACCAGCCGAAGACCGAGTTTGTGATCAACTTCCTTGGCGAGGTGAACCAGTTCCACGGCCGCCTGGAGGCGGGCAAGGTCCATATCGGCACGTTGGCTCTCGAGGCCCCAGGGACGAGCGACGGCCAATCCGCCCGGGTCTTCGTACGTCCCCACGATTTGGAGATCGCCACGAAGCCGAACGGCCATCCGAGCTTCCAGGCCACGGTCATCCGGATCAATTCGGCCGGTGCCCGGGTCACGCTGGAACTGATCGCCGAAAGCGGCGAGAAGCTCAGCGCGGTTCTCTCGCATCCCGAGTTTCAGGATCTGAAGATCGAGCAGGGGGACGTGGTCCACGTCAGCCCCCGGGCGTTCCGCGTGTTTGACGACGGGCAGGCTCCCGTGTAGGGGGTGGCTGAGCCTGCGAGGCCCGCCGAATCGCGGTAGACGCCCCTGAGTCGTTCGGGGTCACCCTGCCCGCTGCTTGAGCAGGTCGCGAATCTCGGCCAAGAGCTCTTGGTCTTTGGTCGGTGGCGGTGGGGCGGCAGCCTCTTCCTCCTTGCGGAACCGCATTAGTCCGCCGAGGAACTTGACAATGAAGAGGTAGAGGGCCAACGCCACGATCAGGAAGTTGACGACCTCACCGAGAAAGAGTCCGTAGGGAATCTCCGTACCCTGCACGACCCATTTCCAATTCACATAGCTCTGCTGAGTGGGAAGGAGGAGGCTGACCGCCGGCATGATGACGTGTTTGACCAAGGAGTCGATGAGCTTGGCGAACGCCGCCCCGATGATTACCCCCACGGCCAGGTCGATGACGTTTCCCTTGAAGGCAAAACGTTTGAATTCGTCGAACAGGGATAGCGCTTTCTCGGCGGGGTTCCGACTCGTCAGCGAGTTGCGAGAGTTCATGACGTGTCTCCTGGGATAAGGTGCAGCGAGCTTCGATAACGTTTGTCAGGATAAATTGTAGCGGCGTCGCGAAGAGGCCAGCATGAGGTGACGCGGTTCGGCGGGGGAATTGGGGCCATGGCTGGTGTCTTTCAAGAAACGGCAAGGCCGCGCCCCGGGGGACGCGGCCTTGGACCGAAGTGGACAATTGGCGGTGGATCAGACGATGCCTTGAGCCAGCATGGCGTTGGCCACCTTGACGAAGCCGGCCACATTGGCCCCCTTGACGTAGTTGATGTAACCGTCGCCTTCGCGGCCGTACTGGACGCAGTTCTCGTGAATCGACTTCATGATCGATTGGAGCTGCGAGTCAACCTCATGGCGAGCGCGGCGCAAGCAACCGGCGTTCTGGCACATTTCCAAGCCCGAGACGGCCACCCCGCCGGCGTTGGACGCCTTGCCCGGGGCGTAGAGGATCTTGGCCTTGGTGAACACGTCGATCCCTTCGGGGACGGTGGGCATGTTGGCCCCTTCGGAGACGCAGAAGCAGCCGTTCTTCACGAGCGTCTTGGCGTCGTCCTCGTTGATCTCGTTTTGCGTGGCGCTGGGGAAAGCCAATTGGCAGGGGACATCCCAGGGCTTCTTGCCTTCCAGGTACTTGACGCCCTTGAAGTGGTCGGCATATTCGCGAATCCGCCCGCGGCGAACTTCCTTGAGCTCCATGACCCAAGCGAGCTTCTCTTCGTTGATTCCGTCCATGTCGACGATCGTGCCGTTGGAGTCGGAGAGGGTCACGACCTTGGCGCCGAGTTGGAGGAGCTTCTGGACCGTGTACTGGGCCACGTTGCCGGACCCGGAGACGACGGCCGTCTTCCCCTTGACCTCTTGGCCGCGTGTGGCGAGCATTTCTTGGGCGAAATAGACGCTGCCGTAGCCGGTGGCTTCGGGGCGAATTCGCGAACCGCCGTACTCCAGTCCCTTGCCGGTGAGCACGCCGCAGAAGCGATTGGCTAGTTTCTTGTAGGTGCCGAAGAGGAACCCGATTTCCCGACCGCCCACGCCGATATCGCCGGCGGGGACGTCGGTGTCGGGGCCGATGTGGCGGAACAGTTCGCTCATGAACGACTGGCAGAAACGCATCACTTCGCCGTCGCTCTTGCCCTTCGGATCGAAGTCGGAACCGCCCTTGCCGCCGCCCATGGGGAGCGTGGTCAAGCTGTTCTTGAAGGTTTGCTCAAAGGCCAAGAACTTGAGGAGGCCGAGATTCACCGATGGATGGAACCGCAGCCCGCCTTTGTAGGGACCGATCGCGCTGTTCATTTCCACGCGGAACCCGCGGTTGACCTGGACTTCGCCCTTGTCATCGACCCACGGTACGCGGAACAGGATTACCCGCTCCGGCTCGACCATTCGTTCCAGCAGCCGGGCTTTGCGATAAGCCGGATTGGCCAGTACGACCGGCATCACCGACTCGACGACTTCCCAAACCGCCTGGTGAAACTCCAACTCACCGTGGTTCTTGGCCACGACCTTTTCCATGAACGCACGAACCGCTTCGGAGGCATTTGCCGGAGGGGTGTCAATCACAACTTGGTGCATACAAACCTTTCGTGTGTAAAGCGAGGAGAGGGAGAAAATGCTGAATGCTGATTACAGAATGAAGAATGCAGCATCGAACGCATCGAACCTGAGAATCGTCAGCCCTTCCTTCATCCCAGGACGCTGATACTCATCCTTCATCCTTTCTTTCCGATTCGTTGGACTCGCGACAAAAATGGTGGATGTAGTCGAGGTAGTGCTTAAGCAGCCAGACTTTTTCGAGGAATTCGGGCCATCCACAGGCGGGCGCGAATCCTTTTTGCATTTCGGGGAGAACCATGCCGTCGGGAGTGACGCCGCCCTGGAGCTGTTCCCACAACTCGGCCCAGACCCGCAGGGCATCGTTGTTGACCGCCCCGACCACATAGCGGAAGTTCTTCAAGGCCCGATTGTCTCCTCCAGACGATTGGGATAAGCCCTGAAGACGGTCCTCTTGCGGCAAGCGAAAGCTCTTCGACATGGGCAGATCCTCCTTCAGGCACCAAGCGAGCCAATCAGTGGCTAGTATGCTGCCGGTTGACACCGGCCTGCGAACCGGCGTTCAGGCCTTCTGCTTGCGCGGTCCCGTTGCGCTCGGTGCCGGAGCCACTCGAACCGGTACAAGCGGCCACAAACAGATCGCACTCCTGGACCCACGTGCCCGGCTGGCGAAACCGGCATCCTTTGCGTTTCTTGCAGCGTGCACAAATGCCGCAACTCACAATGCATCCTCCACGACCAAATTGGTCCGAGGGAATTGCAAGATTGGTGCCAGTCGGCTAGCGGCCAACGAACGCGTTCTGTAACTCGTGGACTCGCAAGCAGATAGAGTCAGCGGAATCAGGCCGGCAAGCGATGCGTCCCCTGAGAGGACGCTGCTGGCAGACCACCGGGAACGGCGGGGGTTGGCGGATTCGCGGCGATCTAACTTGCTGATACAGAAGCGGTTAGCATCTGCTGTTCAAAGCTTGAACGCCTCTGGTGCCAGAGCAGCAGCTAGGACCGCCGGCCGAGACGCATGGTGAATGGATGCGGTGGTCAGCGGCCTAGCATCTGGCGGCACACGGTGGCCAACTCGACGCTGAGAAGGAGTTTGGCCAAGCGGGGCAGGGTCGGCCCGGAAGAACGCGGCCTCAGGGGGCTTTTGAGGCGGTCGGACCGGGCCGAGCCTGAACGCGCCTCCCTGCGAACTTGTCTCCGCGAGCAAGCCCCGACCGTGTGCTGGAGTCACTCGCGCCACTGGATCACCGCCAGCACCGGTCGGTGGTCCGAGGCAACAGGTTCGTTGAGGACTTTCACGTCGATTACCCGGAACTGCCCCCGTCGAAATAGCACAAAGTCGATTTGTTTTACGGGTTCCGCTGACGGGAATGTGGCCAGGGGGGCCCCGGAGCCGACGACCTCCCACTGGCGTGCCAGCACTGTAAGCGGCATGCTGTCGCCAGTGGCATTGAAGTCTCCGGCCAGGATAACCGCATGGTCCCCGGCGCCGAACAATTCGTTGAGCTTCGCGGCTTGTTGCTCGCGGAATGCCTCGCTTTGGTGGTGGAGATGCGTGCTGACAAACGAGACCATCCGGCCGTCGATGTCGATGCGTGCCTCAAGTGCCATCCGCTGCTCGCGTTCCGGGACCCCGGGGAGCCGGTAGATCTTGAGATCTGCAATCGGGAACCGCGACAGGATCGCTTGGCCGTATCCGCCTCCCTCGTAGTCGATCTGTTTGCCGAACCGACCGTGGAGTCCGGTGAGTCGCCGGAGCTCGGCGGTTTGGTCGACGCCGCCCGTGCGCCGCGTCCGGTCGTCGACTTCCTGGAGCGCGACGAGATCCGGGTTGGCTGCCCGAATCACCGCCGCCAACCGCGGCAAATCGACCTTCCCGTCAGTCCCCTCGCCGTGATGAATGTTGTAGCAGAGCACCCGCAAAGGGGGCCGTGCGTCCGGTGGCTCCGCGAACGCCGACCGGCCAGCGAGGAGCTGAAGGGAAAAACCGGCACCGATCGTCAAAAGCTGGCGACGGGAGAGGGGGACCGCAGTCTTCGGGACGAACATTCCGCGACTCCTGTTACTGCAGCTCGATTTTGAGATCCTGGCTTCCGCCCTCGGGGATCTCCACCTGAAGCCCCGAGGTCTTCACATTCCGATACTTGGCCGGGATCTTCACCTTCGGCGGGGGCAGGGGCGTCGCTTCCTCCGGGTTTAAGTTGGGCGGGCCCACGTAGGTCACGGTGACCTGGTGCGTTCCCACGGGAGCGCCGTCCCCTTCCCGATTGGTCCCCAGAACGAACCGACCATTGGCGTCGGTGACGCCCGCCGCCGGTCGCTGAGACGAGGGGTAGACTAGCACCTGGTGGTGTTCGAGCGGCTGGCCCCGGTAGGTTAGCACCCCGGCCGCAGGCACCGTGGGCACCACGTCGCCGCTCGGCTGTCCAGAGCCGCAGCCGGCAGATCCCAACACCAGAGCAACGAGCCACAGCGGGTATCTTGAACAAGGCTTACCTGAACGCATTGAGGTCATGTCTATCCTTTCTGGCTTTTTGGGGCTTTCGTTTCGAACGTCCTGCTGCCATACATCCCGGCGTCCGTCCGGCGGGGCCTTTCGCGCACGCCAGGCCTCCACGATCAGAAATCTCCGACCACCTCACCGCCGCTCATCGACCCGACCGCCCGCCAGACAGAAGCGTCGACGGTGTTGCTAGCGAACCGGACCGAGCCATCGGCGAGCACGACGTTCGCGCCGCCGGGATGATAGCTCCGCGCGGCCAGATGCCCCTTGTTTTCAGGTGAAACGTCGGCACAATCCCGAAGCCTTGCGTTGGGCGTCAGCGTGTGCGTGTAATAAGTGGCGACGGTCAGGCCGCGGTAGTACTGCAACCCGCGATAGAGCCAAGCCGCGGTGGCGCGATTCTCACACGCCGCCGGAGGATAGAGGAGGTCGTTGCCGGACCAGGCCGCCGTATCTCTCGTCGCGACGCGGAAATCGTCCGCACTGCCGGCGGCGACCACGGCGGTCGAGGAGGTCCCGTTCGGCCCCTTTTTGATCTCTCCGAACATGGCCGTATTCGACGTGCCGTCGGTGATGTGTCCGAACTCCGTCGCCGAGTTCCGGAAGAAGATGCCGCGATACAGAGGCTGCGAAGTTGCGGCCTGTTGGGCTTGGGAGCCCAGACACTGCATGTAGCTCGCGCTGGCTGCATCGATTACGTTGGCCACCTTTTGCGGCGTCCCAGGCACGATTTCCGAAGGGCACTGATACGTCGAGATGACCTGAATCCGGGCCTGGACATTCGTGCTGTGGCTGTTGACTTGGTATCGGAAGTCGAACGTGTTGTAACTGTTCCCAGCCTCCAGGTACGGCAGGATGTATGCGTGGGTCGAAGCTTGGGGGGATTCACCTGAGCCGAGGTTGACGGAGCAGTCGCCCGGCGGGAAACTGCCGAGTGCCGATTCGTAGTTGTGCAGTGCCAACCCGATCTGCTTGAGGTTGTTCGTGCACTGCGATCGACGTGCTGCCTCGCGTGCCGCCTGGACGGCCGGCAACAGCATCGCGATCAGAATCCCGATAATCGCAATCACCACCAACAACTCGACCAACGTAAAGCCGCGACGAGGAGAGTACCAGACCATGACGCAACTCCAGAGAACAGAAACTAATGATGAGGATTGAGACCAGAACCTAATGAAAGACCAATTGCCCCTCGTAGGCCGGCAGCTCGGAGTCGGTTAGGAGACAGGGCCCTCGACGGGTAACGGCCTTTCTTGCGAGGCTGACTGCCCCCCCTTCCGGACAAGGAAGCCAAGAGCCGATGCCTTTGTCCACACGGTGTATCACCATAGCCTCCGGCCAACGCCGAGTGCCTTCCTTTCGACTGCTCCGACTTCGCTGCGAGAAATCCCTTGATGAGATCATGCTCCACTTCGTGCAGTTCGGCTTTCAGTATAATTGATTAAGCGCTGCACGTATTGTCCGCAACGGTCAAAGCGATTGGAGTTTTCGGTCACCTGGTAGGGCGAGTCGCCCGACAGAAGCAAACCTCGGAGAGAGAACGCTGTCATCTCTCTTGCTTGGCAGATTCGAGGCAAACGTGGAAGAGATCGAGGGCCCGGACCAGCCTCGCCTTGCAGTTTACTCGGCTCCGTCAGCCCCTCGCGCCGACAGAACGCCTGCAGCGAAAGCCCACTTGCCACCTGCCGTTGGAGCGTCTTTCGCCAAAACTACTTCCGTCCCGTATCTCGCTGCCTGTTCGCCATCGGTCACCTCGGAAAAAAGAGTTGACCTGTAACTTGACGCATCTTCAAAGCATGAGAGATGCGGTCCGCGGAACGGACTCGTGGTCAGCGGCCCAGCATCTGGCTGCGCACGGTGGCCAACTCTACGCCGAGGAGGAGCTTGGCCAGGCGGGCCAGGGTGTGTGGGTCGGCTTGGATGTGGAGCGTGCGGTGCTGATGGGTGAGCGACTCGCCCGTGGCGAGGGCCTTGGCCGGCGAAAGCGACTCGATCTCGTAGAAGGCTCCGAGGCCCTTCTTGCCGGGCGCCGGCGGGCCGTCGTTGTAGGTGTTGGCCACATCTCCCACGTAGGGCTCGGCCTGGGGAAGTTCCCACATGTTGTTCATGTAGTCGTGTTTCGTGGGATCGTCGGGCATGGTGAAGTGGACGATCGTGAGGACGCCGGCGGCGAAGTCGATCGAGCCGAGGAGGTTGCGTGCCCGCTTCTGCGAAGTGCCCAGTTTGGAGCGGTAGGCGGCGTCGGCCCGGAAGAGCACGGCCTCAGGGGTGATCTTGAGACGATCGGACGGGACCACGCCAAAGTAGTCCGATTTGACGACCGGCCCCAACTGGCTTTCCGGCCCGGGCTTGTAGGGCACAATCACGACGGTCTCGGGACCGGCGTTGAGCATGCCGAGGATCCAGATCGAGACGAGCCCCTTTTCTTTGGTCATGGCCGGGCCGCGGTTCGTGATCGTGTTGATCGTTTCGTAAGCGACCATTTTGGTGCCGGCGCCGCTGAGCAGATCGGTCGCTTCGCGGCCGAAGAGGTAGACCAGATCGAACTCGTTCAACAGACGCACGTCGCGGTTCACATCCAGATCGAACGAGGTGCCCGAGGCATTTTGAAACTGGATGCGCCGCGTGAGCCGGTAGAAGGGATCTTCGTTTCGGGAGACGATTTCAAACCCGCCTTCGTTCAACGCCGGCGGGGTGAACCAGTTGTCCAAGGTTTGCTGGACTCCAGGCTTGAACCAGAGGCTGAACTGTCCTCCCTCGGGCGAGAGCCACATCCGGTCTTCGGCCCCTTGGTTGTTGAAATGGGGATCGTGCTGGCCGCGTTCGATGAACTCGCGGTGAATGAAGCCGAAGCTTGGTCCTTCGAGCCCGTCGCAGGTGGAGGTCATCACGCGGCCTTGCCACTCCGGGCAGATCGCCACGCGGGCACCGCGGTTGTTGGTCAACTCGACCAGTCTCGTGGAACTTGCCAGGAACTCACGCGCTTCGCCGTACGACATCACACTACCTTTGGGCTGCTCAGCTTGGGCCGGCCCGGGGAACATCGCCATGCTGACGCTCGCGAGCCACGCTGCCCAATTCAAGGACCAGAGAATGCGGGACACAGGAAAACCCTCCAGGGAACGCCCTGAGCGGAACGCTCACGCTTCCGTAGAGGATACCATATTCCCTGGGAGGGCGGCTAGTAGGTGGACGCGTGGTCTTTGAGAGAAGCGGGGACTTCTGGGAATTGGCCGCTTGGGTAGTAAGACTAGAGATTGGAGAGAAAAACCTGGGGAGGGACATGGAAGAACTCGGCCAATACCCCAATATGCCGCTTGCTGAACAGCCGCTTGCCGGAGAGAATCTCCGAGATCGTAGAGCGAGCGATCCCTGTTGCTTCGGCCACAACGGCTTGGGTGACCTTCCTCGCTTCCATTAAATGGCGAAGCAACTCGGCATCTGTCGCGGGTGGGATAGGAAAATGCCGCGCCTCGTACGCGGCCACCAAATCACTAAGGACTTCCAGATACTCCTCCTCTCCAGAATCCAACGCCCCCTTCTTGAGCAATCCATCGAGCACCTGTTGGGCCGCGCGCAGGTGGCTATCCGACTTGATCGAGACCAACGGGAATGCCTTGACCTGTTGGAAATACGAATCGGCGACTCGCACATTCCCTTTGGGCTTCGCTTTGATCGTGGACACCGATTATCTCCTTGGGATATTTCGCTCTTCCGGCGATTTCGCCTTCCCCGGCTTGCGTGCGGATTGGGGGGGAGGAGGTGGAGTATGGCAGCCGCAATCGCTGACCCATTGGCCGCGATCGTATTCCTTATGAGTCAGCACCGCGAGTATGTAAACCCGTTGTGTTCGATACCGAATTCGCGTGATAAGACGGTACTTGTTTCCCGCGATGTTGAAAACGACACAATCCCCCACGAGGCTGGCACTGCCATAAGTTGCCTTGACCTCACTCCAGTTGGCCCAAGCGACTTTTTCCGCGACAGCATACCAGGCTTGAAGGGGCCTCGCAGCATCCTCCTGACCGCGAACTTCCCAAAAAGCACGCAGCCGAGATTTGGAGATGACTCGCACTGAGAATCCTTTTTTACAATGCGCCGCCCCCCGACTGCACGTCCTCATTGTATGTCGCAAAACGCGAACAGTCAAGGTCGGTTTTCGCGTTTTGCGATCCCCGCCCGGCGCGGTATTCGCATACGGGGCTACGCCCAGCACAAGTGCTTGGGCCAAACGGGCTAGAGGGCTTGCCGTCCAACCGTTTAGCCCCCGGCACTTGTGCCGGGCGATTGACACACAGCGCGATTTGCACCCGGCGTTTGCCCCACGTTATACTGGGGCGGGGCAACCGGACCGCGGTGTGGCCAGAATCCGAGAGGTGCGACCATGCGATTTTGCTGTGTTGGGACGATGGCTTGCTGGATGCTCGTGGTGGCTGCGGGCCAACACGTTGAGGCGAAAGAGGCGGCGGGGCCCAAGCGGCTCAACGTGCTCTTTCTGTTGGCCGACGACCAGCGGTTCGACACGATCCATGCGCTCGGGAACGAGTTGATCCAAACGCCCCACCTGGACCGGCTCGCCCAGCGGGGCTTCGTGTTTACGAACAACTACGTGATGGGCTCGATGAACCCGGCGGTTTGCCTGCCGAGCCGGGCCATGGCGATGAGCGGGCGCACGCTGTGGCGCGTGCCGGGAACGCTCCAAGGGGTGCCGATCTGGCCGGAGGTAATGCGTCAGGCGGGCTACGTGACGTTTGGCACGGGCAAGTGGCACAACGGTCCGGCTTCCTATGCCCGGGGATTTGCACAAGGTGGGGCGATCTTCTTCGGCGGGATGTCGGACCAGTTCAAAGTGCCCATCTTCGACTTCGACCCGACCGGCAAATACCCGGAGAAGAATCGGCGGATCGGCGACAAGTTTTCCAGCGAGATGTTTGCCGACATGGCGATCGGGTTCCTGCGCAACCATCGCGGCCCGGAGCCGTTTTTCCTCTACGTGTCGTTTACCGCGCCGCACGATCCGCGCACGCCGCCGGGAGAGTACGCCACGGTGTACGATCCCCAAAAGATGGAGGTGCCGAAGAATTTTCTGCCCGAGCACCCGTTCGACAATGGCGAGCTGCGAATCCGCGACGAGTTGCTGGCCCCGTTTCCTCGCACGCCCGAGGTGGTGCGCGAGCACATCGCAGCCTACTACGGGATGATTTCGCACTTGGACGCCCAGGTCGGGCGGATCTTGAAGACGCTCGAAGAGACAGGCCATGCCGACGACACGCTCATCATCTATTCGAGCGACAACGGTCTGGCGTTGGGGCAACACGGGCTGTTGGGCAAGCAGAATCTCTACGAGCACAGCACGCGCATGCCGCTGATCTTCGCTGGACCGGGGGTTTCCCGTGGCCAGTCCGACGCGCTGGTCTATCTCTACGACCTGTTCCCCACGGTCTGCCAGATGGCCGGATTGGAGACGCCCGAGGGGGTGGAAGGTCGGAGCCTGGCGCCGGTGATGCGCGGCCAGAAGTCGAAGGTCCGCGATTATGTCATGGGAGCATATCGGCATTTCCCACGCAAGGTCCGCGCTCCCCAATTGAAGCTGATCAAGTACGACGTCAAAGGCGAAAAGCACACCCAGTTGTTTGATCTGGCCAGCGACCCTTGGGAGATGACCAATCGGGCTGACGACCCGGCCTGCCAATCGCACCGCCAGCGGCTGGAAGCCCTTTTGGAAAAGGCGCGGCGGGAAGCGGAAGACCCGGTGGATTTTAATGCGAAAAATCCGCAGCCGGGGAGTTGAGACGGGCGAAGGACGAAATCCAAATGACGAAGGAATGACGAAAACCAAAGCACGAACAGTTGCTCAGCCATTCTACCTTCGTGCTTTGGTTTTCGTCATTCCTTCGTCATTTCGTCATTCAGAACTCCAGAACGGACTGGCCGGGAATCTCGTGGGCGGGGAGGACGAAAATCTTGCCGTCGCCCATGCGGCCGGTGCGGGCGACGTCGACGATCGTGCGCACGACTTCTTCGACGCGGAGATCGTCGACCCAAAGCGTAAGCTCTACCTTGGGCAAGAAGGCTAGGGAGTATTCGCTGTCGCCGTACTCGTCCAGATAGCTCTTCTGCCGGCCGTAGCCTTTGACCTCGCGGACTCCACAGGCCTCGATCGGGGCATGCTTGAGGGCTTCGAGCACTTTCTCGACCAGGTACGGTTTGATGATGGCGACGACTTGTTTCACGATGGTTGGATCCGCAATCGAAAAACCGCTGGCGATAACCGCGTAGCAACCGAACTGTAATTTACCCCAAATGGCGCCGGCCGCCAAGTAAGTTGCCCAGCTCACGCCAGCCGAGAACGGCGTAAACGGCAAAGAAAGCGACTGTGCTCACCACCAGCGGGATGAGCACACGGGCCAGTTCGTTGGCCGCCCCGGCAGTGTCTGGGAGACGCTCAAGTACGGCATTGCCCACCTGAACCATCACCAGGGTCGCTAGCACGGTTCGAGCGGTGGTCAGGGCTACGGCACGCCAGTTGAGGGGACTCTTTTGGCGGGAGAAGATGGCCGCGAGTATCAGGACCTGTGCGGCGGCGGCCAGCGAAGTGGCCATGGCCAGCCCCGCCTCGGCCAAGGGCCAGATCAGCACGAGATTCAACACCTGGGCGAGGACCACGATCAGCCCGGCGATGATGACCGGCGTGCGGCGGTCGCCCAGGGCGTAGTAGCCGCGCACAACGACCGGCATGGCGCAGTAGGCCCAAACGCCGATCCCGTAGCAGGCGATCATCCGGGCGGTGCGCTGGGTGTCGTCGGCCGTGAACTGGCCGTGTTCGAACAGGAGCCGGGTGATCGGTTCGGCCAGCATCACCAGTCCCAAGCCGGCCGGAATCCCGAGGAACATTACCAGACGCAGGCCGAGCGTGAGGTCGGCGCCGAGGCGGTCGAAATCGCCCCGGGCCGCATGACGGCTTAACAACGGGAAGATGGCCGTCGCCACGGCCAGCCCGAGGATTCCCAGCGGGAACTGATAGAGCCGTTCGCCGTAGTAGATCGCGCTGACTGCTCCGGATTGCATGGGATACCGCACGGTCTCGCCGAGCCAAGGGATCGTGTCGGGGCCGGTTGGGGCCGCGGAAAAAGCCCAAGCGATCACCGAGTCCATGAGCGTGTTGATCTGTGTGACGGCCAAGCCGAAGGTCATCGGGATCATCGTCCGGAGCGTCAGGCTGATTCCCGGCTGGGCGGCGTCCCAGTTGAAGTCAAAGCGGAAGCCCAAGGCTCGTAAGACGGGCAGTTGCACGCCCAACTGGAGGACGCCGGACACAAGCACGGCAAAGGCGATCACATAGGCTTGGGCCAATGGATTTTGGGCAAAACGGGGCGCAATCAGCCAAGCGGCCAAGATCCAGCAGACATTCAACAGCGCCGGAGCAAGAGCCGGCGTGCTGAAGTGGGTCAGGGCTTGGAGCGTTGCGGCAACCTGTGCCGCCAAACAGATTAGGAGCATGTAGGGCAAAAGGACGGCGGTCAGCCCGACCAGGGGGCCGACCCCGGGCAAGTCGCCCCAGACAAGCCACGCCAGACCACAAAACGCCTCGGCCATCACGACAATCGCCGTGAGAACCAGGGCAAGTAAGCTCAAAGCCACGCTGACCAGTTGCCACGCCCGGGGGCGATTCTGTTCCAACTGCGTGGTGATCACCGGCAGGTAACTGACGGCTAGGGCCCCTTCGCCAAACAGACGGCGGAAGGAATTGGGGATGCGCAGGGCGATTGCCAAAGCGTCCATCACCCCGCCGGACATGCCAAGCAAGTTGGCGGTGACCACGTCGCGGATCATCCCCAAGACCCGGCTGGCGAGGATTCCCAGGCTGGTGATACTTGCGCCGGTGAGTAGGGGATGGCGGGGGCGTTTGGTCATGGGATCGATATGGTAGAGGGACACGGCGACTGAGTGAAGCTGGGTTTGTATCAGGAAGAGGGAAAGAGGGAAGAGGGGTTAGGGGCTGAGGATTAGGGACTAGAGACTTTTGATTGGAGCTTTGGGGGAAGTCGCCTGGATGCGAGCTTTCTCGTCTCCTCCCCCAGTCCCTCTTCCCTCATTCCGAGCCCCCTTCTATCATGGTGCGGATTGGGCATGGACGGCGAATCAACAAGAGAAGAGGAGCTTTCGGAACGCGATGGCAAAACGGTCCTCCTACCAAGATCGGGTGATTAAGAACTACTACCAGAATCGGGACGCCCTAATGGTACAAAAGCTGGGCGAGCTGGTGACGGATCTCTATCTGGCCGAAGGGAAAGCCCGAGCCAAATGCTGGGAGCGAATCCAGGCGGCCCTGGAGAACCTGAAGATCCCCCCCACTCGGATCGCGCATCTGGTGAAAAGCGACAATCCGACACTGGTGGCAAATTTGGTGCAGGAGTTGTTGGAAAAGCGGTGAGGAGGAGAGCGTCCGCAGTACCCTGTGGGCAGTGGGTGGTAAGTCGGGGGCATTGGGATGGCCCCCATGGTCCCTGGGCGATGGATCAGTACAATAGGGACCTTCTGAGTCGTGGTTTTGGTGGGAAAAGGACGACGCCCATGCCTTCGAATTGTGCGGTGGTGGAACAGTTGCGGTGGAAGAAGTTTCCGGTCTTGGACGACGGGTTCGTCTGTCTGGTCGACGTGATGGGAGACGACCAGGCGATCGTCCAGGCCGCCCGGGTCAGCTACGGCGAAGGCACGCGACGGGTTTCCGACGACCGCACGTTGATCCGCTACCTGATGCGGCATCATCACACCACGCCGCTGGAGATGGCTGAAATCAAACTCCTGGTCCGCGTGCCGATGGATACTTGGCGTCAGTGGATTCGCCACCGGACCGCCTCCGTCAATGAATACAGTACGCGTTACTCGATTGCCATTGACGCTTCGCAGACCACAGCGCCGGATGCGTGGCGATTGCAGGCCACGTCGAATCGGCAAGGGAGCGAGGGGCTGTTGGACGAGAAGACGGGCGAGGAACTCTCGGCCCAGGAAGCCCAGTTCCAGAAGCTGGCCCGGGAGTTGTACCAACAGCGATTGGAGCGGGGCGTAGCGCGGGAACAAGCCCGCAAGGATTTGCCGCTCTCCACCTACACGGAAGCCTATTGGAAGATGGACCTGCACAACCTGCTCCACTTCCTCTATCTGCG
>CAZLDQ010000053.1:0-29685 GCA_964558295.1 uncultured Planctomycetaceae bacterium | reverse complement strand
TGTCGAAAGAGTAAAGCAGAGCGTCACCATCGACTGGCAGGTTCGAGAGAACGCCAGGGCGCAGATTCGCGTTCTTGTAAAAAGAGTTCTGCGGAAATACGGCTACCCGCCCGATATGCAACAACGCGCAACGGAACTGGTGTTGGAACAGGCCGAGGTATTATGCGCGGATTGGGTGGCCAATTAGGGCACTCGCAACAGTACATGAACCACGATGGGGTAGAGGACGGAGGAGACGCCAATTCCCGATTTCCAGGATGTGATGTGGCCGATGCTCCGTTTGTCGGCAGAGGGCGAAGGGCCTTGGGGACTGGTCGTTGTTGGTCGTTAGCAGGGAGATTGGAAGGTTCTGCCACCCTTTCGACTGGCCAAAAACACTGCTCGCATTCGGCTTGCCGATCTGCTAAGCTTCTTGACAGGTCACAACCTGCCGAGGCAGGCTGGCCTGCAGGAGGAGTCTGTCCATGGGGTACCAAAAACAGAATCGCACCAACGCAAGGCGGCAGGTCGGCACCGAGAACATCGATGCACTCGGCAGGTTCTTCCGCCAGCCCGTTTTGTCCTCCTTCACCAGGATGCGCGGACGGGTGAGCATGGCGGCCTTGCAAGTCTGCCCCGCCCTAGGGACGGTTCTTGGAATGCTACGCACGACACGCATTATTTCGCCGTTGCCTTCCCCCCTCCAGAAAATTTCCCGCACCGTTTTTTCGGTTGTGTTGACGAAACACACACGCCCCGAGAAGCGTCTGGCGGAACGCCAAGCCCCAAAACGTGCCCCTTGCCTGAGACTCGAAAATCGGGGCTCGCTCAAGATGGGGATAGACGACCCGGAGAGACCGGCGACGTTTTGGGAAACCGGAATGCCAATGTGGCAAGTCGCCACGCAGTCCATTTCCTTCCCTCCATTGACAACGCCATTCGATCTCACCAAAGCGTCTCCAAGAAGCTTTCCATCACGATGGTCTGGAGAGCGACGAGCGACAGCGCGAGGCGGGCGGCAGGGAAGGGGGCGTCGCCCGAGGTGTTTTCCAAGCGGCGTGCGGCGCCAATCGTCAGGAAGGGGACCAAGAAAATCCAGATCCGTTCGACCTCCAAGGTGTAGAGCGGCGCGACGAGCGTGAGGGTCAGCGTAGCGAGAAACGTGTAGTTTAAGAGACGGCCCAACGAGAGGCCTTTTCCGGGGAGGCGTGTCTTCAGGGCCGACAGGTCCTGTTTCGCCATACTAAGATAAAGGACCGTGATCGGGATGCCTGATCCGACGAGAAACGCCGCCAGATTGCCCACGACCAGATGGAGATACTGCCGCAGCGAAGTGTAGTTGCCCCCCTGCATGATCGACTCGTGGCTCCCAACTGCTTCGCGAAGCATCTCAATCAGGTTGTAGCCAGAAACGAGGTAAAGGAGCCCATAGAAGAGGATTGAGGTCCCGAGTGCAGCGGCAAGGGCGACAAGCGTTGCAGGAAAGCATTCCCGTTTCAGGAACAGCACAAAAAGCCCGAGCGATATGGCCCAAACAGCAAGTAGTGCGGCGGAAAACGTCATCATTGCGGCAAGCGAAGCCGACATGCCCGCCAGAAGGCCGAGCAGTCCGGCGCGGCGTCGCGAAGGCTCCTCGACCGCGTGAAACAGCAGATAGACCGTCCAGATCATCGGAACCATGAAGACAGCGTCCATCGAGGTGGCGGTGAACAAGACCACGTTCGGTGCAAGGACAAAGAGGGCTCCGGCAAATCTTCCTCGATCGCTTTCCATCGCACGACAGGCCAAGCCGACTACGGCCGGGACGCTCAGCGCGGCAACGAGAATCGCGACGATCGAGGCGGCGACCGGCCCGGGGCCCAAGCTGCGATCGACCGTCCACAGGAAAAGCACTGCGCCGGGCGGATGGGTCTGGCAGTGCATTGGGAGCGTGTGCCGGAGGGCTACATAATCGCGTAGAAAGTCGCGTGGCGACTGGACCGCGGCGACTCCGCCGATATAGTCCGAGTTACGGAGCACATCAAACGGCCGCCAAAGCCGCCTCGGTCCGCCGTCGAGCATCGCAACCGTGACGACCACCACCAGAAACCACCCAGCCAGCTTCCATGCAAAACCACGCTGATCTGCGCGGAGACAAGCCCCGTCGCCAGCGGGAATGGCACGGACAACCCAGCGCACGTAGGCGGTCACCCCTAGAAGACAAACGACAAGCCAAATATTGACGTGCCGTTCGCAGTAGGCGTAGATCGGCACAATCCGATACACTTTGTTCCCTGGCCCCACTGCTCCGAGTATCAAGTCTGTGTGGATCATCAACCATCGAAGCACGAAATGATAGATGACCGCCACGGCGAGTAATAGGAGCGTCCCTCGGATAAGCTGCCGGGCATTCATGGAGGCTGGACGGACGATCACCTGAAGAAGGGGAGCGATCTTGGGTCGATCCGTTCGACTTGTCGCTCCGGCCGGATAGCGTACCAGGGAGCGTGTGAGAAACCAATCGCGTTTCCGGCGGAGTTCTTCAGGGGGCTTCTCAGCCATGACGAATCGTCTCACCCAGAACAAAAGGGACGCGGCGGTGAAATGTACCTCCCGCGAGGGCGAGCGTTAAGCTGCCTGATCGCGATGTTCGCGGTGCATCGCATCCCCTTTGCAAGTGCAAGACTGCCCACCTGAGGGGTGTTGGGGGATGAGTCTGGGATATTTTGGCATTTTTCTCGCCAATACGGTGACCTCCTGGGAGATTTCTGCTGTCTTGACGCCCATGCCCCTCGGCTTGTCAGATCAATCCTGTTCCCCAAAACGTCCACTGCAATGCGGCCCACATACTCCTCCCGCCTGCCGCCAAGAAAGCGGTCACCCCTGGCCGACGTTGCCCGGGCGGTCGAGGTTTCGCGTTGGATCGCCGGCAGTGTGTTCAACGGTGGCGAGGGCAACTCCCGTTGCAGCAAGGAAACCCGAGATGGGGTGGTCCAGGCAGCGCGGCGTTTGAACTCCCGTCCCGATCATGCCGTTCGCCAACTGGCCGGCAAAGCGGTCGGACACCTTCGGTATTCTCGTGGCCTCGGCTGGCGATCCGCTCCGCTCGTTCTTGGTCCAGTATCTGGATGCAGCTTGAGCGACTTCGACAGCTCCGCGACACGTACCCAAGTCCTCGGAAGCTCTGTTGTGCCATGCTCCGGCACCGACTTGACTCGTTTGCGCATGTCCTGGAACTCTTGTTAAACGGGGGTGTGTAGGAGGCTGTGAGAAGGCGTTTTGTCATGAAGACTCTGACTGCTATCGCGAGGGCGTTTGCCTTGCTTGTGCTGGCTACCACGCCGCTCCCGGCCCAAACCTACGAGGAATCGATCGTCGACTCGTCGTGCCAAGTGCTCGATGAGATCATGCGAATTCCTGCCCAAGGGATTCCGGTGGCTATGCTAGCCGATGCGGAAGGGATCGTCGTGATTCCCAACCTTATTAAGGGGGGATTTGTCGTTGGTGTGCGTCATGGCCGTGGGATTGTTGTTGTGCGTGACGAAGGGGGGGTTGGAAAGCACCGGCCCTGGTGACCGTCACCGGCGGTAGCATCGGTTATCAGATTGGCGTTCAGGCAATCGACTTGATTCTTGTGTTCAAGAGCCGCAACAGTATCAACCGGCTGATGCAAGGCAAATTCACCCTTGGCGCCGACGCCGCCGCTGCGGCCGGACCGGTCGGGCGTCAGGCCGCCGCCGCCACGGATGCCGCCCTGAAGGCCGAAATTTATTCCTGGTCGCGGAGTCGGGGCTTGTTCGCCGGGGTCTCAATTGACGGCTCTGTGCTGGCTGTGGATCACAATGCAACCGCCGTTTACTACGCGACCGTGGGCACGAATGTCACCGACTTTCAGCCCGGTCGACAGATTGCCGTGCCGCCATCGGCCGCCCGCCTGTTAGAACGGCTCGCGGCCTACACCGGTACTCCCGCCGCTGCTCCCACGCCCACTGCCCTGGTTGTTCCGCTTTCCCCTCAGGCGTCGGGTGATACGGCGGGCATACGTCAACAACTGGTCGATTCGGCCCGACGGCTTCACGGTTTTCTCGACGCCAGTTGGCAGCGTTATCTGGCCTTGCCGGCAGAAATCGATTCCGGAAACCAAGCTCCCAGTATCGAGTCGCTCCAGCACGCCATCGGCCGCTTCGACCACGTGGCCACCGATCCCCGGTATCGCTCACTGGCCCAGTGTCCCGAGTTCCAGGCGACCCACGCGCTACTGAAGCGTTACGCCGACGCGCTTCAACCCCAGCGTCACTCCCCAACCCTCGCCCTCCCTCCGCCGCCCCAATAGGACAAATGGGGCTTGGCTTTGCGTCAGGGGGTGTTGGGGGCGTGTTCATTTCGTCAACAAAACCGAAAGAACGGTGGGGGAAATTTTCTGGCGGGGGAAGGCTGCCCTACCATCGTGAGCCGGAAGTGGCACGGCCTGAGCGCAACAACGGGACGCTGCGCGGGGGCGTGCCTGGGCATCGGTCTTCCATCGAATCGAGTTGTCAAACAACGGCATGGCGAAGGGGTGCTTCACCGTCCTTAAGCCTACCTGCTTGCAGGCCGGATTGCGAGAGGCATTTTTGGGCCAGCGGGAGCCCCTGGCCGTTTCAATGTCCATCGCGCCGACCTGGTTGTCCTTATGCGGGAGCTTTTCCTCGGTGAGTCTTTGGCAGATGGAAGCTTTGCATTCATGTGACCAGAACAGAGGAAGCCGTACTTCTTGGCCGGTATGGGTTCCTTGTCTCTGATCCGTGTTGTTGCGAGTGAGAGATCCTCGCCTCTCTTGTGTTGGGAATTGCCGACACGTTCCGGCCTCGGGTGATACGCCGACCTGCGATTGCCTCACAGGTTCTGCGTAGGAGCCGCAAAAATAAGGGGGCGTTTGGGCCCCACTTGACTTCTGGTGGGACGGCCGTTATATTTGCATAAGCGAATATGACTACAGAAACGGTCTCCCCCCCGACCAAGACGATTTTTCGAGCCCTTTCCGACCGGACTCGGTTGCGGATTCTGAATCTGCTTCAGAGTGGGGAGGTGTGTGTTTGCCACATCGTCGCGGTCCTTGGCTGCCCTCAGCCTACGGTTTCCCGGCACCTTGCCTACCTTCGCAAGGTCGGATTGGTGGTTGCCCGCAAGGAAGGGCAGTGGATGCACTACCGTTTGACGCCACCGCGCAGCAAGTTCCACGAAATGTTGTTGGCATGCCTTGTCCAGTGCTTTCGGGAAGAGGCTGTATTTGTCAAGGATAGCGAGCGACTTCGGACCGAGGTTCAACCGACGTGTCCGGGCTGATTTTTTGTGTCGCGTATATATTCGCATGAACAAATATAACGTGAAGACTGGGGAGCGAGAAAATGTCTGAAGCGATCAAACAGGCTGTTCGAACGCAATATGCCTCCGTGGCACAAAGCGGCCTGTCAACCAGCCAAAGCGGCGTTCGGGCGGTGGCCGAGGCGTTTGGCTATACCCCAGAGGAATTGGCGTCCGTCCCTGCTGAGGCAAACATGGGACTTTCCTGTGGGAATCCCACGGCCTTTTCCAGCTTGAGGCCTGGCGAGACGGTCGTCGATCTCGGTTGCGGCGGTGGTCTAGACGTGTTCCTTGCGGCGAAGAAGGTCGGCCCTACTGGAAAGGCCATTGGCATTGACATGACCCCTGAGATGCTGGCGCTTGCGCGCCGCAATGCGGCCAAGGCAGACGACGGCAAGCCAATCAAGAACGCCGAGTTCCATCAGGCCACTATCGACAAGTTGCCCTTGCCCGACGCTTCAGTGGATTGTGTGATCAGCAATTGCGTCATTAATCTGGTCCCCGACAAACAGGCGGTCTTCAGCGAGATTCTGCGAGTATTGAAGCCGGGAGGACGGCTGGCCGTGAGCGACATTGCTCTGAAGAGGACGCTGCCCCCGGAGCTTGGCAACGATTTGATTGCCTACGTAGGATGTATCGCCGGGGCTATCCCCATCGAGCAGTACCGTGCGCAACTTATCGAAGCCGGATTTGCGCAGGTCGAGATCATCGACACGGGCTCCGATCTGAATGCTTACGCGAAAGTCGAGAATCCGTCGAGTTGCTGTTCGGGCGGCTCGTTTTTGCCGGTGACGCAATCAGACTCTTGTTGCTCGCCGAAGTCCTCGGGTGATGTCGATTTGCACCGGCAGTTGGCCAACGTCTTGCGCCGCTACAATGTGAACGACTATGCGGCCAGCGTCCGTGTTTTTGCGGTAAAGCCGAAGTGATCATGGAACAATCGAGAACGAAGCGCAAGGTCCTGTTTCTCTGCACCGGCAATTCGTGTCGCAGCCAAATGGCCGAAGGCTGGGCGCGAAAGCTCCTGGCTGATTCGTTGGAGGCCTACTCGGCCGGAATCGAAACGCATGGCCTGAATCCTGACGCCGTCCGCGTGATGGCCGAGGCAGGGGTAGACATTTCCACTCAGCGTTCCAAACACCTGAAAGAATTGCAAGGAATCGAGTTCGACTATGTCGTGACTGTCTGTGGCCATGCTCACGAGCATTGCCCTATTTTCCCCGGCAAGGCGAAGGTCGTGCATGTGGGATTTGACGATCCTCCGAAACTGGCCGCCAATGCCCAGTCCGACGAAGAACGTCTTGCTCCCTATCGCCGAGTGCGGGATGAGATCAAGGCTTTTATTGAAACACTCACCGAGTCGCTTCCTACTTGTTCGTCCCAATCATGAACACTGTCCCCATTCCCAAACGATTGTCGTTCCTCGACCGTTTTCTGACCCTCTGGATCTTCCTGGCGATGGCTGTGGGCGTCGGCTTGGGGTACATCGTTCCCGGTGTCGAGTCGTTCATCAACCGCTTCCAGGCGGGGACGACGAACATTCCCATTGCCATGGGCTTGATTCTCATGATGTACCCGCCGCTGGCCAAGGTGAAGTACGAGGAATTGGGGGATGTGTTTCGCAACTGGAGAGTGCTGGGTCTCTCGCTTGTCCAGAACTGGGTCATCGGTCCCATATTGATGTTTGCGCTGGCCATCGTCTTCTTGCACGACTATCCCGAGTATCTGGTCGGGCTCAGCATGATCGGCCTAGCCCGCTGCATCGCCATGGTGATCGTATGGACCGATCTTGCCAAAGGGGATACGGAATACGCAGCCGGGCTGGTGGCCTTCAACAGCATTTTTCAAGTCTTGTTCTACAGCGTCTACGCATATGTGTTTATTACGCTGCTTTTGCCCGTGTTCGGCCAGAAAGGGGCACTCGTGCAAGTGAGCATGGGCGAGATTGCCCAGAGTGTGTTTATCTATCTGGGCATTCCATTCCTGGCGGGAATGTTCACTCGTCTGGTTCTGCTGAAGACCAACGGGCGGGAGTGGTACGAGCGAGTCTTCCTTCCCAAGATCAGCCCTATCACGCTGGTGGCCCTGCTGTTCACGATTGTCGTGATGTTCAGCCTCAAAGGCAATCTGATCGTGCAGATTCCTCTGGATGTCGTGCGGATCGCCATTCCGCTTCTGATCTACTTCGTCGTGATGTTCCTGGTCAGTTTCTACATGGGGCACAAGATCGGAGCGGATTACGCCAAGACGACGACCCTGTCGTTCACGGCGGCCAGCAACAATTTCGAGTTGGCGATTGCCGTGGCCGTGGCGGTCTTGGGGATCAATTCCGGGGCTGCCTTTGCCGCCGTCATTGGCCCGCTGGTCGAGGTGCCCGTGATGATCGGGCTGGTAAACGTCGCCCTGTTCTTCCAGCGGCGGTACTTTGCTGCGTCTGCCTGCGATGAAGGTGAACCGGAAGGTGCCAGGTTGTAGGCGACCGGCCTTGGTGGCTTGCCTGAACGGAACTGGCGTGAAGCGTTGGTCGGGGCAAGTCTGATGGGACTGGCAGCCAATGCTTACGTCCGGGTGATCGACCTCGCCGCGAAGCCGAAGTTCCTCAAGCACTGGAAGGTTTCGGGCAATTCGGAGCTTGCCGTCTTTGTTGCATGTGACGACGGGCTTCGCTGCTGGTGAGATTGATAAGCAGGCGGGGAGGCTTGGGAATGGGGTTTCAGCGTTTCGTTGTCGCCGGTTGTTGGGCCAGCACCCGCGCGGTGGGGGCGATAACGGCAGCTGCTGTGCCTATTCTTCAACGTGTCGCTAGCGGCCGCGGATTTGGCTGCGGTATTTGAGTGGGGTCAGGCCGGTGGCACGCTTGAAGAGGGTGGCCAGGTACTCGCCGGTGCCGAAGCCGCAGGCGGCGGCGACCTTGGGGATGGGCAAGTCGGTTTGGGCCAGCAGCTCTTTGGCCCGTTCCAGACGTACCCGGCGGATCTCTTCGGCAGGTGAACGGCCGAGCGTTTCTTGGAAATGGCGTTCTAATTGGCGGCGGGAGATGGCCACGACTTGCAGGACGTCTTCGACCTGGATCGGTTCTCCCGCGTGCTCGCGGATGAAGGCGACGGCCTGGGCCAGTTCAGGGTTCTCGAGGGCTAGGATTTCCGTGGAGCGTCGGGTTACGACGCCGGTGGGCGGGATGAGGATTGAGCGTTTGGGTACGCGGCGTCGGGCGAGGATTCGGGCGAGGATGGCCGCTGCTTCGTAGCCGATCTGCTCGGCGGCCACGGCAATCCCGGAGAGTGGTGGGCTGCAAATTGCGCAGAGCAAGAGATCGTCGTCGCCGCTGAGGACGGCCACCTGTTCGGGAACGAGCAGGCCGGCCCAGCGGCAGGCGTCCAAGACTGCTCGGCCTTGAGGCGTGGCCCAGGTTAAGATGCCGACCGGCTTGGGCAGCGCGCGGAGCCAGTCGGTGAGTGCCTGTTGGCGGGCGAGCCAACCGGCACGGCCGCGAGCGAGCGAGTGGACCGCACACGGATAGCCGGCCTTGGCCAATGTGGCGGCAAACGCCTCATAATGCGGTTTGACGTAGGCCAGACGCGGTAAGCCGACGTAGGCGAACTGACGCAGACCACGATCGATGAGGTAGTTGGCGGCCAGGCGGCCGGTCGCCCGCACGTCGTTGGCCACACGCGGCAACTGCACGCCGGAGAGCTCGATACTGGAGATGTTGACCGTTGGCACGCCGGCCTGGGCGATGAACCGTGCGATGGTGTGGTTCGAAACCCGGGCGATGATTCCTTCGCCGACCCAGCCGGGCGGCAGCCGGGGCGGTTCGTCTTGTCCACGTCCCTCGACCCAGACATGCCAGGGGCCGTGCTTGTTGGCATAACTGGCGATGCCACGGATGATTCCGCGTCCCGACCCAGTAGATGTTCCGACGAGAATGGCGACTCGCGGCGGCTGATCGTGTGGCATGGAAACCCTTCCGGTACGTGTTGAGCGGTAATGGGGTTGTTTGGCCCCGTCACGTGTGCTGGGCCCGATCGCCATTGCGCCGGTCGTGGTTCACGGAAACCGCCCAGCAGAAGAGCTGGGGCCAAACGGGACACAACAGTCATCCTACCATGCGGTTTCTTCTCAGGCGACGTATTTGCGAAGGTTTTTTGCGCAATTACGCAGTTGGCGAGGATCTTGGGGGGCAGTAGAATCCAAGAGAGGTGTGATGCGTGGCATACACTTGGTTTACGTGCAGCGTGGGGCGTCATTGGCCGACGTCGGCGTGCAACGCCGAAAGCCTGCGAACGAGGGGGAGTCGAATGGTAAGCGGAATACTCAGGATTATTGGGATCGGTCTGGCTGTGGCATGGTGCGGACTGGACTATGTTGGGATGTCCGTTCGGTTGGAGGCAGCCCAGCCGCAGGCCTTGACACTGGCCAATCAGGCGTATGAGGCACGGTTGAGGGAAGACGGCTCAGTGGAGGTTCTGGCCCGAGGGGGGGCACCCCAGACGTTCCGCCCGGATTTCACGGTACTCTATCGGCCGGACGATCCAAAGGTTGGGCGTCGGCAGGTTGACATGTGGTATCGAGTTCCCGACTGGCGGGTGGTGGGCGAGCCGGAACCAGGGCAGAAGCCGTCGCGCACGGCCAATTATTTCCAGGCAGCGCGGTTCGTTCGGTTGACGGCCCAAGGGGGGACCGTGCAGGACGGGCGGATTGTGTGGGAGTTGCCGGAACAGACGTCCTGGTCGCTTTGTGCGGAGTTGACGCTTCCGCCTGGCGAGGCGGAGCCCCAGATGACGTTGGTGCTGAAGGCCAAGGAGACGGGGTGGTACTCGGTGGGGTTCACCGGCGCGCCCGAGTACCCGTTGGGTAAGGTTGATGCGCTTTTGCAGCCTCGCATTTGGCAGGAAAAGCGGTTTCCGGACGATTGCTACCTGTCGGATGAAGGGCTCTGTTCGCTCCCGGTTACGTTGGTCGAGTCGCAAGGGCTGACCGTAGGCGTGGCGGCTGATCCGGCCGAGGTCCCGTTCCGTCTGCCAACGCTAAACAACTCCCGGTTTGGGGTGCTCGTTCGGAATGCGGCGGGGCTTGCTCAGCCCCAGATCTTTGCGCCCGTGCTGGGGATGGCTGAATCGAAGCGGGAGGCCGGGTGCACGTATCGTTTTCGGCTGCGTTTGTCCGTGCGTACGGGGGGCTGGTACGAGTCGTTCCGGCAGTTGGCCCGGGGGCTCTATGGCGTGCGTGATTTGCGGCAGAACACGCTCTGTTCGCTGAACCAGACGATCGAGAACATGGTCCGGTTTGCCATGGACGACCGGATGAGCGGATGGAATGCGGAGTATCGGGCGTTCGACTATACGACCGACGTGCCGGGGACGGTGAAGCTTGTCTCGGCCCTGCATCCGCTGAGCGTCGCGTTGGTAACGGACAACGAGGAGGTATTCGTGCGTCGGGCCCGGCCGATGATCGAGTATTTGCTGTCCCGGGAGAAGTATCTGTTTGCCTTCAATACGAAGTCGACGCATCAGAACCCGTCGCACCGGATGGACGGGCCGACGGGAGAAGTGTTTGAATGGGCGACGCTTTGGAATGTGTCGCAGGGACGTACGCCGGTGTTTTTGGAAAGTGCAAAGATTCGCTTTGCCCAGCCGAGGGCGTTGAATCTCGATTCGGTGAACACGGACGACCGTTGGGTGCACGCTTTGGCACTGTATCGCGCGACGGGCGAGCGGTCGTACCTGGAGCAAGCCCGGGCCGAGGCCGACCGGTACATTGCCAAGCGGATTGACACGCCGCAGACGAACTTCAAGGGACTGGTGCGATCGGCCCAGTTTTGGACGGATTTGGCGCCGCGGTGGATGCAGCTTCTGGAGATGTACGAAGAGACGGGCGAGCGACGCTACCTGGAGGCGTCGGCGGTCGGTGCGCGGCTTTTTTCGGCCTTCTGTTGGATGACGCCACCGGTTCCTGCGGGCGAGGTGACGGTGCCAGCCGGCGGTGGGAAGCAGGCCACGGTGCCTGCGTGGCGTGTCTCGCAGATCGGCTTGACGCCCGAGGCTTCGAATACTTCGTCGGGGAATCGGGCGATTTTCCTGGCTCATCATGCGGCCTGGATGGCTCGGCTGGCGTATTACACGGGTGACTCGTTCTTCAGTGATCTGGCCCGCAACGCCGTGGTCGGCCGTTATGCGAATTATCCGGGCTATACCTACCAGCCGAGCCTCGGCTTCACCGTGGCCCACGAACCGGCCGACTATCCGACGCGCGAACCGTTCGTCTACCGTCGCGCCAGCCAGATGTACTTCAACCATGTCTGGCCGCATATTGCCCTGCTGGTCGACTATCTGGTGTCGGACGCGTTGGTGCGTTCGCAAGGGGAGGTCGATTTCCCGTCGCGTTATGCCCAGGGGTACGTCTATTTGCAGAGCAAGGTCTATGGCGATCGGCCGGGGAAGTTTTATGGTGACGAAGGCGTGCGGCTCTATCTGCCGGCCGGGTTGATCGAGTGTGACAACGTGCAGATGAACTACGTGGCCGGGTATGGGAATGGACGGCTCTATGTGGCTCTGATGAATCAGGCCAACGCCCCGGCTGAGGTGACGCTTCGGTTTGACTCGAAGCGGGCGGGGCTCGATCCGCAGCGAGTGTACGAAGCGCGGCGGTGGTGTGAGAACAAGCCTCAGGGCACGGTCCGGATCGAAGGGGCCCGGGTGACGGTGCCCGTAGCTGGCCGGGGGATTACGGCGCTGGCGATCGACGGAGCCGAGGTCCGGCCGGCGTTCCAGGAAAAGGTGTTTGACCGGTCCTCGCCGCCGCTGGGGCCGGCGAGTTACCGGTCGGTCGACTGGTCGGAGGGCAAGGTTCATGGAATGCTCCTTTCGCTGGGCCGGGGGCTCGGCAGTGCCTATGTCTGGTTGAACGCCGACGAAAAGCAATTGAGCGAAACTCGGTTGCACTACCGGGTTGACGAGGGGCCATGGCAGGAGATGGTCGATCCGCGGTATCCCTATGAGTTCAGCGTTGCGCTGGCCGACAGCGATTGTGTCTGGGAATACTGGGTCGAGGGACAGACGGTCGACGGTCGCCGCGTGCGGTCGGAGACCGTGAAATTACAGCGACGGTAGGGGGACTTTATTCATTTCATTTCTGGTGGAGGTGGGATACGATGGTTCGTGAGCGAAGACGGGGGTTTACGTTGGTTGAACTTTTGGTGGTGATTGCCATCATCGGGATCTTGATCGCCTTGCTCTTGCCGGCCGTTCAGGCAGCACGCGAGGCGGCGCGGCGGATGAACTGTTCGAACCACATGAAGCAATTGGCCTTGGCGGTGCACAACTACCATGACACGTTCAGGGTCTTTCCGCCCGGTGGACGGTCGGATTCCAACCAGCTCACCTGGTGCGTGGCGACTTTGCCGTACATTGAGCAGAAACCGCTTTACGACCAATTCGACTTCCGCGTGAACGGCTTTGGCAACCATCTTGTGCATGCCCTGAACCGGATCGATACGTTTCTTTGTCCGAGCAGCAAGCAGGAACGGAACATCTACGATACGGCGACGAATCCCAGCACGGGAGCGACCGAGTATCCCTATACGACTCATTACTATGGCGTGATGGGGCCGAAGGGGACGATTCCGCAATTTGGCAGCGGCACTACGAGCACGACACAGTATTTGGTTGATACGACCAGTGCCCCTGGGTTCGGTGATTTCGCCTTGCAGGGGTTGTTGGGGCGGGATACGAAGAAGGCGATGCGCGACGTGACCGATGGGACGAGCAATACGTTCCTCTTCGGCGAGATCTCCTGGAACAACGCCAACTGCTACCGTGCGTGGGTGCGGGGGTGTGCCGGGGCGGCTTCGGCTCCGTGCAAGAATGTGAAGTATGGCATCAATGTGATGAAATACCTGACGTCAGACCTGACGACCTTCAACGACGTCAGCTTCGGCAGCCAACACCCGGGTGGATGCCATTTTGCCATGGCTGACGGGTCGGTGATGTTCGTCCAGGAGTCGATCGATATGGATATTTATCGAGCCTCGGCCAGTTGCAATGGTGGTGAGACGAAGACGGTGCACAATCCGTAGACGGGTGATGGATGAGAATAGTGCCCATAGTAGCGCTGGTGAGTCTCGCCTGTCTGGCGGCCAACGGGGCGATTGGCGCCGAGGTGGCGAGCGTGCCGTCGGGGTATCGGCTCGTCTGGGGCGACGAGTTTGACGGTCCGGCGCTAGATAGGAACGAGTGGACCTGTCGCACGGGAGTGAGCCACGAGAGCTGCCAGCGGCCCGAGAATATCTCGATCGAGAATGGAGCTGTGCGGATTGCACTGAAAAAAGAAGCGTTTGGGGGAAAGTCGTTCACTGGCGGGGGCGTGATTACCCGCCGGGCGTACCGCTATGGTTATTTCGAAACGCGGGCGAAGATGTACGGCGGCCAGGGCTGGCATGAAGCGTTTTGGACGACGTTCATCGACAGCCTGGAACACGAACGGATCAAGCGGACCAAATTCGACCCCCACGAGACGCGAATCGAGATCGACGGCTTCGAGCACTTCGCGAAGCATGATAGGCACACGTTCAGTTACGGGATTATCGAGTGGTATCCGAGTCCTCGCTGTTCGATCAGTCGGGATCTGGCCAAAGTGGAACCGGACCTGAGTGAAGCGTTTCACACGTATGGGTTCGAGGTGGCGCCGGATTACATCAATTTCTATTTTGATGGGGAGTTGCTCGAGAGCGTCGACATGCGCGACATCCCGTGGTGCCCGTTCTATGTCTGGCTAAGCTGCATTGCCACAGCGGCCGACGCGGATCCGGAGGGGGCCTGCTGGTTTGACTACCTGCGGGTGTACGCGATCGATCCTGAGGCGTACGCCGAGCGAAGGAAGCGGTTCTTGGCAAAGTTCGAGGCGGAAGCGGGATCGAGGAAATCGTCGGGGATCGATCTTTGGATCGAGGCCGAACGGTTTGCGAACAAGGGCGGCTGGACGACGGCGTGGGATCAGCAAGCGGCCTGCCTGCTCGGTCACATGGGTAGGGGGCAGGTGAAGGCCGAGAGTGATCGGGAGGCGACGACCCAGATCGAGATTCCTCAGGCCGGCGACTATGTTTTGTGGGTACGTTCACGCGATTTTGGTTCCCGGCCGGGGCCGAAGCGGACATTTCGCGTGGCGGTCGGCGAGCAGACGTCGGAGGCCGAGTTCGGGGCCCATGGCGAGGATGGTTGGGCCTGGCAGAAGGGAGGCTCGTTTCACGTGGACGCGGGGGTTGTCACTCTGCGGCTGATCGATACGAGCGCCTATTATGCCCGATGCGATAAACTGCTTCTGACGACCGATCCGAAGTTTACGCCGCAGGGCAAAGGTGGGCGGAGCAAGGTGCGGTATCATTGATGGGAAACTCCGCGGACATGCCCGTGCAGAAAGAGACGCCTGAGCGGGGGATCGGCGATGCGGAACAACGTTCTGTCGGCTGGCGGTGGATCGTGGCCGGAATGCTCTTTCTGGCCGCGATTCTCAACTACATCGACCGCCAGACGCTGTCGATCCTCGCTCCGACAATCCAGCGAGACCTGGGACTCTCAGAGGCCGACTACGGGAACGTGGCCAACCTGTTTCTGGTCACGTATACGGTGTCGCTTTTGGTGAGCGGCCGGCTCGTCGATCGAATCGGGGCGCGGTGGGGCATGGCACTGTTTGTCACTTGGTGGTCATGTGCAAACATGCTCACGGGGCTGGCCCGATCGTTCTATTCGCTGGGGATTTGCCGGGCTTTGTTGGGGTTCGGTGAGGCGGGCAACTGGCCGTCGAGCACGAAGGCTGTCGCCGAGACGTTTCCAGCCAGTCAGCGTGGCGTGGCGATCGGGTTTTATACGATGGGGGCAACGTTGGGAGCGACGATTGCCCCGGTGTTGGTGATTGTGATCGCTTCCCGTTTTGGATGGCAGGGAGCGTTCGTCGCCACCGGCGCGCTGGGGCTGGTGTGGGTGGTGCCGTGGCTCGCGCTCTATCGCCGTCCGCAGGACGTGGCCGCCGCTTCCCCGTCAAAAAGTGCTGGTGAAGCGAAGTCGCCGGAGACCTCGGAGTGGCGACGTTGGGGGCAAGTGCTCCAGCGGCGCGACGTCTGGTTGCTTCTGCTGGGACGGATGCTCACCGATCCGGTTTGGTTCTTCTACCAGTTCTGGTTTGCCAAGTATCTGTTTGCCAGCCGGGGACTGACGCAAGAGAGTCTGGGGATCACGTGGGTGATCTTCCTGGCTGCTGACATTGGGAGCCTTGGCGGCGGAGTGCTGTCGGCGGTGTTGATTCGCCGGGGGACGGCGGCGCCGGCAGCCCGGCTGTGGGCGATGTTGCTCTGTGCGGCCGTGCTACCGCTGTCGCCGCTGGTAGCGTTGTCGTCGTCGCTCTATTTTGCCTTGGGTTTTGCGATGCTGAGCGTGCTGGCCCATTTGGCTTGGCTGGCCAATATCAGCGCTTTGTTGGTGGACGTGATTCCCCAACGGCTGGTGGCTACGGCGTTTGGCGTGGTTGCGGCGGGCAGTGCCTTGGGGGGCATGGCGATGAACGAGGCGGTGGCTTATCTGGTTCAACATTATTCGTATGATTACTGGTTTTTTGTGATGGCTGGACTGCACCCGGTCGCCTGGTTGATGTTGTGGGGCGGCCGGGTCCATCGACCGCGGAAGTCTGCGTCTGCGTGAGGAGAGATGATGCTGCGTTTGCCGGCGGACGAGGGGCGTGAGTTGAAGACGGTGCATCTGACGACCGATCTGGTGGTGGTCGGCGGCGGAATGGCGGGCGTGTGTGCGGCGCTCACGGCTGCCCGGGCGGGGTGCCAAGTCGTACTCGTTCAGGATCGGCCGGTGTTGGGCGGTAATGCGTCGAGCGAGGTTCGCCTCTGGATGCTCGGTGCGACGAGTCACATGGGCAACAACAACCGCTGGGCACGCGAAGGGGGAGTGATCGATGAATTGCTCGTCGAGAACGTCTACCGCAATCCCGAGGGCAACCCGGTGCTGTTGGACGCCCTGTTGTTGGACAAGGTCACAGCGGAGCCGAACCTTACGCTTCTGTTGAACACGGTCGTTTTCGAGGTTCAGAAGCATGAGGCCGAGACGATCCGCGGCGTGCGTGCCTTCTGCAGCCAGAACTCGACGGCGTACGTGATCGAAGCCCCGCTGTTTTGCGACGCCTCGGGGGACGGTGTGCTCGGCTTCCTGGCCGGGGCTGCATTCCGGAGCGGTTGCGAGTCACGCGAGGAGTTTGGTGAGTTGCTGGCCCCGGCGGAGCCGAGCCGTGATCTGTTGGGCCATTCCCTGTATTTCTATACCAGAGACACGGGCCGGCCTGTGCGGTTTGTGCGTCCAAGTTTCGCCTTGGACGACATCCATCGCATTCCCCGCTACCGGCGTTTCAACGCGCGGGAGCACGGTTGTCAGCTTTGGTGGATTGAGTACGGCGGGCGGCTTGATACGGTCCACGAGACGGAGACGATCAAGTGGGAATTGTGGAAGATCGTCTACGGCGTGTGGGACCATATCAAGAACTCGGGCCGGTTTCCCGAGGCGGAGACGATGACGCTCGAATGGGTCGGCATGATCCCAGGCAAACGCGAAAGCCGGCGGTTTGAAGGGGACTACATGCTTGTTCAGCAAGACATTGTCGAGCAGCGGGCACATGCCGATGCGGTGTCCTATGGGGGCTGGGCGATCGATCTGCATCCGGTCGACGGCGTTTACAGTCCGGAGCCGGGCTGCGTACAGTGGCACGCCAAGGGGGTCTATCCGATTCCTTACCGCTGCTTCTATAGCCGCAACATCAAAAACCTGTTCCTGGCCGGCCGGATAATTAGCGCATCGCACGTGGCCTTCGGTTCCACGCGGGTGATGGCCACCTGTGCGCACAACGCTCAGGCGGTAGGTATGGCGGCGGCGATCTGCCGGGAGGAGAAGTTGCGTCCGGCCGACCTGATCGAGCCGGAGCGGATGCACCAGCTACAGCAACGGTTGCTCCGTGTGGGACAGTATATCCCGGGCGTTGCGCTGAACGACCCGCGGGACCTGACGCGCAGGGCGACGGTGACCGCGTCGAGCCGGCTGCGCTTGGGACGTTTGCCGGCCGACGGGCCGAAGCTGAAGTTGGACGACTCGTGGGCGATGCTCCTGCCTGTGGCGGCCGGGCCGATGCCGCGGGTGACGTTTACGGTCGACGTTGCGCAGCCGACAATGCTGCAAGTGGAACTGCGCACCAGTTCGCGGCGGGGGAACTTCACGCCGGACGTGACGCTGGCCACGCGGACCGTCCGTTTGTTGGCAGGCGAGAACCAGGAGGTGGCCGTCGACTTCAACCGCCGGTTGGACGAACCGCAGTATGTGTTTGTCTGTTTGTTGAAGAACCCGTTGGTGGCGGTGCAGACCAGTCTACACCGCATGACAGGTGTGGTGGCGGTGGCTCAGCAGTGCAATCGGGCGGTGGCTGTCAGCAGCGTCCAGGAGCCGCCGCCGGAGGCGGGCATCGACCGCTTTGAATTTTGGCATCCGAAGCGCCGGCCGGCCGGAGAGAATCTGGCGATCACGGTTGAGCCACCGTTGGACGTGTTCGGGGCAGAGTCGCTCAACAACGGGATCGACCGACCCACCACGCAACCGAACGCTTGGGTGGCCGACTTCGATGACCCAGCGCCCACGCTCACCTTACGGTGGCCGGAACCACAGACGATTGGACGTGTTGAGTTATCGTTTGATACGGATTTCGACCATCCAATGGAGTCGGTTCTGATGGGGCATCCGGAGCGGACGATGCCGTTCTGTGTGCAGTGCTTCCGCTTGCTCAATGCGGCCGGCCAGGTGCTGGCGGAGTGTACGGATAATCACCAGACGCGGCGAGTGATCCGTCTTGATCCGGCTGTTGAGACCGATGAATTACGATTGGAACTGACTGCTCCAAGCCCTCATGTGCCGGCGGCATTGTTTGCCGTGCGATGCTTTGGGGAGGGGTAGTCTGGGAAACGGGGGCACGTGAGACGCTCACTTTGCCGCTTCGTGGGGGTTGGCGGCGTCTTTCTTGAGTTCCTCGATGTTGAGGTTCCGGATCCATCTGGGAAGGTTTGACCAGATGGAGTGGAAGTTGAACCCCCCCTCGGTCATCTCGCGGATTGCCTCGTCGGTCGACCAGTTCTGGACGGCGATCCGGTAGATGGCACACATGGTTCCGGTGCGGTCGGCGCCGTGTTGGCAGTGGACGAGGACCGGGGCCCGTTTGGGGTCGGTGACGATTTGGAGGAAGCGGACGGCTTCTTCGCGTTCGGGATTCCAGGACTTCATCGGGATGTGTTCGGCGTCGAGAGCGAGGTCGCCGATTTCGTCGCGGTCGGAATGGAGATAGCGGAGGTTGATGACGGTCTTGATTCCCATCGCCTTGAGGTTCTGCATTCCCTCCTTGGTCGGCTGAGCGCTGCGATAAAGGGTATCGCTGACTTTGTGGAGGTTGGGCACGCCGTCGAGTTTGACCGGCGTGGCCCAGTTGGCCGGCCGAGGATCGGGCGGGGCGGCCAACGCCGAGCTGGCCACGAGGCCCCAGGCAAAAATGAGTCGAATCGCGGTGGTCATGCTTCGTGATGTCCCATAGACGATGGAGTCTGCTCTGCACCTCTTTGTTTCTACGTCTTTTTTGTTGCGATGGCAAATCCCTTGGCCTGGGGGGGAGTTGGGACGGGCAGATTCCAGCTTAGGCCCCAAAGATTGGTCGAGGCGGCCCGGACTTTGGGCATGAGCGTCATTGCGGCATGGGATGGCTAGGCGATTGCGGAGCCGATCTACTTGTTCTTGTCAAAATAGCCTTGGGCGTCGTCGGGCCGGATTTCGGTGAGCGTGCCGCGGTAGTGGCGGAGACCTTGGGGTTTGAAGGGGTGTTGGGCAATGGCCTCTTCGCAGATGTCGATGCCCAGGCCGGGCTTGTCGGGGATTTGCATCAGGCCGTTTTCGAAGCGGACTTCTTCGGTGCTGATCTGGTTTCGGTAGGGGACATCACTGCTCATTGTTTCGAGCACGTAGAAGTTGGGCACGCAGGCGGCCAACTGAAGCGTGGCCGCATTGGCTACCGGACCGCTTGGATTGTGAGGACAGAGCGGAATGTGATGGCACTCGGCCATCGCCGCGATTTTCTTGATCTCCATCAGGCCGCCGGCGTGGCTGACGTCGGGCTGGATGAAGTCGGCGCATCCTCGGGCGAGGAAATCGCGATAGTCCCAGCGGCTGTAGAGCCGTTCACCGGCGGCTACGGGGACGCGAATTCGCCGTTTTACCTCGGCCAAGGCGTCTTTGTTGTCGGGCGGGATCGGCTCTTCGAACCAGAGGATATCGAACTGTTCGAGCGCCTGGCCGACGCGCACGGCCGTGGGGACGTTGAACCGGCCGTGCCCCTCGATCAACAACTCGGCGGTGCCGCCTACCGCGTCGTGGACGGCGGCGACACAGTCGAGCGCCTGACGGAACTCCTGGCGGGTGAGGTTCATGAAGGCCGAGCCGAACGGGTCCCACTTGAGGCCCATGAACCCGGCGGCCACCGCTATTTTGGCCTTGGCGGCAAACTCCTCAGGTTTCTTGGCGCCGGCAAACCAGCCATTGGCGTAGCAGGGGATGCCGTCGCGGATCTTGCCACCGAGCAACTGGTAGACCGGCACACCAAGGGCCTTGCCTTTGATGTCCCAAAGGGCCATTTCGACGGAGGCCAACGCGCTCATCAGCACTGGGCCGCCGCGCCAATAGACGTCGCGATAGGCTTGGCTCCAAAACGCTTCGATGGCGTGCGGGTCCTTGCCGACCAGGTCGCGTTCCAGTTCGCGCACGGCTTGGGCGACGGTCAATTCGCGCATTTCCAAGGTCGCCTCACCGACGCCGTTGAGCCCCTCATCGGTGAGGACTTTGACGAAGACCCAGTTGCAGCGGTAGGCGTGACAGACGAAGGTTTGGACTGCGGTGACTTTCATGGGCGTGGGAAAAGGTTTTGCTTTTGTGGGGAGTGGGGTGGCTATTTTAGCAGCGTCGCCCGTCCGGTGAACTGGAGATCGAGGTGGCGGCATCCGTCCTTGGTCGTTTGTTGGGTGACGACCGCTTGGTTGAGCGTGGTTCCGGCGAGGAGATGCTCGGGGATGATCAGGGTTCGTTGGACGGTTTGCTTGGCGTCGCCGGAAGTCAGGGTCAGTTCCGTCAATCGCCCGTCGTTGACCGCAACCGTGGCAACGAGGTTTCCAAAACAGGCCAATTTGAAGGCATACGTGTTCCACGCGTCGGGGACGGCCGGGGCGACAAGGATCTGGCCGTCGCGGCATTGGAGCAGCATCTGGTTCAGGGCGTAAACAAAATTCCCTTCGGCCGTGGAGAACCAGGGACGCATGACGACTGCTTCTTCGTTGATCTCGAAGATTTCCGAGAAGCAGCCGGTGCCGTTGACCGTGTCGGCTAGCAGGCGGGCGGTCTCTTTCTTATCGCCCAACGCGGCCAGGGCGGTGGCCATCCAGCCGTTGTACCAGGCACAGACCGATTTTCCTACGGGATACATGTTGCCCGAGTGGATGCCCTCGCGGACGAAGCCGTAGACGGCGTTCTTTTGAAGTTCATTGCTGGCATCGAATACGGGATAGGGGAAAAGGCCGCCGAGGACGGCGATGCTCGCTTCCTGGCAGCCGGCGTAGGGCACGTAACGGTTGCCATCGTGGGGCAGCGACTGGCGGAGCTTCTGGGCCGTTTCCTTCCAGGAGGCCGCCCGTTCTTGGTCGAGGCCGAGCAGGCCCGCCGCTTGGCTGGCCGTTTCCAGGGTGAAGATCACACCGCAGGAGGTGAGGAACGGATTGAGCCGGGCCGGCCCGAGCCGCTCCAGGTCGGTGCACTTGCCGACGATCAGTCCGCCGTCTGGGGCCGCGTAGACCATCTGGGCGGCATAGAAATCCGCACACTCTCGGATTATGGGATAACTGGTGGTTTTCAAATAGTCGAGGTCGCCTGTGTAGAGGTACTGGAACCACGCTGAGACGGCGATGGTCGACATGTGGAAGATATGCTCGTACCAGAATCCCGGGGGGGACCCTTCGCTGCCGTCTTCCAGAGTCTCCCAGGGGTAACGGGCGCCGTAGGAGCCTGGGCGACCGTAGTGGGCCGTGCGTTGGACAGCTTTGGCGAGGATCGCATGCCGGAAGTCGGGTACGCGCTTGGAGATGTCCAGATGGTTGCTGCTGGCCATTGCGAGGAAGACGAACATCTCGTCCCAGCCGAAGAATTTTCCGCACCAGTGGGTGTTGAACAGGGCAACCGGGAACGACCACTTCGTGGCGTTCGTGAGCAGGTGGTATTGGGACGTATTGTAGGTCTGCTCCATACGCAGGTCGGGGAGCCGAACGTACGACTTGTCCCAATAGCGGGCCCAGGCTTGCTTGTGGCTTTCCAGCACGCCGGCGAAACGTTGAGTCTTGATCAGGGATTTCATCCGTGCCAGCCGGGCCTGGTAGTCCTTATCATCCAGGGAATCGGCAAACAGGAGATAGAAGGTGATTTCCTTGGGCGTCGCCGCGTCGATCGAAAGATCGGCGGTGAGGGTGAAACTGGCTTTGTCGATCTGCGCCGTGACGGGGGTGTCGGCCAGCAGCGTGACGAGGCCGTCGCACTCGCGAAGCCCATCGAGTTGGTAGGGGATCTCGACGCTCGCCGAGTCGGCGCCGAGCCTCGGCCGCATCTTCATCCGACGGGGCGGGACGTTGGCGTCGCCGGGGGGAGAGAACTGGTGCTTGAACTCGATTTGCACCGTGCGGGCTGCCGGATCTTTGGAGAGAATCCGTTTTCGAACGGCGACGAGGTTCTCGTCGAGATGGACGAAGACGGTTGTCTCGACAGTCAGTGAATCGCCATAGTCGCATTGGCAGGCGACGAGGCCGTCTTGGGTGTTCAGGGATTGCGTCCAACGGGACGGGGCCTCGTAGGTCTGTCCGGCACATGACAACTTCTGTTCAAACCGGCCGAAGGGGACCAGTTGCGCGCCGGGCAGATTGTAGCGGCGTCCGGCCCAGAGAATGCCCGGCACCATTTGGGCGTAAGGACGCTGGACCTGGGAGCCTTGATAGTCGACCTGCAAGCAGAGACTGCCGTTCCCTAGCACGGGTGGCACATAGCCACGTGGCGGTTTTCCATCCGGAGAATGGACCGTGATCTGGTGGGCCGTGTTTTCCGTGGCCGACGCGGTCCAGTGGAGCCCATTGAAGCTAACCAAGATCGCGGCGGCAACGGATAGGATGTGGCACGTCACCATGTTCACTGGCTCCTGCGTTTAGCGATAGTACATTCCGCCGTTGACGTCGAGGGTTGAGCCGGTGATATAGCGACCGCCTTCGCTGGCGAGGAAGGCGACGGCCAAGCCGACATCGCGGCAGGTGCCGAGTCCCAGAGGGATTGAGTCGGCCAGTTCCTGGACGGTTTCGTCGCCATGGGTTTGGTGGAGCAGTTCGGTGTCGATGCAGCCGGGGGCCACGGTGTTGACGTTGATTCCCAGCGGGGCGCCGGTGCGGGCCAGGGTTTTGGTGATGCCGAACATGCCGCTCTTGGTGGCCGCATAGTGGACATGTCCATACAGGGCGCCGCGATGGCCGACGACCGAACTGATGTTGACGATCCGGCCGCCGCCCTGAGCCTTCATCAACGTCATGGCCGCTTTGGAGCAGAGGAAACAACTCTTGAGGTTGGTGTCAAGGATATAGTCCCAGTCGGACTCTTCGGTTTCGAAGATGTCCTGGGCCTTGGTGGAGCCGGCGTTGTTAACCAGGATATCGAGGCGTCCGAACTGGTTTTGGATTTCCTCGAAGAGGCGGCGAACCTGGTCGGCCTGGCTCACGTCGGCCTGGACCATTGCGGCCCGGCGGCCGAATTTCTGGATCTGGTCGACCACTTCTTGTGCCCGGGCCTGAGCACTGTGATAGTTGACGATCACATCGGCCCCGCACTCGGCCAACACGAGGGCAATTCCACGTCCCAGGCCGCGCGAGGAACCGGTTACCAGCGCCACTTTTCCAGTGAGTTCAAACATCGTTTATCCTGTTGTTTCAAGCGACTCGTCCCCGCGACGTCTGCTCCACGGCGTAACCTGATCCAAGCTCAACGAGGCTTGCGGGCGACACTAGGGGCCAGTATAGTCGGTCGGCGCGGGGTCACAATGACGCATTGGATCATTCCATTTGACAATTTCAGCCACCCCTTAACGACGGGCCTCCTTGCGGAACTGGCCGGGGGTCTTGCCGGTCTGGTTTTTGAAGAGGCGGCACATGCTTTCCAGGTGTTCGAAGCCGGCGAGGGAGGCGATTCGGGTGAGCGAGAGGTCGCTGGTGGCCAGGAGATCCTTGACCCGTTGGACTTGCGTCTCGACGATTTCCTCGCGTGGGGTGCGGCCCAGGAGGGCGGAGAAACGCCGTTGTAGCGTACTGCGCGACAGGGCCACGTGGTTGGCGACATCCTGGACCGAGATCCCCTCGGCGTAGTGTTCACGGATGAACCGTAAGGCGGCCGTCAGATCGAAGTCGGTGATGGCGACCGAATCGGTCGATTCGCGAGGGACTATGCGCACCGGTTCGAAGAGGAACTCATCCTTGGGGGGGCGTTCCCCCTTCATCAGCCGGTCGAGCAGCGCGGCGGCCTCGTAGCCCTTGCGTTCCATGTTCAGTTCGACACTCGTCAGGAGCGGGTCGCAGAGCTGGCAGAGGACTTCGTCGTTGCCGACGCCGGCGACGGCCACTTCATCGGGAACGGCGACTCCCCGCTCCCGGCAGGCGCTGAGGACCTGTTGCCCACGGATATCGCTGCTGGCCATGACCGCCACCGGCTTGGGGAGCGATTGGATCCAGTCGCCGATCCGTGGGAGATCGAGTTCTCCGGCTGCTTCCCGGTTGAATGCTCCCACGAGGTTCGGCGGGGTGGGGGTCTCATCGACGGCGACTTCGTAGCCAGCCTTGGCCAGGTAGGCGACGAACGCCTCGCGACGTTGTTCACAGTAGAAAACCCCCTGGGTGCCACTGTAGGCAAAGTGGACGTAGCCGCGTTGGAGGAAGAAGTCGGCCACCAACTGGGCGATGCCTTGGTTGTCGTCCCGCAGGCGAGGGATTCCGGCGGAACGCAATCCTCCGAACAGATCGACCACAGGCAGTTTCAGGCGGCGGACTTGGCGAACCAGCAAGGGGTTTTCCAACTGGGCGATGATTCCCTCGGGCTGCCAAGCTTTGAGTTGTTCGGGAATCGATTGCAACAGGCCGCCGGGGCGATGGAAGACGGCCCAGGGGCCCGCTTCGCGGATATAGGCGGCGATTCCCCGGAGCATTCCGCGCCCATAGCCGGTCGCCGATTGCACTAAGAGCGCTACCCGAGGGCGTCGTCTCATCATCCACCTCCCCACGCCGAGCCGGCCTGCCGCAAATGGTCAGCTCGATTGACGCAATCTGTCAGCCGGCGTGTTTATCATAGTTGGCCGTTGTGGAGGGATCAAGGCGGCACAACAGGGAGACACTCTTGACGGGGCCGTAGGATGGCGATAGTTTATCAGGCAGGTTGCGAGCTGGGAACAGAGGAGATGCGGATCGGTTTTTGCCCGATCCGTTCTGTTGCACGCAAGGGATTCAGGTGTCATCGGTTGTTCAACCGTTGTCGTAGGATCGGTTTGTGGCACTTATTTTCCTCTTCTCCAGTGGAGTATCGCAATGGCTCGACACAACCGGGGTTTCACCCTCGTCGAACTTCTGGTGGTGATTGCGATCATTGGCATTTTGATCGCTCTGTTGTTACCAGCCGTGCAGGCCGCTCGCGAAGCGGCGCGGCGCTCGCATTGCAGCAACAATCTCAAACAGATCGGGGTTGCGCTGCACAACTATCATAGTGCCCACAACTGTTTTCCGCCGGGGGGGGTGGATTATGGTTGGGCAGCGTACGCAGTGCCCCCCAATTACCCTCCCGAACCGGCCGATAAGCTCGTCAAAAATCTTAACGGCTTGGTCTTGTTGTTGCCGTTCCTTGAACAGCAACCGCTCTACGACAAGTATGATTTTGGGCAATGTGCTTCCCTAGCCGGTTCGCCGGGGCATACACAGTCGAACATTGTCTCCAGCGAGCGCCCGTATGCGGGGGATCCGGTGACCAGCGGCAACGCCGCGGTGATCTCGCAAAAGGTGCCGGTGTTTATCTGCCCTTCAGACCCCTACGAGATTCTCCTACCCGATGGGAGCGCCTATGGGATCAAGAACGGGAGCGGATACCGCGCGGTGAAGACGAATTACGACTTCAGCGCGTCTGCTTCCGATTTCAGCTACTTCAACGATTGGTCTGTACTCAGTCCCACGACCAAACGGATGTTTGGTGAGAACAGCAATACGACGATTGCCCATGTTGTCGATGGGACTAGCAATACCGTGGCCGTTGTGGAAACGTTGCATTGGGTGGCTAACGGCAATGGACCGGGATGGGGAATGCGCGGATGGGTGATGACCGGCATTGATTTGTCCGGAGGGATCAACCGATTCGAGATCCCTGCGGACTACACCTGGGTTAATCCGAAGACGACAATTCCAGGGCGTCTCTACACTTGGGCTCGCGCGGGCAGTCTTCATCCAGGCGGATGCCAAGTCTGTCTGGCCGATGGTTCGACGCGGTTCCTAGCAGAAACCACCGACATTACCGTCCTGACAAGCATCTCGACGATGGCGGGGGGAGAAGCGGTGGCGGTTCCTTAGTCGATCCTGGGCTGTGCGGACCAATTGGAAGGCGAACGTCCGGCTAGGCTGGTGGTGGTTTTGGTATCCCTGCATGCTGGTGGAAAGGAAAGGTTGGAAAACTATCAGAATTCGTCAGAAAAGGTGTGGTGGATCATCCCGCAGGACTGTCCAATGAGCCACGAGGTGGACCAACTTCAATCTCATTTCTGGGGGAAGTCCGATGGTTGCCCGGAGAGATCAACAAGTCGGCTTTACGCTTGTGGAGCTTCTGGTGGTGATTGCGATCATTGGCATTTTGATCGCTCTGTTGTTACCAGCCGTGCAGGCCGCTCGCGAAGCGGCGCGGCGCTCGCATTGCAGCAACAATCTCAAACAGATCGGGGTTGCGCTGCACAACTATCATAGTGCCCACAACTGTTTTCCGCCGGGGGGGGTGGATTATGGTTGGGCAGCGTACGCAGTGCCCCCCAATTACCCTCCCGAACCGGCCGATAAGCTCGTCAAAAATCTTAACGGCTTGGTCTTGTTGTTGCCGTTCCTTGAACAGCAACCGCTCTACGACAAGTATGATTTTGGGCAATGTGCTTCCCTAGCCGGTTCGCCGGGGCATACACAGTCGAACATTGTCTCCAGCGAGCGCCCGTATGCGGGGGATCCGGTGACCAGCGGCAACGCCGCGGTGATCTCGCAAAAGGTGCCGGTGTTTATCTGCCCTTCAGACCCCTACGAGATTCTCCTACCCGATGGGAGCGCCTATGGGATCAAGAACGGGAGCGGATACCGCGCGGTGAAGACGAATTACGACTTCAGCGCGTCTGCTTCCGATTTCAGCTACTTCAACGATTGGTCTGTACTCAGTCCCACGACCAAACGGATGTTTGGTGAGAACAGCAATACGACGATTGCCCATGTTGTCGATGGGACTAGCAATACCGTGGCCGTTGTGGAAACGTTGCATTGGGTGGCTAACGGCAATGGACCGGGATGGGGAATGCGCGGATGGGTGATGACCGGCATTGATTTGTCCGGAGGGATCAACCGATTCGAGATCCCTGCGGACTACACCTGGGTTAATCCGAAGACGACAATTCCAGGGCGTCTCTACACTTGGGCTCGCGCGGGCAGTCTTCATCCAGGCGGATGCCAAGTCTGTTTGGCCGATGGTTCGACGCGGTTCCTAGCAGAAACCACCGACATTACTGTCCTGACGCGCATCTCGACGATGGCGGGGGGAGAAGCGGTGGCGGTTCCGTGAGCCAACGCACGATTCGCGGTTTGGGGAAGTATCGACAGCTTTGCGAAGAAGGAAGCAGCGATGCGGATTCGTGGGAATGTGTTCGTGATTGGGATACTAGTCCTGGCATGCGGCTGCCGCGGTGAGAGTCGGTACGATTCGTTGCCGGAGATGGTCCCAGTAACAGGGACGGTGACTCTGGACGGCAAGCCCTTGGCACGGGCGACGCTCACTTTTACGCCGATCGGCGCGACGAAGGGGCAGATTTGTAGCGGGATTACCGACGAACAGGGACGCTACGAAGCGATGCTCAACAAGGAACACAAGGGGCTAGCGGTGGGGGAGTTCCAGGTGGTTTGCAACAAGTGGGTTCTGCCTAACGGCAAGGACTTCCCGGCCGACAGCAAAGTACCACCCTGGGAACTGGGGGCCAAGGAGCTGTTGCCCCCCCGGTATTCTCAAGAAGGCCTTTCGGTCCTGAAAGCCACGGTGCCCCCGGGGGGCGGGACGATCGACTTTGCCCTGAAATCCTCGGGCCGATAGCGCCGCCGGGGGTGTTCGTACGGCGACCGTAATACAAAAGCCCTTGTCGAGCAAGGGCTTACGAGCGGAGGGCACGGGACTCGAACCCGCAACCCCGTTACCGGGGCACCACATTTCCAGTGTGGCCGCTAGCCATTCGCTTACCCTCCGGATGGTGAGGCCGTGGATGGAACCGGCCACACCTTTTCTAGATTCTATATCGTCCGTCAGGAACGAGAGCTTGTCAATCGTAGATCTGAGCGCCGCTGATCAACTTGATGAACTCGTCGTTCGACTTGAATTTGGTCAGCTTCTGCGTCAATTGCTCCATGGCCTCGACGGGATGCATTGAGGCGAGCATGCGGCGCAGGGCGGTGATCGCCTGGAGGGTTTCTGGAGGGAGGAGTTTTTCCTCGCGGCGGGTGCCGGACTGGCTGATGTCGATTGCTGGCCAAACACGGCGGTCGGACAGCTTGCGGTCGAGCACTAGCTCCATGTTGCCGGTGCCCTTGAATTCCTGGAAGATCAGCTCGTCCATTCGGCTGCCGGTGTCGACGAGGGCCGTGCCGACGATGGTCAGGGAGCCACCTTCTTCGAACAGGCGGGCTGTGGCGAAGAGCTTCTTGGGGACGTCCATGGCCTTGATGTCGACGCCGCCAGACATCGTGCGGCCGGTGTTTCCGACCCACTTGTTGAAGGCACGTGCCAAGCGAGTGATCGAGTCCATTAGGAGGAAGACGTCTTTGCCCATTTCGGCCAAACGGCGGCATCGCTCGACGACCAGTTGGGAGAGACGGACATGGCTTTCGATGTCGCGGTCAAGGCTACTGGCCACGACTTCGCCGTTTTTGACGGCCCGGCGGAAGTCGGTGACTTCTTCCGGACGTTCATCGATCAGGAGGATTACCAACTTGATGTGGGGGTAGTTGGTGGAGATGGCTTGGCTGATGTGCTGCAGGAGGATCGTCTTACCGGTGCGGGGTGGGGCGACGATCAGGGCCCGTTGGCCTTTGCCCAGGGGCGTCAGGAGGTCCATGACGCGGGTGGTCAGCGGCTGGGGGCCGGTCTCCAGGCGGAGCCAGCTTTCGGGATTGATCGGGGTGAGTTGGTCGAAGGTCTTGACGTTCCGATACTCTTCGGGCTTCATGCCGTCGACATCGGAGATTTCTTTGAGCCGCGGGCCTTGCTGGCGGCGGCCTGGTTGGACCATTCCCTGGAGGCAAACCCCCTCGCGCAGGCCGAACTTCTCGATCATGCTGCCCGGCACGAAGGGGTCGGTCATCTGACGGATGTAATTGGCGTTTGGATCGCGGAGGAAGCCATAGCCGTTGGGATGCAACTCCAAGACACCACCCCCGGGCTGCAACGGTCCAGCTTCGCCATTCTCTGCGACCGGCTCAACTTGGTTATTGCCATTGTTGATTGGTTCCAGGGAACTGCGACGCCCCCGTTGGTCATTGGCGTACATACCGCCCCGTCCTCGCGGGCGTCCCTTTTTCTTTTTTCCCATGCTCCTACCCAAAGAGAATCCCTCCAGTAACACGCGCAACCTGAGCCTGAGGCTCGGGAACGGTCCCCCAAGATCATAGACCGGACGACCTACCGTAGGGCGGACGTCCTTCCCAAGAAGTCAATTCCCGTCCAGTGACGAAAATCGTAACAACAACCACAAGGCCGCTTGCAGGCCGTGCGCCAAGAAAAATCTTTTGCGACCACCAATGGAGTTTACACGCAATACACGGGCGTAGCGACCACTCCTGGCCGGCCCGGGATGTTGACCGACAAGCGGCCAACTGCAGGAAACTCAGGTCGAGAAGCTTTCACTATTCCCGCCGGTTAGTTCCTCTCCGGCGAACGGCCCCGAGATTCCAGATCATGGGCCGATGGCGACTACCTGCTCGACAGAACT
>CAZLDQ010000052.1:0-29707 GCA_964558295.1 uncultured Planctomycetaceae bacterium | reverse complement strand
GTTGTCGTGGGTTCGAATCCCATCACCCGCTCTGTTTGTTTTCTGCCATTCTCCAGTGACTGAGCACAGGCATGGCTGCTAGCGATCCTTCCCATTCGACTGATTCTGATACTGGCCGAGACGAGGCTTCGCAAGGCGCGGCATCTGTGGCGTCTGCGGGCGGAGAACAGAAGCCCGAGCGGCTCAACCTGCAAGTGGCCATTGAGGAGCGTAGCGCCTGCGAGCGTCACATTACGGTGACGGTTCCGCGCGACGACATCAAACGATATTTTGACAAGCAGTTTTCGGAGTTGATGGGCACGGCGCACGTTCCCGGCTTCCGCCAGGGGCACGCTCCGCGTCGTCTTGTTGAAGCCCGCTTCCGCAAGGACGTCACCGACCAGGTGAAAAGCTCGCTATTGCTGGACAGCATTGCTCAGATCACCGACGAGAAGCAGTTAGCGGCGATCAGCGAACCGGATTTTGATCTGGCGGCCATCGAGCTGCCCCAAGACGGCGCGATGACCTTCGAGTTCGACTTGGAGGTGCGTCCGGAATTTGAAATACCGCAGTGGAAGGGGTTGAAGATCGACAAGCCGGTTCGCGAATTCTCGGATAAGGACGTGGATCAGGCCTTGGCCAATCTGTTGGCTCGTTACGGCCGGCTGGTGCCACACGACGGTCCGGCCGAGATGGGCGATTACGTGACCACGAACCTAACCTTCCGTCATGGCGACGAGGTCCTCTCCAGCGCCCAGGAAGAGGTTATTCGGATTCGCCCCGTGTTGAGCTTCCGCGACGGAAAGATCAGCAAGTTCGGCGAAGTCATGGTTGGTGTTCGCGCGGGCGAGAGCCGCGAGGTTCAGGCCGAGTTGAGCGAGGATGCGCCGAATGCTGCGTTGCGTGGCAAGTCGGTTCAGGCACTGTTTGAGGTCTTGGAGGTCAAGAAACTCGAACTGCCCGAGATGACGCCCCAATTCCTGGAAGCGATGGGCGGGTTCGAGAGCGAGGCGGAGTTGCGGGACGCGGTACGGGACAATCTCCGTCAGCGGCTGGAGTATCATCAATACCGGACGGCCCGGCAACAAGTCACCGACGCCTTGACGGCTGGCGCGAATTGGGAACTGCCGCCAGACCTTCTGCGTCGCCAGAGCGACCGCGAGTTGCAGCGGGCGGTGTTGGAATTGCGTCGGAGCGGTTTTCGCGACGATGAGATCCGTGCCTACGAAAACGAGTTGCGGCAGAACAGTCGGCAGTCGACGGCCCGGGCGTTGAAGGAGCACTTCATCCTGGAGCGGATTGCAGAAGACGAGAAGATCGATGCGACGCCCGAGGATTTCGACCAGGAAATCTGGTTGATCGCCCATCAAAGCGGCGAGACGCCGCGGCGGGTGCGTTCGCGACTGGAGAAGCACGGGGGGATGGATGTGCTGCGGAACCAGATCGTGGAGCGGAAGGTCGTGGATCTGATTCTCAGTCACGCGGAGTTTAAAGAAGTCCCCTACCAGCCGGAGAGCATCGAAGCCGAAGCGCTTGATCGCACGGCCGGCGGTGGGGAAACCGATTCGAATATTCCCACGGCCAAGCCCGAGGGTTCCGAGGAACGGCAAGGAAGCCAGCACGAATCGTGAGAAGCTGCTGAGCGAGGAGTCCTAGTCAGCGGCGGGGGAGACAATTGCGCGGTCGTAGCGCGTGATGTTTCCCTCAGAATACGTTCTCAACCCAGGGCGAGCGCGGTTGGCGCGGTTTTGGCGCCGGCGGGCGACCGGATCGGCAAGGGGGGAGGGCCTCCTGGCTGACGGCGTGGTCTGGCGGGGGTGTAGGCGACGCTGGTCGTCTGAACTAACCTTTTGGGCTTCACTTGTGTAGTAGTTGATACCATGAGCAGTCTCTTTCACGCCCCTCTGGTTGATCCCTTGGCAAACTACCGCGACTATCAACGCCAGCGCACCTTGACGCTGGGCGACCTGTTGCTGGAAAACCGGATCATCTTCCTTCAGGGACAGATCCACGACGGCAATGCCAACGAGCTGGTGATGAAGCTCTTGTATTTGCAGAGCGAAAACCGGCGGAAAGATATCCACTTCTACATCAATTCCCCGGGCGGAAGTGTGAGTTCCACGCTGGCGATTTACGACACGATGCAAATCCTCAGTTGTCCCGTGGCCACGTACTGCGTGGGTCTGGCGGCAAGCGGGGCAGCGGTGCTGTTGGCCGGGGGGGCCAAGGGGAAACGGTTCTCGCTGCCGCACGCCAAGGTGATGATCCACCAGCCCTACGGCCAAGTGGGAGGGCAGGTCTCGGACATTGAAATCCAGGCCAAAGAGATCCTCAAGACGCGCGAATCGCTCAATGAGATCCTCGCGTCTCACACGGGGCAGCCGATCGAGCGGATCGCCAAAGACACGGACCGCGATTTTTACATGAATGGCGACGAGGCCAAGGCCTACGGGATTGTCGACGAGATCTTGACGCGACAGAAGGCCCCCGACGAGGACGATGAGGCCAAGTAGCCCCCAGGACCACCGCATACGAACGACTTGGGACAAGGGGTGGAGGAATGAGGTTGGGTAGTCGGTTAAGGCGGCCCCAGGAGTGCGGCGGTCGTCGGCACGGCTCCCATTCCTTCGCCCGTTGTCCGACGGAGTAGAACCCTATGCCCCTGATTCCCTATGTGATCGAGAAGAGCGGCCGCGAAGAGCGGGCGATGGACATCTACAGCCGGCTGCTGAAAGATCGCATTGTCTTTCTCGGTACGGCGATCAACGACGAAGTGGCCAACGCGATTGTCGCCCAGTTGCTCTTCCTGCAGTCGGAAGACAGCAAGGCGGACGTGCATCTGTATATCAACTCGCCGGGCGGGAGCGTCAGTGCCGGCCTGGCGATTTATGACACGATGCAGTTCATCAACTGCCCGGTGGCGACCTATTGCGTGGGACAGTGCGCCTCGATGGCCGCCGTGTTGCTGGCGGCCGGCGCGGCGGGAAAACGCAACGCGCTGCCCAACTCTCGGGTCATGATCCATCAACCCTTGGCCGGCATGGAAGGCACGGCCGAGGACATCATGATCCATGCCAAAGAGTTTTCAAAGATTAAGGAAAAATTGAACAACATTCTCCTGAAGCATACCGGCCAGTCATTGGAGCGGATCGAACGGGACACGGATCGCGACCGCTTCATGTCGGCGGAAGAAGCCCGGGACTACGGCCTGATCGATAGCATCATTGAGCACGTTCCGCAGCAGCAGGGATAGGCCTTTCGAGGGAGTGCAGGGGCGGGGCCCGTAATTCCAATCGGCGGGGGGCGATTTAAGGACGAAGAGCGCGGACACAAGAGCGGAACAAGGATGTTCCGTGAGACCATAGCGCGCAAGGATGCCATGAGAGCCTGGCTTACGGCGATAATCGGCCTGGGGTGCTTGGCGGTAACCGGCTGTGGTGGCCAAGCCAAGCATGCGATCTATGCGCTGGAAGAAGAGAACCGCAAGCTGGAAGACATGATCTACCAGCAGCAGGCGGAGTTGGAGCGGACCCAACAGGCCTTGGAGAGTTGCCGGCAGGCAAACGCCGGTCGTTCGGGTGCAGGGCGTTCGCCCGCGGCCGTGGCGTCCCCCGACGTGAGAGGGCCGGCGGTGACTTCGCCCCCTGCGTCAGGAGCGCCTGATACATCGCGCCCGCCGCTAACGATCGAGATGCCGTCGGCCCCTACGACGGAAATCCCAGAGACCTTGAAAAATTCCGAGGCGCCGCGGTTTCCCGGAGCTAGCGGGAGTGGGCCAAAGCTTGAGGGCTTGCCAGCCCCCGGCAGCGCGCCGCAGTTGGAGGTTCCCGGTCCTCTCCCGTCGGAAAAAAAACCACCCCAACCGCTTCGGGGGCCAAGTCAGGAGGTGATTCCCCCGCCAGCCCCGCAGAGCAAACGACCGGAGCAGGGGCGGGTGTCGGGGGGAGATCGGCAGAGTACTCAAGTGGTGGAGATTACGCTCAATGATGCGCTGACCGGTGGTTGTCATACCGACCCCCAACGGGGAGACCAGGGGATTAGCTTGCTCCTGGAACCACGGGACGGGGATGGCCGGCTGATTGCGGCGCCCGCGGCGGTCTCGGTGGTGGTCCTTGATCCGGCCCTTCAGGGCGAAGCGGCCCGCGTTGCTCGATGGGATTTTTCGGCGGAACAGCTGGGTTCGCTCTACCGAAGGACCTCCGCTGGCGAGGGGTTTCACTTGGAAATGCTCTGGCCGGGGGCTCCCCCGGCGCACGAGACGCTTCAGTTGTTTGTCCGGTATGTGACCAGCGATGGGCGTAAGCTGGAGGTGCAACGTCGGATTCGCGTGGCTGTCGGTGGCGGTGGAAGCGGCGAACTGACCGCCGACCGGCGCGGCATGGCGTCCGTCGGCCCGAACGGCGAGCGTGGCTGGCAGCAGCGGGCGACATCCGCCCCTCCCGCGGAACCTCTGCGTCTTTCCTCGCGTCTCTCTTCGGCTGCCTCGCGGGTGACAGCCTCGCCTTCTCCTTCTCCTCCTTCGGTCGAGTCAAGCTCGCCGAAGTTGAGCCGACCTACGTGGTCGCCGGAACGGCCATAATAACGGAATTCTTGAGCCAAGACTGCTATTTTCGGGCAGTATCTGATGTGGTATAGTCCCGCGCCCGCAGTGACATTCCCTGAGATCCTCCGGTCTTGCTGAGCGGGAAATCAGGCCGGCCTGGAGTGCCGTGTTCTGATGCAGCACAAGCAGAAAGCAAAGCGATGGCGGTCACTCATTGTCCAGGCACCGATACGAGGTCGCACGCGGATCGAGGTATCCGCCGGTGGGCTCTCCTCGCGGTTCTCTTGAATCTTGCGCTGCTGCTCTATTTTGCCGCGACGGCAACGGTTTGGGATGATGAGGCTCGTGCGTTTTACATGGCCAACCATCCCTTGACCACCCTTTTGGGACTCATGTCGAGGAACGTCGTTGAGGATCCGCCAGGCTACTTCCTGTTGTTGCACGTCTGGCTGCCGATGGCTGGATTCAATCCGTTGTTGCTTCGGATGACGGGGTTTGTCTTCTGGGTCATTGCCCTGTTTGGTTTGTTCCTGACGGCGCGGCGGTTGAGCGGGGAGCGTGCCGGCTGGTATGTGTTGTTGGTGACTGCCGTCATGCCTCACCACTGGCTTCTGCCGGCAACGATCCGCTGGTTTTCTCTGTTTGCCTGTCTGGCCGTCCTGAACTTCTACTCGTTTCTCGTGATGATGCAGGAACGGGAACAGGAACAGGGAGGAGCTTCCCTATCGTCATCGCGTCGTGGGTGGGCCGCCGTTGGCTACGTGCTTACCGGCACTGTGATGTGGTACACCAATTACATTGCACCGGTCTACTTCTTGGCTCACCTGGTGATCTGCCTTGCCTGGCTCCCCCAGAGATGGACTCTCGTCCGGTGGCTTGCCGGTTGTTGGGCAATGATCAGTCTGCTATACCTTCCCTGGCTGCCGGTCTTGTTTCGCCAACTGCACATTTCGGTCGCTCCGGCGCGTTTCCGGCTGAGTCTGGTCGTGCAGACGGTGTGGGAATTGGCCTCTGGTAGCTTCACCACCCCGTATGCTTGGTGGGTATCTGTCCCGCTGGCCATTGCGTGCCTGTTGGCGGTAGGCCTGATGTTTCTTCAGTTCCGGCAAGCCCGATTTCCTCTGATGATCGCTACGGTCGTCATGGCGGCGCTGTTGGTGACGCGATGCCTCATGCCGCTGCGGATGACGCTCATCTCGCCGTTTCTCGCCTTGGCCTTGGGGCTCAGTCTTGCCGCGTCACCTGAACGCAGCTTGCTCACGTGGCGACGGCTGCGTCTGGCCTTCGTCGCGCTGGCGGTGGTCGCGTTCGTGGGAACGGCGGTGAACGTTGTGCGGCAACAGGATTGGGCTTCCTACCGGGCAATCGACCCGCTGGCGGAGGCGGTAGAGACGGTGCGTCGAGAGCACCCCGAGGCATTGGTGGTGACCAATTCGATTCCGGTCCTCTTCTATCTTGGGGATGAACTCGGAGAGTTTGCCGCGGAAGGGGAATTGGGCCTTGCTCCGCAGACGTTCCATCCGCGGGCGATTATGTTCCCTTGGAAAGAATGGCGATACGCCGCGGAAGAGGAAGCCTTCGCGCGTTGTGCCAGCGTAGCCTATATCCACCATGCCAGCTACGGTGTGTTCAGTTCGGCCATGAAAGAGTTGAGTGAACGGTTAGCCTACCATGGGTTACACCCAGTGAGCAGCCAGGGGATGCTGCAGATGCCTACCCACTACACGCGCGTTCACCCGAAGTTGAAATACGGAGGTCAATCCCCTCACGATGACAAACGTGTTACGATCAGCTACTTCATCCGTGAGAAGAATACGTCTGGGGCCGTCGGTGGAGCAGACTCCATCCAGAATCAGGCAATCGCCGCGAAATAGGGCCAACAGATGAGAATTGGGATCCTCGGAGCCGGGTTGAGTGGCGTCTCGCTCGCCTACCAGCTCCAAACCGACGAACGAGTAGCACGGATTGATCTCCTGGAGAAAGCTGCCGCGCCAGGCGGGCTTTGCCGGTCGTTTCCCTTTGGCAACGGCTATTATGACGTCGGGCCACACATCATCTTTTCCAAGGACGCCGAAGTCCTCTCGCTGATGGTCGATCTGTTGGGGGAAAACGTCCACCAGTTGCGGCGTTCGAATCGGATTTTTCACGACGGCCGGTTTGTCAAATACCCTTTTGAAAACGAGTTGTCGGCACTTTCGGAGGCAGACAAGCAGTACTGCCTGAACACCTTTCTGCACAACCCTTATAGCTCGTATACGCCGGCGAGCATGCTCCAATTCTTTCTCGTCACGTTCGGCGAGGGGATCACGAACCTCTATTTGCGTCCCTACAACGAGAAGATCTGGAAGTTCGACCCGGCGATGATGGACACGCAGATGGTCGACCGGATCCCCAAGCCGCCCGCCGAGGACATTCTCAAGAGCGCCGAAGGGATTCCCAGTGAGGGCTACGTTCACCAGCTTTACTTCCACTATCCTCGCGAGGGTGGAATCCAAGCCATGTTCGACGCCTTTCGCCGCCGGCTTTCCTCGAGAGTGACGCTCGACACCGGTTGCAAGATCCAGCGGATCGAGCGGAACGGCGGGGCATGGACGGTCCATCTGGCCGAGGAGCCGCCGCGGTGTTATGACCGGCTTGTCAGCACGATTCCGATTCCCGACCTGATCGAGGCGCTCGGGCCGACGGTCCCGGCCAATGTTCGCACGGCAGCCCAATCGCTCCGGTACAATTCGATCGCCATTTGCCAGGTCCGTCTCCGGCGTGACACGCTGGGCCACCATTTTGCCGTGATGGTAGCCGACAAGCAGATCCTCTTCCACCGGCTGTCGAAGCTGGATTTCCTCCGGCCGGAGGAAGCTCTGGACGACACGACGACGCTCCAACTGGAGGTTACCTATCGGGCGGGTGATCTGATCGATCAGATGCCCGATGCCCAGATGGAGTCGCGGGTGATTGCCGATTTGGAGCGTTTAGGGTTTGCACGCCGTGACGACGTGATCGCCTGCGAAACGCGGCGTTTCCCACACGCTTATGTAATCTACGATTTGGACCATCGCGTGAATGTGCAGACAGTGCGGGAATATTGCGAAAACCGCCTCGGGCTGGTCCTGCACGGCCGATTCGGCGAGTTTGACTACATGAACATGGACGCCGTCATCCGCCGGTCGATGGATCGATCCCGGCAATGGGCGGCACAACAGTTCCAAGGATGGGAATGAGAGTACTCCTGATTCAACCTCGTTACACCTACCCGCAGGACGTCCCCCTGATTGTGGAGATGCCGCTTGGACTCTGCTATCTGGCGGCCGTCTTGCGCGACCGGGGACACGAGGTCCAGATCCTCGACTGTCTGGCCGAAGACTACGCACATGCGCAACGCAACGGGGACTGCGTCACCTACGGGATCTCGGATGAAGAGATCACCCGGCGAATCAAGGCATTTCGTCCACAGGTGGTCGGCTGTTCCTCGATGTTCACTCTCCAGTATGCGAATGTGGAGAAGCTTTGCCGGCTGGTGAAAACGATTGATCGGGAGATCGTGGTCGTGACCGGCGGAATGCACCCTACCGTGAAACCGGACGCGGTGCTTGCCAACCGTGACATCGACTTCATCCTTCGCGGCGAGGGCGACTATACGCTGGCCGAGTTGGTCGACGCGCTGGAGCATCGCGGGGATTATACAGGGATCGACGGTATCGGCTACCGCAGCCGGCAAGGAGTGAAGATCCGCGACAAGCAGCATTTCATCGAGGACCTTGACGCCCTGCCGCTGCCGGCGCGGGATTTGCTTCCTGTCGAACAATACTTCCGGGCAGGTCTGGCGCACGGGTTCGTGCTTCGGGACAAACGAAATATCAACCTGATCACCAGCCGCGGCTGTCCGGCACGGTGTGTGTTCTGCACGGTACATCTGATGTGGGGGCGCAAGTTCCGGGCGAGGAGTCCCGAAAACGTCTTGGCGGAATTGGAGCACCTCAAGCGCGTGTACGGCGTGCGGCACGTGCAGTTCGAGGACGACAACCTGACCTATGACATTCCCCGAGCCAAAGCCATTTTTCAAGGAATGATCGACCGCCAACTCGATCTTGCCTGGACCACCCCCAACGGCGTCGCCTTGTGGCGGATGGATGAGGAGACGCTGCGGCTGATGAAGCAGGCGGGCTGCTATTGCACGAAGTTCGCCGTGGAGTCGGGGAACCAGCGGGTGTTGAGCGAAGTAATCAAGAAACCGCAGCGGTTAGAGTCGATCATTCCGCTCATCCGGTATGCGAGGAAGATTGGGATCAAGGTGGGCTCGTTTTTTGTCGTCGGCCTGCCGGGCGAGACACGCGACGAGATGCTGGATTCCTTTCGCTTTCCCCATCGGGTGAAACTCGACTGGGCGGAATACTCGATCGCCACGCCCCATCATGGCACGGCCCTGCGAAAGATCTGCGAGGAAGAAGGTTATCTCCACCCCCACCGCGACGAGGATCTCTACGCCCGCAAGGGACTCATCGAAACGCCCGAATTCACCCCGGACTGGCTGGAACAGACCATCCTCGCCGAGAACCGGCGTTATCTCTGGTTCTTGTTGCTCCACCAGCCGATCACGCTATTCTCGCAACGGTGGGAAGTGTTCAAACGTAACCCGACATTCACGCTCCGATATCTTTGGAAAACCGTGCGTGCCTACTGGTCTCATCGCTGCGCGGAGCCGGCGGTTGCGCGTTCGTCCGGCGGGCCCCCTTCACCCAAGTTTTTGCAGAAGCAGCCGTCCACGGAAAGGGAGACGCGAAAATGAGAATGTTGGTTACGGGCGGCGCCGGTTTCATTGGCAGTCATCTTTGCGACGCCCTGGTCGCACGGGGCGACGAGGTGTGGTGCGTCGATAATCTTCACCTCGGTCGGGAAGAAAACGTGGCCCATCTCGTGGACCACCCCCGCTTCCATTTCCATACGTTCGACGTCCTCGACCGCGAGCCGCTGGACGGCCTGTTTGCCGAGGGCCAGTTCGAGGTCGTCTTCCATCTGGCCGCCAATTCGGACATTCAACGGGGCGTGGCCGACTCGCAGGTCGATCTGCGGCTGACGTTCTTGTCGACATTCGAAGTGCTGGAGGCAATGCGGCGGCACGGCGTCCGGCAGGTGTTCTTTGCCAGCACATCGGCTGTCTTCGGCGACACCGGCAATGACCTGCTCCACGAGACCTACGGCCCCTTGGAGCCGGTCTCGTTCTACGGGGCCGCCAAGCTGGCCGCCGAAGCCTATTTGTCGGTCTTCGTCCACAGCTTTGGGTTCCGTGCTTGGGTTTTGCGGTTTCCCAATGTCGTCGGCGAACGGACAACCCACGGTGCGGTGCACGATTTCATCCAACGGCTGCGGGAAGATCCCAGCCGGCTCAAGGTTCTCGGCGACGGCTCGCAGACCAAACCGTACATCTACGTCAAAGACCTTGTCCGCGCGATTTTGCTGGTCTTCGAAAAGGCTCCGGAGCCGTTGGCCGTCTATCATCTGGCCGGAGAAGGGCTCACCTCGGTGCGCGAGATCGCTGAGATCGTCGTCGAAGAAATGGGACTGCCGGATGCGCGGATCGAATACACCGGCGGAAAGACCGGTTGGGTCGGCGATGTGTCGCGTTTCTGCTACGACACCCGGAAGATCCGCGAATTGGGATTCGTTCATCAGCATGATTCGACCGAAGCGGTCCGGGTGGCCGTGCGTGCGATTCTGGGGAAACCGGAGCAAGGAGGCCTGAGTCGTGTTGCTTGACACAGACAGGGGGATCTCATGCAACTGATTATCCTAGCCGGCGGCAAAGGAACGCGTATGGGCGAGTTGGCCCGCCAACTCCCCAAGCCGATGCTACCCATTGCGGGAAAGCCGCTCTTGGAGCACCAGATCGCCCTGGCCCGGCGGTACGGAATCACCGACGTGATCCTGCTGACCGGTCACCTCGGTGATATGATTGAAGACTATTTTGGCGACGGCGCCGAGTTCGGTGTCCGTATCCGCTACCACCGCGAAGCGTCCCCCTTGGGAACGGCCGGGGCACTCAAAGAGATCGAGCCTTGGATTGAGGACGATTTCCTCGTGTTCTACGGGGATATTGTGATGGATGTGGCCCTGGATCGTCTGACGGCCTTCCACCGAGCGCATCGCCCCTTGGCCACCCTCGTCGTTCACCCCAACAATCACCCGCACGACAGCGATCTTCTGGCGATGGATGCGGCCGGCCGGATCACGGGCTTTTTCCCGAAGCCGCGTCCGTCTGGCGTCTATTATCGGAACCTGGTCAACGCGGCCCTCTATGTGCTGTCGCCGGAGCTTCTCCGAGCGATTCCTCTTGGTCAGTTTGCCGATTTGGGACGCGACATCTTTCCCGCCCTCGTCCAAGGCGGGGCGCCGGTGTTCGGCTACAACACGCCGGAGTATCTGGCCGACGTGGGCACGCCCGAACGGTTTCGCAAGGTCGAGGCCGATCTGCTCAGTGGGCAGGTTGCCCGACGCAACGGCAGCCGGCCGCGTCCGGCCGTGTTTCTTGATCGCGACGGCGTGTTGAATGTCGAACGCGGGCACATCAACCGGCCCGAGGACCTGGAACTGCTGCCGGGCGTGGCCGAAGCGATTCGTCAGCTCAACGCGGCCGGCTATCTGACGGTCGTCGTGACGAATCAGTCGAATGTGGCCAAGGGCTTCTGCTCCGAGGAACAGTTGGAGCGGATCCATGCCAAGCTGGAAACGCTCCTGGGCCAAGAGCATGCCTGGCTCGATCGGATCTACTACTGCCCGCATCATCCACACCAAGGTTTTCCGGGCGAGCGTGCGGAACTGAAAATCGTTTGCACGTGCCGCAAGCCGGCGCCGGGGATGATTCATCGGGCGACTGCGGAATTGAACATCGACCTGGCCCAGTCGTTTCTGGTGGGCGATCGGGCGAGTGATATTGAGGCGGGGCAGGCCGCCGGACTGACGACGTTCCTTGTACACAACGGGACCGGCAGTCAAGAGGGTCCGGGGGGCGTCCGCCCGGATTACGTCTGTGATAGTCTGGCGTCTGCTGTGGGAATCATCCAGGCGCAAGGGCAACGTGCGTCCCGCCGGGTCGCCGCCTAAAGGAACCATGAACCAACGGAGGAAGGCAACATGATCGGAACTCGCACGCCGTTTCGCATCAGCTTTGCCGGCGGGGGAAGCGACTTGGCCAGCTTTTACACGCGCCACCCCGGTTGTGTGCTCAGCACGAGCATCAACAAGTATATGTACATCTTCCTCCATCCCTATTTCAACAACAAGATCCAGGTCAAGTACTCGCGGACAGAACTAGTCGATCGCATCGAGGAGATTCAACATCCGATTGTACGGGTGGCCCTGGAACAGTTCGGCCTCCGCGGCGTGGACATCAATTCCATCGCCGACGTTCCGGCTGGGGCCGGGCTGGGCTCCTCCTGCTCGTTCACGGTCGGGCTGCTGCACGCCCTCTACGCCTACACGGATCAGTTTGTCTCCAAGGAGTCGCTCGCCCAGAAGGCCTGTGAAGTGGAGATCGACATCCTCGGCGAACCGATCGGCAAGCAGGACCAGTATGCGGCGGCCTACGGCGGTCTGAACCTCATCTCATTCCACCCGGACGGCAGCGTTGAAGTCCAGCCGGTGATCATGCTTCACGAACATCGCCGCGAGTTCATCGACAATCTGTTGATGTTCTACGTCGGTGGGTCGCATTCGGCGAGCGCCATTCTTGATGATCAGCAGAAGAATGTCGCGGAAGACCGGCAGAAGTTTGCGGCGCTGATCCGGATGACCGAATTGGCCCGCCAGATGCACACGGCCCTGACCAGCGGCGCACTGGGCGACGTCGGGCCGATCCTGAACGAGAACTGGCAGCTCAAACGGCAGTTGTCGAAGAAGATTTCCGAAGATCGCATCGATGCTTACTACCGCACGGCCTTAAGCCATGGCGCCAGCGGCGGCAAGTTGCTTGGAGCCGGGGGAGGCGGGTTCTTGCTGCTCTACTGCGAGAAGGAGCACCAGGAGAAGCTTCGTCATGGCATGGCGGATTTGCCGGAACTGGCCTTCAACTTCGACACCTTCGGCACCCAGGTCATCTACTACGAAGAGAATCAAAACCCCTGGATTTACCAACAGCGTCACGACGCCGGCGGCGCGGATGCGCCCGCGGGCACCAACGGCCTGCAAAAGGCGGCCTGATCGGAGTTGGCCCAGGCCCCGCCCTACCACGATACGACCCATTTGCAAGGATTTCCGCGATGTACGAAAGCGAACCCGTAAGCGTCGTCGTTAACGTGTACAACGAGGCCGAGACGATTGAACGCGAACTTCGGGAGATTCACGCCGAAATCGTAGCCAAGCTGCCCGGTTCGGAGTTGATCGTCGCCGAAGACGGAAGCACCGACGGCACGAAGGAGATTCTGGAGCGGCTCAAGACCGAGTTGGGAATCATTCACTCCACCGCCTCGGAGCGGAAAGGGTATGCCAAGGCCTTTCGCGATGCGGTGGCGTTGGCGAAGAATCCGTTTGTTTTTTTCAGTGACACGGGGGGCAAGCTCGATTTCAAGGAGTTTTGGAAGCTCTACGCGCATCGGCACGAGTACGACGTGCTCAGCGGCACGCGCAACGAGCGCACCGATCAATGGTACCGCCGTCTGCTGACCTGGTCCTACAACGCCAGCCTGCGCGCCTACTTTGACGTGGAACTACGCGATGCGGACGCGGGATTCCGGCTCTATCGCACAGAGGTGATCCGCAAGATCTCGGCCGAGCCCTGGATCAACAAGTATCTGATTGCTTCGGAACTGGCCCTGCGGGCGATCTACAGCGGGTTCACGGTGAAGGAGATTCCAATTGCCTACCGGCAGCGGGCGGGGAGTTCTCGGGGGCTGCCGCTGAAGACGATTCCCAAGGCGATCGTGAGCGTGGTTCGCAATTTTCCTCGCGTGCGCCAGGCGATCACGGTTCCCGGGTATCGTACGGGACCGGCGGCGCCCTCGGCGGCTGTCGCGACGTCGATCTCCCGGCCGACCCAGGTGTTTCTTGCCCTCCTGGGCGTTCTCGCCCTTGTCCTCTTGCTGGTCAACGCCTGGACGATGACGATCTCCGAGGATGAGGCCAACGGATTCTACTTGGTGCAACGTTCCACGCCGGCGATGCTCCGCCTGCTGGCCTCGAATGAGGTCAGCGAAGACCCGCCGTTGTACGATCTGATACAGCACTTTTGGGCCTCCTGGACCGGGTGTCACGCGGGACTCCTGCGGATGTTGCCGCTGACCGCTTGGTTGGCCATGTTGCCGGGCGTGTACCTGGTGGGCCGGCATTTGGGAGGTCCGCGGGGCGCCTGGTTTGCCCTGGCTGCGGTGCTTTTGATGCCCTACCATTGGATAATCCCCGCCATGGCCCGCTGGTATTCGCTGTACGCCTGCGCAGCGGTCTGGAATTTCCTGTTCTTGCTGCACATCGTCGATGGTTCCGAAGCGGCGGGGCGGAAACGGACCTTGCTCTGGGCTTGCCTCTACGTGCTCAGCGGGGCCGCCCTTTGGTACACCAACTATTCGGCAATCGTCTTGTTCTTCGCGCACTTGATCGTGGGCTTATTTCGTTCGCGGTTTCGTCTGGATGTCGTTCGCACGTTGGTGTTCTGCTGGGTCGGGATTGCCCTGTTGTTCCTCCCTTGGCTGCCCACGTTCCTTCGACAACTGGCCGTCTCCACCCATGCCAAGTCGTACTGGCCCATCCGGACTGCAGTTGCCCTGTATAGCCTGGTGGCCGGCGAATTCTCGTCTCCCTATCATCTGGCGTTTCTGTTTCCGGCCGTCGCCGTATGTGTTCTGCTGCCTTTCGTCGTGCTTCCCCAGTTGCGCCGTTGTTGGGCCCCTGCGGTCATTGCGGCGATCGTGTTGACGGCCATCGTGGCGGCCGGCGCCGCGGGCCCCAAACGGCTGACGCTCATGTCGCCGTTTCTGGCAATGGCGATCGGTCTGGCCTTGAGCAGTCGGCCGCTGGGCCAAGGCCGGTGGCATACCGTCGTTCGGTGCGCGTTCGGCTTGGCTGTCGTCGGCCTCCTCGGCGGTTCGGCTACAAATGCGATTCGGCGGAGCGATTGGTTAAGTTACCGTTGGCTCGACCCCTGCCAGGAGGCGGTTGAATCGGCTCAGGCCCAGAATCCAAACGCAGTCGTGGTGACGAACTCGATCTCAGTGCTCTTTTACCTTCACGATCCGTTCGGCGATGGCTTTGGCCAACTGACGCCGGACGATCTGCGACGCTGCCAGAAGGAGGCGGTCTTCCTATTTCCGCCACGCATGCAATGCCTGGAACCAGCGCTGGCGACGGCCAACGAGGCGGTCTGGATTCACCATTCCAACTTGGCGCCGATCAGCGAATCCTATGAGGAGATGCTGCGCACGATGGAGCAGAAGGGGTATCACGTCACGAAGACGGAGACGTTCCTGCGGGCCTCGCCAGAGTTTATCAAACACCACCCCCACTTCCAAGGAAAGCCACGCGGTCCGTTGGATGAGTACCGCGTGATCTCCGTCTACTTTGCAAAAACTCCGTCGGCCGTCCGGACTGCGAACCGGAAGAACAGCGCACAGGAACCTCCCGCGCATTGAGCGTCCGATTCCCCCTGACGCTGCCTCTACGGGTTGAACGACTCCATGATTCGCGGGAGGAAGGTTTCCAGGGCGGGGGAACGCCGGCGGTCGTTATCGTATTGGCCCAACAGGTTGTGCAGCGTGAGGACGACGGTCACACTGGCGTGCGGCCGGGCTCCACAGACTTCGTCGAACCATTCGCGATGAGCCTCTTCGACCAATAGGGCCTTCATTCGCGTCTCGGTCGTTTCAATGGGCGACCGTTCAGCGGCTGGCGCCAACGGCGAGACGGCCTGACGGAGGCAAGCAGCGTCCAAACCATCTCGATCCGACCCGGCACGTCAACAAAGCGGTTTTGAGACCGCTTGAGCCCCCGCGGCCTGATTGGCGACGATTGCCAACAGCCGATGGTGGGTTTCCAAGGGGCGATCCAGATCGGGTGGACACTGGACCGTGCCGTCGGGCTCCTCAATGGCCACAATCTGCCCGCCATAACGGGTGCGGAATTGCGATTGCCGAATCGACTGGCCGATCAGTTCCAAGGGGACCATCAACCGCTTGACATGCGCGGTTGGCGCGGGGGCCAACGCGGTCAGGAGGTTTTCCAGGCGGGCCTCCTGGTCGATCGCCAGCAGGCCGGCATACTCCCGCATGATGAATTCGCGCGACACCTCGACCTGATGCATCACGGCATCGAAGACGCGATGGCGCGTGAGCATGCCGAGCCATTGGTGGGGGGATTCACGAGAGACGACCGGCAGGACATTGTGGTTTTGGCGGCGGAACATCTCCAACGCGTAGTAGAGATCGTCGTCCGGATAGAGCGCAGCTTGGGGGGGATTCATGATGTCGTGGGCGATCACCACCCGTGACAGCATCGCATCGGAGATCACGCGATCGAGATCCGGCAGCGAGATGATCCCCAGCAGGTTCTCGTCGGCATCGATCACGGCGAAGGTGGCCTGTTCACCCGGCTTGATTTGGCGAAGGATCTCGCCCAGCCCGGCCGTCGGCGGCACCACCTGATTCCAGTCGCTTTCTAGATACGCATCGACCCGGGACGACTCGAGAAAGTAGACCAGCGCATCGGCGCTATGGACGGGCGACTGGGCCGCAGTGGGGACCTGTTCGGGATTCAAGCCCCAACGGCGTCCGACGACGTAGGCGGAGACACAGACGAGCATCAAGGGGACAATCAGTCCATAGCTGGCGGTCATCTCCGCAACCATGATGATGGCGGCCAAGGGGGCCCGCATGCTGGCCGCGAGAATCCCCCCCATGCCGACAGGAATCAGCGATTGGCGGAGCGGTTCGGGAAAAGTGCCGGGCCAAAGGGCCTCGAGCAGCGCGCCGAGAAAGGCTCCGGTCGCACCGCCAATGAACAGCGAAGGGCCCAACACACCGCCGGCCGCCCCGCTGCCCACGGTCAAACTCGTCGCCACGCATTTGGCCAGCGTCACTGCGCCGAACAGTCCGACCCACCACCACCAATTGGTCACCCCGTCGCCAAAGAACCGTACATCCATGATCCCTTGGATGAACTGGTAACGGGCATCCATCACCTGGGGCAATAGGCAGGCCAAGGCCCCGGTGCCCAAACCGCCGAGCACGGGAGGCAACCAGCCCGGCAGCCTGTGTGCCCATCTCACAAACCTTTCAACGAGATGGAAGCAGCTTCCGAAGAAGATGGCCACCAGTCCGCAGAGCGGCCCGAGCACGGCGAAGGCCAACAATTCCCAAGGCGAAGCAAACGTCAGCGATTGGGTATTGGGGAGCAGCGGTACGCCATGGCCCCAAAGGGCCATGAAGGTCGAGTATCCCGTGACCGAGGCGATCAGCGAAGGAGCAATTGCGTCGGATTCGTAGTCTGGCTCGCTGTAGGGAATTCCCACGGCAAACAGTGCGCCCCCCAAGGGGCAGCGAAAGATGGCGCCGATCCCTGCCGCACAGCCGGCCAACAGCAGAATCCGACGCTGGCGCGGCGAGACGCGGAACAACCGGCCACAGGTCGAGCCAATCGCAGCCCCTAAAGCGGCGATGGGCCCTTCAGGCCCAGCCGAGCCGCCGGTGGAGATCACGACGACCGCGGCCGCGGCTTTGACGCTCGATCCGCGAAGCTCCAATTCTCCCTGGTGACGATGAAAGGCGCGGGTCAAGACCGTGGTGCCATGCCCGACAAACTTGGGACACAGCAGAAGGATCGCCACGGCTGAAATCGCCCCACCCACGGCGGGTGACAGCAGCACACGCCAAGAAGGCCGGAAAATCTGGGCACTGGCAATCGGAGCGACTGGCCCCACGATCCGATGCATGCCCTCATGGAGTCCCCACTCCATGGCCGCCGCCGCCAAGCCCCCCACGATGCCTGTCAGCGCGGCGAGCGAGAACACCCAAGTCCAGCGACCAAACGGCTGGGGCATTGCCAGAAAACTCCGACGACTTCAATTCGCAGAAAGCCGACTCCCCACGAACCTCGGGAAGAATATGACAAAGAATACGATGCTACGCGGGCAGACCGAACCCTTCAACCAAAAATTGGGGGGGATCCGGCCGGTCGCTCCGGTCCTGCGGAAGAAGCGGATTGGGGACCAAGAAGACCGAGGGGGAAAAGAGAATCCGCTCATCGTTGAAGTTCCTCCACTCGGAAGGAGTGTCGGCGGATTCTCTTTTCTCGTCGGTCAAACGCAGAAGCTATTCTTCGGTCCCCTCCAAAATCGCGACTACTCCTCACTCGGCGCCAAGGCCAATTGCTTCAGGGCATCGAGGATCGCTAGCACGTTATCGCGGGAAATCTCCTGCCAGTGGGTCAGTTTGTGAGCAAGGATCGCCAGTTTGAAGCACTCGAAGGCCTCTTGGAGGTCGTCGGGTAGACGCGGCAGGTTTTCAAAGGGGCGCACCGGAGGCGTCGCGACGACCGGTTCCTCGCCGTTCTCGGCAGGGTCGCTATCGAAGGGGGCCTGCTCCGAGGCATCCTCGGTTTCCGAGCTCGCGGCATCCTCGGCGTCTTTGGTCTCCGGATCGGTCACGACACCGATCGAGCCGGCACTGGCCGCCGATACGGGCTCCTCGACGGCCACCGCATCGGCGTCCGGTTCCTCGGCAGCCACCTCGTCGTCCTTTGGCTCTTGTTCTGGAATCCTCCCGAGGGTTTCCCAGCGGGCCTTGCGCATCTGGGAGACCGACCAGCTATTCTGCACGGCCCCTTCAAGCCACATCTCGGCGTCGTCTTCCCAGTCTAAGGCAGCCAAGAAGTGACTCCAGAAAAGGCCGTCGTATTGTAGATAGCACTGGCCGAACTGCTCGTAGACACGTCGTAACCGTCCCACGTGCTGGCTGCTGACGTTTCCCACCCGGCGGCTCCAGGCCTCGTCGGAGTAGATGTGCGAGGGTGCTCCGGCCCCCATCAATTGCAGGCGCCACTCCGAAATGATGCGTCCTTTTTCCCAGTTGGTCGTGCTGACCAGGCGATTCCAGCGACCCAGGTATTGCGCCGAGGTGGACTCCACAAGATGCGGATCGAGGTATTTGGCCCCAGCCTCCTCGACCGTGCCAGCCTCGATCCCTTCCTCTTCGTCCAAGGTCCCGTCGGTCAGGTTCTCGTCCAGGTCGGCCATCTCGGCACTTAGCTGTTCGTCCATTAGGCAAGCATCCTTCTTCCTTCGCGCATCGCCCTCCCGGGGTAAACGAAAGGGGGGCGACAATCCAAAATACAACCACAACCGACGGCGAGGCCGACGGCTAGAAGCGACAGCTTAGCATGGCTGGAACGCCGTCAGCCAGCCAAAGCAGGCTGCCGGAGGCTTCACGACTTCCACGATCGCAGAAAACGCCGTGAGAGACTCGCCTGACCCTCTCCCAAACGCCCCGATTCCCCCGAGGCGACGCTTGGGGAAAAGCTGTTGATCGTGGGGCTTGCCGAGCCAGGGCTTTTGTCACAGGTGCTTTGGGAGCCACATCTTCCGCCCCAGGCTCGCAAATCCGACGGGGCCGAGCGCTACTCAGCCCTTTCCGGCACAGTTCAGAGTGTCAGAAGACTCGGAATTCGTCGGACGCGGCCCCAAAAACGTCACTATCCCGAACGATTCCCCAACCTGATACAATGGAGGAACCACGAACCTGAATGCCGCCCCCCTCATCTCGGGTGGGGACTGTGGCTTAATCGTTATCCATTGTATGAATCGCCAAACCCTTCACACCTGGTGGCACCAACCGGCCGGGGGACGCGAGTTGCTTGCGCTCGCTCTGCCGCTGATCCTCTCCACGGCCTCGTGGACGGTGATGAACTTCGTCGATCGGATGTTTTTGCTCTGGCATTCGACCGAAGCGATGGCTGCCGCCTTGCCGGCCGGGATGCTCTACTGGACGATCATCTGCTTCCCCATGGGGGTGGCAGCGTATGTAAACACGTTCGTTGCCCAGTATCATGGGGCGGGACGGCCGGAACGGATCGGGGTCGCGGTTTGGCAGGGGGTCTGGCTGGGCGTTCTCTCCGCGCCGCTGATCCTGTTGACCGTCCCGGTGATTCCGATGGTGTTTCACTTGGCCGGGCATGATCCCCAAATCGCCGCCCTGGAGGTAACCTACTTCGAGATCGCCGCCTGGGCCGGTGGGGCGTCGGTGATTGCCGCGGCCATCTCCTCGTTCTTTTCCGGTCGCGGCGAGACGCGGGTCGTGATGTTCGTGGATACGTTTGCCGCAAGCATCAATGTGTTGCTCGATTATGCCTGGATCTTCGGCCGATGGGGATTTCCCGAGGGAGGGATGGCCGGAGCCGCCTGGGCCACGGTGGTCGCGCTGTGGATTCGGGTCTTGGTGTATGCCTTGCTGATACTCCGGCCGGTCTATCGTCACCGCTATCAGATCCTGGCCGGTTGCCGCTTCGACCGGCTGCTCTGGCGGCGTCTGCTGCGTTTCGGCGGTCCGAACGGCTTGCAGTTTCTCGTGGAAGTCGCGGCCTTTACGTTGTTCCTCTTGTTGGTCGGCCACTTGGGACGCGATGCGGCCGCTGCCACCACGCTGGCATTCAACGTCAACGGCTTGGCTTTCGTACCGATGATCGGATTGGGGCTGGCCGTAAGCACGCTTGTCGGACAATACCTGGGGCGAAACCGCGCGGATTTGGCGGCCCGGGCCACGTGGAATTCGTTCGGTATGGCGGCCAGTTACATGGGGGTGCTCTCTTTGCTCTATGTGCTGGTTCCCGACTGGTTTCTCGTGGGACATGCAGCGGGGGCCGATCCGAGCGAGTTTGGCCGGTTGCGCGACACGACTGTGGTTTTGCTCTATTTTGTGGCGGCGTACAGTCTATTTGATGCGATGAACTTGGTCTTCGTGGGGGCGATCAAGGGGGCTGGCGATACGCGGTTTGTGCTCTGGGCAAACACGCTCCTGGCTCCTGTGCCGCTGTTGGCCGGCTGGTTTGGGATCGTATACCTCGGCTGGGGGTTGCTCTGGTGCTGGCTGCTCCTGACCTTTTGGGCCTGTTCGTTAGGCGTTACGTTTCTGGCTCGCTTTCTCCACGGCCGGTGGCGCACGATGCGCGTGATCGAAGTGGAGCCGGAGGAACTGGCCGAGCCTCTCGTCGAATCGGCGGTCACTTGTTCGGCGGAGTAAGGGGGACAAAGCAACGAACAAAAGCCCCGCATGCGGTGAACAAGAAACAAGAAATGATTACCAACCTCCTCTGATCACGAAACCTCTCTGCTACGCCGGGGTTGAATGATAGTTGGCCTGTGCGGACAGCCCTTTTGGCACCGACCGGCCCACGAGGTTTCGACCCCCCGTTTGTTGTTAAGGAGTAACTATGATGACGCGATTCTGGTCGACTGTGCTCGTTCTGACTGTGGCCTGCCTGATTGGCCTGAATGCCTCGGCCGCCGAGAAGAAGAACGGCGAGGCGAAGAAGCCCAAAAAAACGCCGGAAGAGATCTTCCAGATGCTCGACAAGAACAACGATGGGAAGGTGACGCTGGACGAGTTCAAGGCGAACAAGAAGACGCCTGAGCAGTTGGAAAAAGCCGAAAAGGCTTTTAAGAAGCGGGATGCCGACAGCGACGGCGTGCTGACGCTCGAAGAGTTCACGGCTGCACCCAAGAAGGGGGGCAAAGAGAACAAGAAATAGAGTCTTTCCGCCCCCGATACCCGGCCCTGGTCGAACCCTCCCAGCCCCCGCACGGTGAAACCAGCGGCCGGGAAAGGGGGTGCGGAGCTATGCTGTAGGACGACCGTCGTTCGCCGATTGTTTGGTTCCGCCTACCCCCCCATATATAACAACCTCAACCCCCCCCGCATTTGCTGATCATGGCTCGCAGTCAGCAAGCGTCAATGGATTATTTCGCCACGGAGCGGGAAAAGTGCGTATAATGGTGGGAGCTTTTCGTCAAGCCCCCCGAAAATACGCTGAGGACCGCACGCGGTAAGTCCACCAGATAGAGTCTAGGCCGCGTCTTAACACTTCCAGGGGAGGAGGTCGGTGCAACGTTTCATGCTCAAGTCCAAGATCCACCGGGCCACACTGACAGGCACGGAGTTGGACTACGAGGGCAGTATCGCTATTGACAGCAACTTGATCCAGGCGGCCGACATGCTGCCTGGCGAGCAGGTCCACGTGTTGAATGTCAACTCGGGGTCGCGTTTGATTACCTATGTGATCGAGGCCGAACCTGGTTCCGGAACCGTAATGCTCAATGGTCCAGCTGCTCGGCTGGGAATGCCCGGCGACCAAGTTGTGATCCTCTCTTACTGCGGAGTACCGGACGCCGAAGCCCGGAAATTCGTCCCTCGCGTCGTTTTTGTGGACGAAAAGAACAACATCCGCCGGACCAAGTAGGTCGCCCCTGAACTCTCCTCCAATCAGAGGGAATAAGCCTCTCTGAAGCATGCTAGAGTTTCTTGCATGACTGTGCGCAAAACGCACCCACCTGGAGGGGGTTTAATCCCGTGGATCCCACGCCTGTACTGTTCGGAAGACTCGGTATCTCGCTCTTGCTGGGCCTGCTGGTCGGCTTACAGCGTCAGCGAACGGCGACCGACATGCCTGGGCTGCGCACTTTCCCGCTGATCGCGGTATTTGGCACAGTCTGTGGTTTGCTGGCCGTGGAATTTGGCGGCTGGATTGTGGCGGCCGGGCTAATGGGAATGGTGGCGATTCTGATCTTTCCGAACCTGGTCCGGCTGAAGAACAAGCACCCCGATCCGGGGATTACAACCGACGTGGCTGTGCTGCTGATGTACGGTGTGGGGGCGTTTCTGGTGGCTGGACCGATGGCCGTTGCAATCGCCGTCGGCGGGGGGGTGGCGGTGCTCTTGGAGTTCAAGCCGGAGCTGCACCGGTTTGCCGAAAAGCTTCGCGACGGCGACCTGAAGGCGATCATGCAGTTCGTGCTGATCACCTGCATCGTCTTGCCGGTCTTGCCGAACAAGGCGTTCGACCCGCTCAATGTGCTCAACCCGTTTGAAGTCTGGCTGATGGTTGTGCTCATCGTCGGGATGAGTCTGGGGGGGTATATTGTCTACAAATTTTTTGGTCGGGATGCGGGCATCTTCCTGGGCGGATTTTTGGGTGGGGCCATCTCGAGCACGGCCACAACTGTCAGCTACTCGCGCCGTACGAGTGAGAATCCAGCCAGTTCGCGCACAGCGGCGATTATTATCATGATCGCCTCGACCGTGGTCTTTGCCCGGGTGTTGATCGAGATTGCCGTCGTGGCTCCCGCATTCCTGGTCCATGTAGCCCCGCCGGTGCTCGTGCTGGCGACGCTGACGCTTGTTCCCGCGATCGTCCTCTGGTTTCAGGTGCACCACGAGCCGAGCGAGTTACCCGAACAGGAGAACCCCACGCAGTTGAAATCGGCGATCATGTTTGGCGGGATGTATGCCCTGGTCCTCTGGGCGTTGGCGGCGGCCAAAGAATACGCCGGTAGTGAAGCGATGTACGGAGTGGCCCTGTTGTCGGGCCTGACGGACATGGACGCGATCACCCTTTCGACGGCTCGCATGGTCCGCGTCGATGCAACGGCCGGGGCCGGCGCCTGGCGTCTGATCATCGTCGCGGCACTGGCCAACCTGGCGTTCAAGGCGGGGATGGTCGGCTTGTTGGGCCACCGCCGCTTGTTCCGACAAATCGTTTTACTCTTCTTGCTCCCCGTTTTCGGCGGAATCCTGCTGATGGCCTTCTGGCCGCATTAGGGAATGCGGCGTTCCAGTCGTCCGCATGGCCAAGTGGGGAAACGTACCTTGGTCTCCAGTCGCCTTGACATGTCGCTCCGAGTTATGGACATTGGACGAACACCCCCGAGCGTCTGGGCATTGGCTTGTCTTGCCGCGGTCCCGGCGCCGGTTTCGCCCAAGTCAGCCAGGAGTAGCGTGCATGCACGTGGACGTCCATAAGATCAAGGATCGTGTCGTCGAACAATCGGAGTTGGTCCATCGCCTGATGGCGGAGATTGGCAAATCGATCGTAGGCCAATCGGAGATGATCCATCGGTTGTTAGTTGGGCTTTTGACCCATGGTCACATCCTTCTAGAGGGTGTACCGGGATTGGCCAAGACAACAGCGATCAAGTCGTTGGCCCAGGCCCTCTCGACCCGCTTTCAGCGGATCCAGTTCACGCCGGACCTGTTGCCTGCCGACCTGATCGGCACACTGATCTATGTGCCCTCGGAGGGAACGTTCCGCACGCGTAAGGGACCGATCTTTGCCAACTTCGTGTTGGCCGACGAGATCAACCGCGCGCCGTCCAAGGTGCAATCGGCCCTTTTGGAGGCGATGCAAGAACGTCAGGTGACGATCGGTGAGGAGACATTCCCGTTGCCTGGGCTGTTCCTCGTCATGGCCACGCAAAACCCCATTGAGCAGGAAGGGACCTATCCGCTGCCTGAGGCGCAAGTGGACCGCTTCATGCTCAAGGTGAAGATCACCTATCCTGAAGCTTCGGAAGAACGCAAAGTGCTCGACCAGGCCCTGGACGGTACGGTCCGGCCGATCCAGCCGGTGCTCCAAGCTGAGCAGATCGCCGCGATGCAGGAGGTGGTCCGGTTGATCTACGTCGACGACCAAGTGAAGGAGTACATCCTCAACCTGGTGCGAGCGACCCGCGAACCGGGCGCCTTTGGCCTCAACGACCTTATCCCGCTGATCGACTACGGAGCCTCACCTCGGGCCACGATCTATCTCGGTCTTGCCGCCCGGGCCGTTGCCTTCCTCAACAGCCGCGGTTACGTGACTCCCCAAGACGTTAAGGACATCGCCTACGATGTGCTTCGCCACCGCGTCATCCTCACCTATGAAGCCGAAGCCGAGCAGCGCACCCCGGAGGATGTGATTCGGAGTATTTTGAGTGCGGTGCCAGTACCTTGAGAAGAATGACGAAGGACGAATGTCCAAATGACGAAGGAATGACGAAGAACGAAGCACGAAGGGGGATGGATTGGTGTCTCAAGTCATTCGTGCTTTGTCCTTCGGAGTTCCTTCGTCATTTGGCTTTCGACATTCGTCATTTTCATCCCCTACGGATTTCCACACCCCGACCTTTGCCTCTCCCATGCCCGAACTAACCGTCACCGACATCCTCAAACGTGTGCGTCGGATCCAGATTGTGGCCAACCGGACGGTCAACGATCTTCTGGCCGGCCAATACAAGAGCGTGTTCCGCGGCCGGGGAATGGAGTTTGACGAGGTCCGCGAGTATCAGCCGGGCGACGATGTGCGGAGCATTGATTGGAACGTGACCGCGCGGACCGGCACGCCGTATATCAAGCGATTCGCCGAGGAACGCGAGTTGACCGTGGTCTTTCTCGTTGATATCTCGGCCTCCGGAGCGTTTGGTTCCGTCGAGCGGTCGAAGCTCGACATGGTCGTCGAGGTCGTGGCGCTGCTGATGTTCTCGGCGTTGAAGAACAACGATAAAGTAGGGCTCCTTACGTTCTGCGACGAGGTGATCGACTACCTCCCGCCGCGTAAGGGGAAGGCCCATGTCCTGCATATGGTCCGCCAGTTGGTCGCCGTGCGGCCCGTCCCCCGGCCGACGAACCTCGCCGCCGCCTTGGAGTTCTTAGGTCGGGTGCAGAAGCGGCGGGCCGTGGCCTTCTTGATCAGTGATTTTCTGGCCCCCCACGCCCGGCAGGCAATGGCCGTGGCCAACCGCCGACACGACGTGGTGGCCGTGCACGTGGCTGACCCGCGGGAACAGGCCCTTCCCGACGTCGGTTTCATCTCGCTGGTGGATGCGGAGACTGGAGAGGTCGTAGAACTCGACACCCGGCACCCCCAGGTCCGCGCCCTGTTTGCAACCCAAGCGGCGGAGACGTCGCAGGAACTATCCAACGAGTTGAAGAAGATCGCTGTTGATGAGTTGGCCATTCGCACCGACGAAGACTACCAAACCAGTCTGCGTCGCTTTTTCCGCATGCGTGAACGGCGATTCCGGGCGTGAACGCCGTTGCTCCTCAGGTTCAAGGTTGCCGCGTGGGTGAAGCGAACCTCCCATACGACGGCGTAACCGCGTCGCCCAATCCCCTACGACGGTGAAAAATTGGAGTGGAAATTGTGCCAGCCGATCGGTTAAGCTGATCAGTGGCGGCCGAAGTCCCCACCCTGCGGAATCTATTCCGCACCAGAAAACACCATCTGCTGACGAAAACATGCGTCGGTGGGCAGCGCATCTCTCGGCTCCCTAGGGCCTCCCAACAGGCTCGCCAAACCCCATCAGGTTGGCGAGGCATGGGAGCTAGGAGGAGCGATGGGCGGCCGTGGCACGCAGGGCCCTGGTCCGAACTCTCCAGTCCCAGAGGCCGACGATGGCCAGCAGAAGGGTCGCCGTCAGGCAGAGACCGGCGGGCCAGTCGCCGTAGAGGAGATACCAACTCGTGCGCGGATCGCGTCCGACCTCAGCTAAGAGGGTGCCTGGGGCACGGCGTGGACCTTGGGCGAGGATTCGGCCGTCGGCGTCAATCCAGGCGGAAAAGCCGGTGTTCGCGGCAATCACAAACGGCTTGCGACACTCGACCGCGCGAAACACGGCGCAGACCAGATGCATGTCCAATTGGCTGGACCCCCAGAACCATCCATCGTTGGTCAGGTTGACCAGCACATCCGGCTCCTGCCCCACTTCAGCCAGCTCGCGCACTTGGCGGCGAATCAAGTGAGGCAGCACGCTCTCATAGCAAATGTCTGGCGACACACGCAAACCGTTCACGTCAAACGCCGCCGCCTTCTGGCCTGCGGTAAGACTGATCGGAAGGGGCGTGAGTCGCTGGAGCCAGGGGAATTGTCCCGCAAAAGGCACGTATTCCCCGATCATCACCAGATGATTCTTGTCGTAGCGCCCGAGGAGGGCGCCCGACTTGGAGACATAAACCGCGGAGTTGAAACACTCCATCCGCTTGGGGCCATAGTGGCAGGTGTCGACCCCTAGGAGCATCGGTACGCGCAACTCGGCCGCCATCTGCCCCACGCGGACTTCACTTGCTCGGGTAAACTCCGCCTGCCGGCGACGGAATTCTTCGGGCGCGTCGGCAAACTCGGGGGGAATCATCGAATCGGGGGCGATCGTAAGCAGCGTGTCGCGGAGCATTGTCTCCGGCCAGACGATCAAGTCCAACTTGCCGTACTTGCGCACCGCCTCGCGTGAAAGATCGCGGTAGTGCGCGTGGATCATCTCCCGCATTGTGGGATCGGCCTTGAGCGTAATGTCGATCGATCCTTGGATCAAGGCTATCCGGACTTGAGGCTCAGGCGGCGGCCCATTGGTCCGCACATAGCCATACGTGAGCACGACAGTCAACATGACGCCCAGCGGCACGACCGGCCAGAGCGACCAGCGCCGGTCCTCCAAGGGGCACATCCTCGCCAAGCATGCGGCTACAAACATCACCACGAAGCTGACCCCATAGGCTCCGGCCAGATCGCTGATCTGGATCAGTTCGATCCAGCGATACTGCGTATGCCCCAGGCTGGCCATGGTAAAACCGGTCAACAGATGCCCCCGGGCCAATTCCAGGCCCATCCAGACGACTGGTGTCGCAAGAATCAGCGGGATTCGCAGCCGGTGTACGGCTACCCGCGACAGGCCGATGAACACCGGCACATAAAAGGCGAAGTAAAACGACAAGGCCAACCAGCCAAAGCTTGTGGCCCAGTGGGGCAGGCGCAGCCAGTGCAGGGCCGCCAGCCAAAAGGCGAACCCCACAACCCAAAGTGTTCGATACGACCGGCAACCGGAAAGCTCCGGGCGACGGACGAGCAGAAGCCACGGAATCGGTGCGATCCAAGCCAGGGGCCAGAGGTCCACAGGGGGCAGCGATGCCCAGAGGAGCACGGCCCCGACAGCCGCATACCAAAACACTGGTGAACGGAGCCAAGCCCTCATCCGCGATTCCCCTGGAACCCCAGCGCTGGCGCCGGGTGCTGCTTCCTTGCGACGTCCGCTTTGCTTCGTGCTCACGCAGCTTTGACCTTTAAGAATCGTTCTAACAGGGTTGAGCCACACTCGGTCAAAAAGCTTTCTGGATGGAACTGCAGCCCAAACAGCGGAAACTTCTTGTGCCGAATCGCCATGATTACCCGGGTCTCATCGGGTGAAACGCTCCAGGCGTCCACCGCGAACTGATCGCTGAGCGTGTCGGGCTGAATCACTAGGCTGTGATAGCGGGTGGCGACAAACGGGTTCTCCAACCCTTCAAATAGTCCCTGGTTATCGTGATAGATCAGGTCGGTTTTCCCGTGCATCAGTCGGTCTGCCCGGACGATCTTGGCCCCAAAGGCCTGCCCCATCGACTGATGCCCAAGGCACACCCCCAATATGGGAATTTTCCCGGCGAACCGGCGAATCGCGGGGACGGAAATCCCGGCCTCGTCCGGCGTGCACGGCCCTGGGGAGACGATCAGGTGGGAAGGGCTGAGCGTTTGGATCTCGTCGAGTGTGATCTTGTCGTTCCGATAAACCCGCAAATCCAAGGCGGGATCGAGCTCGCCCAGACGCTGGACAAGGTTGTAGGTGAAGGAATCGTAGTTGTCGATCAGCAGGATCATGGCCACCTCAGGGGCAGTTCAGAAGTCGGACGTCAGAGGTCGGATGGGGACTTTCCCCCTCTTTCTCCGAGGCCCGAAGCTGGCCTCAGGTTCATAGTGTACACAGTCTCCGGCCCAGGGACTACACCAAGCGGCGGGGGCTAGGCGGGGGAATTTCTCTGGATTGCGAATCGGAGAAGTGACAGATATTGGACACCCAAAAGGTAGGCGGCGAGGTGGGGGGGAGGTATACTGCGACTGACAGGAGGAGTGAGGATTGCCAACTGAGAGATACAACATTGACAAATGGGGCGATAAACGTGGTGCTTCGGTTCTGGATGAATTGAGTGCCGTAGGCCCCGGTTTGGCCGGGGGAGAATTGTCCTGACAATTTGATGGAACCCAGCGATGAACAACCCGACGATTCGACGACGTTCATTCCTGCGCGCCGCGGCCGGGGCGACGGCCGCCACCGTGGGAAGTCTGACCCGCCCTGCGATGGCAAGCGCCTCCTTGCTCTCGATCGATGAGCCGTTCCATGGCGCGGTGCTCAACCGCCGGCACGGCAAAGCGGTGGACGGAGGTCTGGAGATTCAGGTCACCGGCCAGGCCCCGTTGGACGACCGTGTGATGGTCAACGGCGTTGTGGCCCGCCGGGCGGGATCGCGGTTTACCGCCGAGTTGGTGCTCCGCGACAAGGAGACCGAGATCACGGCAACGTCCAACGGCCGTTTCGGACGCCAGACGCATTCGATTCGCGTCGTGTGGGACAAAAATTCATTCCCGCGTTATCGCTTCTCGATCGACGACAACAGTTTCTTCCTGCGTGACATCGCCCAGAAGAATTATGCGTCACTCTTCGACTGCTTCTACTTGAAGGGGTTACGCGAGCTGAATCAGAAGTACGGCGTCCGCTTCACAGTGAACATTTATTACACCACGGGCGATGACTTTCAACTACCCCAGTTCCCCGATCGTTACAAGGGGGAATGGAAGGACAACGCCCATTGGATGAAGCTGGCCTTCCACGCCTATGCCAACGATCCCGCGCGTCCCTATCAGTACGCATCCCCGCAGAAGCTGCTGGCCGATCTGGATCAGGTGGCTGCGGAGATTCATCGTTTTGCCGGCGAGGAGACGTATGCCCCACCGACCGTGATCCATTGGGGCATGACCCAACCGTCGGCCTTGAAGCCGCTCTACGAGCGCGGCGTGCGGGCTTTGAGCGGCTATTTCCGCAAGCTCAACGGGGTGCAATACGACGTCAACTACCTGATCGATGAAGTGCGTAGCGAATATCTGTCACGCCACGACGCGCTGAAGGACTTCGAAAGCGGGATCGTCTTCTCTCGCGTGGACATCGTTTGCAACAGTACGCCGGTGGAGAAGACCGTGCCGACCCTGGAGCCGCTCGCCCAAGACCCCAATCAGGCTGAGATCATGGACCTGTTCACGCACGAACAGTATTTCTGGCCCTTCTACCAGAACTACATCCCCGACCACTTCGCCCGCCTCGACACGGCCCTTCGTTGGGTCACCGAGCAGGGCTACAAGCCGGTGTTCTTTCACGAGGGTTTTCTGGGG
>CAZLDQ010000051.1:0-29806 GCA_964558295.1 uncultured Planctomycetaceae bacterium | reverse complement strand
ACATCGGCCCCGGCACCTCGCAGATCGACTTGGTGTTCTTGGAAGAGTGTTTCAAGGCCGGGCTTTTGGAGTACTGGTCGGGCGTGACCGTCCATCCCTATCGCCAAAAGGGGCCGGAGACCGCCGCCGGTGAGTATGTCCAGTTGCGACGGATGATCGCCAAGTATGCCCCCAAGGGAAAGACGATTCCGATCATGTCGGGTGAATGGGGCTATTCATCGGCCTGGCACAACTTCGACGATGCCCGACAGGGGAAGTATCTGCCGCGCGAGTGGATGACCAACCTGGCCAACGACATTCCCGTTTCAATCTGGTACGATTGGCACGACGACGGCAAGGACCCCAAGGAGCCTGAGCATCACTTCGGCACGGTGATGCATCCATACTTCAAGGACCGCACGCCGGTCTACGATCCCAAGCCCTCGTATCTGGCTGCTCAAACGCTGACTACCCAGCTCGACGGATTCCAGTTCAATAAGCGGCTGGTGGTGGGGAGCGTGGAAGAGTACGTCTACCTGTTCACGAAGGGGGACGAGGTCCGGCTGGCTGCATGGACCACGGCCAGCGAACCTCGGACGGTTACGATTCCCGCCAGTCCCGGCCGATTTCGTGTGACCGGGCATACGGGGGCTTCGCTCCCGGCACTCGTGGCCAACGGCAACGGGCTGACATTGACGTTGAACGATGCGCCGCAATACCTGGTGCCCGAAGCGGCCAACGACCTGTTGCGTATTGCGGCGGCTTGGCAGCGGGCGCCGCTGGACCTCGCTGTGCGAGCCCAACCCGCGTTGGCAGTCTCGCTCATGCTGCGCAATCCGCTTGGACGAACGATTCGCGTCTCAAGCGGCGGCGCGGCAACCGAAGTGCCGCCGGGCCAATCCGTTGCGCTGGCCACGAGCCTTGACCTACCGCGCACGTCCGAACCACTCGACATGCGGCTGGAATGCCGGGTGGAAGGGCTGGGCACCCTGGTTCAGACCGTTCCCGTGCAGGCGACCAACCCCTTTCGCATTGCGATCGGCCCGCCGCTCGGCGGACAACTGCGTGTGCGTGTGGAGAATCCTACGGGGGAAGCGTTCAAGGGCGTCGTGCGGTTGATCGAGGTCCAAGGGCTTGCGCCGGCCGCCACCGAGGCGAAAGTCGAGTTCCAGGCAGGCCAACAGGAGCAGACCGTGCAGTTCGCGCTCGAAGCGGGCCAGGTGAAGGACTATCGCCTGGGAGTTCGGGTCGAGGATGAGCAAGGGCGTTTGCAGCTCGCCTTGCCGACGACCGCGATGATGCTGGCCGCGGATTTCTCCCGGTACACGCCGGAGCATCTGGCCGCCGGATGGCAGATGCACTCCGACGGCGATGCGAAGATTGCGTCCACCCAGTCGGTCACCCTCGCTCCGACGCCTGCTGGCGCACCCATGGCCGGCACAAGTACCCTTAAAATCGACTACACGATGGCAGAAGGCTGGAAGTTCATCCGTCTGGCGCCAAAGACGGCCGCGCTGAAGAAGATCGACGGCCGGCCCAAGGCCGTGGGCTATTGGATCTACGGCAACGGTTCGAAGGAGTTTGTGCGGTTGCGGTTCGTCGACTCGACCGGACAGGTATTTCAGCCGAGCGGTGAGCGGATGACCTGGACCGGATGGCGTTATGTCGAGATTCCCTTGGACGGGACCGCCGCAATCCATTGGGGGGGCGCCAACGACGGTGTGATCCATTACCCGATCCGCTGGGATACCCTGCTCTTGATCGACGGCTGCCGTAAGGCGTCGCAGCCGCCGCCGGTCTTTCTCGGTTCGCCGGTGTTGATCAAGGACTGAAGGGCGAAGGGGTAGGCTCAATGCGTCGGCTGGCTTGCTTCCGCCTCGATCAGGCCCAGCTGACTCATGCGGAGCAGCAATTCGTCTTTGCGAATCGGTTTGCGGACAAAACTCTCGCAGCCTTCGCGGAACGCACGAATGCACTGCTTCGAGTCGCTCAAGGCCGTAATCATGATGACGTTGGTTCCGTCACATCCTTGAATGCCATGTTCCATCTCGAGCCGGCGAATGGCGGTTAATGTTTCGTGACCGTCCATGCCGGGCATCATGATGCCCAGCCAGAGGCCATCATAGGTGCGGCCATTCTCAATGGCTTGGTGGACCGCTTCAACGGCTTCCCGGCCGCTGGCCGCGAAATCACAGTCCCCAAAGTGAGAGAGAAGCCCCTTGAGCATTTCCCGGCAAAGGCGATCGTCATCGACGATCAGGTAACGGCACTGCCGGGATTCTGCCTTGCGGCAGGGACTTCCGTCTGGGTGCGTTGAAGTCCCTTCCGAGGATTCCTGAGAGAGTTCGCCGAGAAGTGTTTGGACCTGTTCGAGCAATTGCTGCTCCATGACCGGCTTGGCCACGAAGCTTTCGCACCCTTCGCGGAAGGCTTGCAGGCACTCCTTCGGGTCCCGGACCCCCGTGGTCATGATGACCTTCACGGCATCGGAACCAAAGATCCCGCGTTGCTTTTCGAGCTGACGAATACTGTCCAACACGACATGGCCGTCGCTGCCGGGCATCATGATGTCCAGGCAGACCAGGTCGTAGGGCTCGCCCCTGTCGAGCGCCATGCGAAACGCCCCGATCGCTTCTTGCCCATTGAATGCCAAGTCGCAATGTCCATAGGGAGCGAGGGCGGCCTTGACGACCTCACGGCAGACACGATCATCGTCAACGATCAAGTACTTCACGGCAGATCGCTCCTTCGCAGCGCCCCTGCAAGACGTCCCGATGCGGCCAGTCCGCCACCGGCCAAGCGTCCACAATCGAGACCACGTTTGCCACTGGCCCAGTGGGGACGGAGCCAGAGGACTTCTTTAGAAAACTACTTCACGCTCGGCGGAATTGGCGAGCCAATCGCGTTTTTTTTCCTCTTTCGTCCCGCTGCCCGCACGACGAACCGGCTCTAGGGATGACGCTTGCCACAGCGGGTGGATTTTTCCCCCCGTTGCTCTTCGCGACACCCTCTTATCGACGGCCACAACAAATGGCACCGAGCAGGTGTCGCATGCCTCGGAGGAGCGGTTCGGGTATGTTGCGTAAATCGATCAAAACGCATCCAAAAGAGCAGGCCAGCCCCATCTGCAAGACTAGCCGTTGCTCAAATCTCCTTCAATTTAGCCAACTCAGCCTCCACCTCTGCCACTTGCTTCTGGAGCAAATGCAACTCGGCCGGGTCATCGGCCTGTTTCTTCGCCCCTGCCAGTTGCTGACGGAGCTTTTGCAGTCGTTGATGGAGGGTGTCGATCTTCTTCTTCGCTTTTTTGTCCATCAGGAGCTCCTTCCAAAGCCATCGACAGGCCTTCCCGACGATGGCGGCTTACGTCTTGCGACGAATCTGCTGTTCGACCAAGGCCAGGGCTTCGCTTGTGCTGCGAATCTGACCGTCCAACTGGGCGTTACGGACCGCTTCGAGGAGCGACTTGAACTCTGGCCCCGGACGGACACCGTGGCGGATCAAGTCATTTCCGCTGAGCAAGGGGGGCGGATCGAGCAGCTCCCGGGGACGCGCGAGGAGTTGTCGGCAGTGCGTCACTACCTCGAGATCTCCGATGCCGGCTCGTGCCCGGGCTTCGGTCAGTGCAAGCAAGTCGCCGCTCCCTTCGTGAACCAAAAGCGGCTGGAGCACCGACCAGGGTTTTGACGGTGCGTCGTCCAGCGACGTCTGATGCTCAATCAACCACGAAACGCGCTCGGTTTCCTTGTTCGACAGCCGCCACCGTCGACACACGGCTTCTGCGACCAAGGGCGTGACCCAAAAATGCAGGAGAGCGGCCAAGGCCAGTGGAAACCGCGGCTTGTCGAGTTGGGCCAGGAGCGTCAAGGCCCGGTCGAGCCGCGGCTGATTTTCCAGATCGGTTTTCACTTCGGGGAGGATCACGGCCAACAGGCCCGCCTCAACCAGCAGCCGCAGCCCTCGGGCACGGTTAGCGGCCTCCAAGATCCGCCGCATCTCCTGAGAAATCCGCTCCGGGCTGACAACCGTGATCTGGGCGGCCATCGTGGGAATCGCCGCGAACGTGGCCGGATCGATCTCAAAACCATACTCGGCGGCAAACCGCACCGCACGCAACAGCCGTAGTTTGTCCTCGCCAAAACGTTCCATCGGGTCGCCAATCGCTCGGATCAGTCGCCGCTGGAGGTCTTCGCTTCCACCCACGAAGTCAATCACCCGCTCTTCGATCGGATCATAGAACAGGCCGTTGATCGTGAAATCACGCCGCAGGGCGTCCTCGCGCGGATCGCTGAAGATGACGCGATCGGGATGACGCCCGTCGCTATAGCTAGCATCTTGACGGAACGTGGCGACTTCGATCGGTTCGACCTCGCGCGGGCCGAGGACAGTGATCACGCCAAAAGCCGCCCCAATGGCCAAGGTTCGCTGGTGACCGAACAGTTGACGGATCTGTCGCGGCCGGGCCGAGGTGGCCACGTCATAATCCTTCGGGGTTCGCCCCAGCAGTTGGTCGCGTACGCAGCCGCCAGCCCAATAGGCCTCAAACCGGGCCTCGCGGAGCTTGCGCACCACGTCCACGGCGAACTGGCGTTGTCTTTCGGCGCTTACGCAATCCATAAGATCTGGTGACCGGGAACGGCCCTGCACGTATTACTTGCGGATGCAATTCCATGTCTCATTCAGGGGGGAACTCGAATCGGCCTCTTCCCGCGTGCGGCACGACCAAGAACGCCCCTCTTGATAAGGATACACAACCCGGACCGAATTGTCGCAGGGGGATTTCGGCCGCCGGTCAACACCGTGGGATCTTAACCCTCCCTAACAAGAGGGACTTGCATGAACGGCTCTGCTATTCTAAAAAACAAAGGTGCGCCGAAGTGGCGGAATTGGCAGACGCGCTAGGTTCAGGACCTAGTTCCCGTTGAGGGAGTGCAGGTTCAAGTCCTGTCTTCGGCACTATTGCGGAATAAGGACTTACGGCGATTGGTCGTAAGTCCTTTTTTTATTGGCTACGGCGAGAATTGGGTTCAACTTGGCTCAACACTGCACGAACGTTGCCCCAGACCATCCTTGACCTCCTGCGTTTGCAATGTCGCAACGCGACGGTCCGCGCCAATAACCGCACTGGCCTACGTCGGCCGTAGTGTACTGGCCGGGATGCACGAGGCTCAGGTTTTTGCGGCGTTCGCACCGAGAACCGGAACAGCTATGAGCTTCGCAAATAACCCGCACCACCCCTCCATAAGCAGGATGCAATGGATCTCAAGAAAAATACGCACGATCTCAATTACCTCCCTAGTGCCAGCTGCTAGGATAGAGTAGTGGCCGATCAGGGGGGATGTTCGCCTGAGGTCCGTCGATGCGACAGGCTGAGCCTCCATCATCGACGCTGGCCGCCGCCATCATCCTTTTGGCTTGAACATCGAAATCTTCGGGCGGAAAGGGTTTTCTGCTTAGGGGAAGAGTTGCTTTGCTCCTTTATCACAGGAGACCGATTATGTCGACGCGCAAAAGGCAATCACAATTGCGGGGATTTACCCTCGTGGAACTCCTAGTGGTCATTGCCATCATTGGCATCTTGATCGCCTTGCTTCTGCCGGCTGTGCAGGCCGCACGCGAGGCGGCGCGGCGGTCGCAGTGCGTCAACAATCTCAAGCAGTTGGGCGTAGCCTTCCACAATTACCACGATGTGCATAATGCCTTGGCGATGCGCAACGGTGGGACCCAGATCGGCGGACAGACCTTATCCAACACAGGCCGGTTGAACGCCCTCGTCCCGCTCCTGCCGTTCCTGGAGCAGCAGCCGATGTACGAAAAAATCAAGGCAGGCGATGCAACGTATCCGCCGTGGGGACCAACCGCGGAATGGAACTGGGCGCCCTGGAATTTCTCTCCAGTTGTGCTGCATTGCCCTTCGGATGCTGGTCCGCGAAATGGGACGTGGACCGACCGCCGTCCGTTCAATAACTACGCCCTCTCGATCGGCGATCAAGCGACAGGGGCCAACGACAACAGTTCTCGCGGCATCTTTCCTTCCCGGCGAAATACCCGCTTTCGCGACATCACCGACGGGCTGAGCAATACGATCATGATGAGCGAACGGCTCAAGGAATCGGAGTCTGATCCGGTCACGATCAGTGCGAATCAGTATCGCCATGTGATCGGTATGAAGCTGAATGTCTCCGGGATCGGCACGACGCCGAACGTCTGCCTTCTGGAAACGAACGGCAAGTATTTTACGGCTGGCACGCACAAGCGACGCTTCGGCGTGATTTGGACCGACGGGCAGGCCGAACGCTCCTGCTTCAATACGGTATTGCCCCCAAATGCGCCGACGTGTGGGGAAGGCGCCAACCAATATGCCGACACGACGACCCTGGTCATCCCGCCGGCCAGTGAGCATCCCGGCGGGGTGAATGGACTGATGGCCGACGGTTCGGTCCACTTCTTCAGCGAGACGATCGATACCGGCAACCTGGGTACTGCCAGTCCCAGCTCCTCTTCCTCGGGCGAAAGCCCTTACGGTGTCTGGGGAAGACTGGGGTCTAAGGCCGGCGGCGAGCCAGTGCAGGTGCCCTAGCCCTTGCTTACACTTGTCATAGATAGAATCAACGTGACGGGCTCACAACCTGGGGGCTGTCAACAAACCGGAGGGTAGCGCGCAAACGCGATCCCTCCGGCGCTGGTTTATCGCGCGAACAACGCATTCCCAATACGCAATCCGCCAGCCTTCTGCCGAACGACGTTCGACTGCTATAATGAAAGTTTCGGCATCATTTTGGGCGTGAAGGGGACGGTCCGTCCGCTCCAGGGCCGGATCACGGACGAGAAGGAGTGGAAATACAAGGGCGAAGAAGAAAAAGCCCCTGCAGACACGAACACCGTGAGTCCCTCAAGTCGATCCTCGCCAATGCCCACTCCAAAGTCGACGGCCAGGATCAGCCCATTGCCTTTGTCTGCTCCTGTGGCAAAGGGCGTGTCTTGCACGGCGTGTTGGGCACAACGCACCAGCCCAACCTTTGGCCGTGCCGTTTCGCCCGTGTGGAAGATTGGCGAGTGACTGCGACCGGGTGTATACTGGCAAATGGTAGGACACTGTACGGCTCTCGGCGGGAGTCGCACCGTCACCGCAATCTCTGTTGCCAGTTACGGTTTCTAAAAAGCGTCAGAATCAGCCTCAGTCGAAAGGACAACCATGAATCTCACACGTCGAGAAATGCTCAAGTTCGCGGCCTGCGGAAGCGCGATGTATCTTGCGGGAGCCGGCCTCCCCAGGTCGGCCCGAGCCGCCGCGCGGAAGATCCCTATCGCCTTGGAGCTCTGGTCGGTGCGAGGCGAAGCCGAAAAGGATCTCCCCCGCGTGCTCGCGGCCATCGCGGAGATGGGCTACGAGGGAGTCGAGTTGGCACATAGCGACTATGGCAAGAGCGGCGAAGAGTGGCGCAAGCTGCTCGATAAGAACGGGCTCAAGGCGTGCGGCATGCACACTACGGTGCCCAAGCTCCAGGGCGATTCCCTCCAGCGCATGATCGACTTCCAGAAGGCCATCGGCAACCAGAATCTGATCCTGGCCGCATTGCCCGGACAATACTTCAAGTCGGTCAACGGGCTGCTGGAAGCGTCGAAGCTCTTGGACGACCTCTCCGCCAAGCTCCAGCCGCAAGGCTTGCGCATCGGTTATCACTGCCACGCCGGCGATTTCAAGCCGGTCGAAGGCCAGACGCCGTGGGACGTGCTCGGCACGCATACACGCCCCGAAGTTCTTCTCCAACTCGACGTGGGCAACTGCCTTCAGGGCGGCGGCGACTACTTGGCGATGCTCAAGAAGTTCGCTTCCCGAGCGATCACGGTCCACCTGAAGGAACACGGCGGCCAACCGGGCGCGGTCATCGGCGAGGGGGAGGTTCAGTTCGACAAGGTCTTCGAGGTCTGCGAGAGCAACAACGTCACCGAGTGGTACATCGTCGAAGAAGAGAGCCGCAAAGGCCCCGAGTCATTGGAGGCGGTACGTCGTTGCCTGCAGAATCTGCGGAAGATGGGCAAATAGTTGTCGACAACCTCACTCCATCAACAATCAACCGCACAAGGAATCCACCATCGACGGAGGAGCAACGTTTCCATGAACGAAGCGAAACATGATCTGTCACGCCGTACCTTCATTAAGACCTCGGTTGCCGCCAGCGCCGCCGCGGCCGGCACGTTTGCCGTCCCGGCTCCCGCCCGAGCCTATGGGGCCAACGAGCGTATCCGCATCGGATTTATCGGTCCCGGCGGACGCGGCTTTGGGGCCCACGTGAAAACCCTTGCCAAATTACGGGAAAAAGGGGCAAACGTCGACCTGACCGCAGTCTCCGACGTCTATTCCGTGCAGCAAGAGAAAGTCGTCGACTACATCTTGAAACAGACCGGCATTAAGGCCGCCCGGTATGAAAACTACGAGGACATGCTGGCCGACAAGAACGTCGATGCGGTCTGCATCGCCACGCCCGACCACTGGCATGCCAAGCAAACGATCGATGCCCTCAAGGCCGGCAAGCACGTCTACTGCGAAAAGCCGATGACCCACACGATTGACGAGGCACTCGAGGTCGTCAAGACGTGGAAGGCCAGCGGCAAGGTGATGCAAGTCGGGGTCCAGTCGACGAGTCTCCGGACCTGGGACAAGGCCCGCGAGATGATCGAGGCGGGAACGATCGGCAAAGTGCTGCAATTGCAGACGGCCTACTCGCGCAACTCGAACATCGGCCAGTGGCGTTACTACGTGTTGACCAAGGACATGACGCCCAAGACGGTCAATTGGCGGCGATGGTTGGGGGTTGAGTACGGTTTGGCCCCGGAGATGCCTTTTGACCGTGCCGTCTACGCGCAATGGCGCTGTTACTGGCCCTTCGGCTCGGGCATGTATACCGACCTGTTCGTCCACCGCACCACGGTGATGCTCAAAGCCACCGGCCTGCGCTATCCCGCTCGGGTTGTAGGTGCCGGCGGCATTTATTTCGAGTACGACGGGCGCGATGTGCCCGACGTCGCCACCGTGGTGGCCGACTACAACGAGGGCTGCCAACTGCTGATCAATTCCACGATGTGCGCCGAAGTCAACGCCCTCGTCCCCACGATCCGCGGTCATTATGGAGCGTTGGTCTTCAACAACGACAATGGTTTCGACTTCCTTCCCGAACGTCCGCAGATCACTCACGACAGCAAACTGAAAGAGACGCGAATCAACGTCCCCTCGGTCGGCAACCAGGACGAAGCGCACTTCCAGAACTTCGTCGACGCCATCGCCGCCAACCAGCCGGATATGGTCAACAACCCGCCGGATCTCGGAGCGGCCGCGATCGTGACCGTCAATCTCGGCGCGCAGAGCTACCGCGAAGGCAAAATCTTCTTCTTCAACGACGGCAAGGTCCTCCCGGCCGACGCCACTTGGGCTCAGCAGTGGGAGAAGATGTCTAAAGAGCGGGCCAAGCCGCGCCATGTCCCCGGTTGGAAGGCGGGCGACACCGGCAGCCTGATCGAGCCGCCCGCCTATATGAATTTGGCCGGTCCTTGGATCGACGGGAAGGACCCAGCTCCCTGATCGAGCGAGGCCAGGAGGGATGGATCAAAACGGGGGGGCCCACCCGGCCTCCCCGTTCCCTTTCAGCTCACGACCGCGACATCCTCGATTGATCTTCGGAGTTCTTCCCCAACGGGGAGGCATCCCAAAGCCCACGGTTGCCACGCAGCAGCTACTCTGAGGATAGGGCATGAAGTATGGCCTGCGGTCGGCCACACGTGCGAGCAAGCAGTTCGCGAAAGCGGTCCGGTGCGTGGTAGCGGGAAAAGACATGCGATAGGTTTCTGGCCGCGTCGCAGAAGCTCGGATTCTCCAGCATTTCGGTAACCGCGCGAGCGACTCTCGCCCTGTTCGCATATTCCGCGCGGAGACATAAGCCGGCCCCAGCCCGCTCCACATAGTCGACGGTCAACTGCTGGTCCAGGTTGCTCGGCATCCCCAAGACCGGAGTCCCCTGCGACAACGCGACGTAGGCCGGAGCGCTTCCGCCATGGCTGACCAGCAGATCGGCCCGTGCGGCGGCCTCGATGCCGGAGAGGTAGTCGGCCAAGAAGGCGTTGGGGGGAACGCGCTTTGGCGCGGTCCGGCCACTGGTTCCTGCAATCACCGTCACCGGATGATCGGCCAAGGCGTCCAGCACTACTTGCAGCAGGTTGGCCCGGCCAGAGCTTCCCAGCGATACAAATACCACCGGCCGGTCATCGGGCAGTTCGTTCCACCATGCAGGCAGCGACGCGGGGAAGGACCAGAGAATCGGTCCCAAGTAGTGATGATGGGCAGGGGCGTCGATCGTGGGGACCAGTTCGGGAGCGTCGGCGTAGAGCGTGTAGTCGGCGTGGGTGTACACCCGACGCAGGTCGTTCCCCAGGCTGGGCAGCCCGTACTCCCGGCGGACTCGATTCAACGGCCGGCAATGCTGTGCAAACGCCAGCGGCCGAAGCATGGGGAACACGGCCCCTACGATCCGTGGGCCAAGCACGCGCGTGATCGGCAGTTCCGGAACGTCGAACCGCTGCCTGGCGTAGGGACTCCAATAGGCGTTGACAATCGCCATATAGGGTACACCGGCCAGCGGCGCACTGACAGCCAGCGAAAGCCGCATGTCGCCGACGACCAGATCGGGTTTAACGTCTTCCAGCAGCCGCAGATCTTGCTGCACGTACCCCCGCAGTGTCTCGGTGCTGAATACGGGCCGGCCCCGCGCAACCCTCGCGAGCGACTCTCTGCTGGGAACGGAGCGAATTGCGTGCAAGTGACCGGCCACCCCTTGAAACAAGGGGTGGTACTCCTCGCTACAGGCGAAATGTACCTCATACGGGTCCGCTTCCAAGGCCCGGCCCAAGACGAGCGGCCGGCTCACGTGGCACAAGGTCAACGCTTCGGCAACGAATAGAATCCGCCGCCGGGCGGTTGCGGGGGAGCCGGTGGGACGCACGGACGTTGCACTGTGTGAAGACGGAACGACGTGAGGACGCTGCTTCATGTTGGTTCATACCAAAGGGAACGGTTGACGCTTCTTGGCACGCATCGTCTCGTAGTAATCGATCAGACGGCCCAGGTACTGATCGACCGGCGGCACCTGGGCGTCGTCGGCGAAGAACTCCCGGGTTTGGGTCGTCTCGAAAGTCTGCTCTTGGTCGAGGTAGGCCAGGAAATGAGGCAACGTCCGGAGGGTTCGGCGCATGCGGCCTGGCGCAACCCACGCCAGCAGCTTGGTGAGCAAGGCATATCGCCGGAACGACAGATGCCGTAGTCTGGGAAGGTGTCTTCCATGCGCCGCATAGATCTGCCGCAGGCGATCTGTGAGTTCCCCCAGCGCAAGAGCCCCCTCCGGACCGGCACACAGATGAAAGATCCGGCCAATTGCGTCGGGCCGAGCGCACGAGGCGTACAACAGCCGCGCGACGTAGTCGACCGGAATGGTATCCAATCGAAAGCGGCCCAACTCGGGCAGGAGGCCATGCGTGCGGCGGCCGGTGAGAAACTCGCACAAGTAGTAGAAAACCTGAAAATGGAGGATCCGCCCGGTGCGGGAATCTCCCACAACCATACTCGGCCGATGGATCGTCGCCGGGAGGCCAGCTTCGATTTCCGCTGTGAGCAACTGCTCCGCCTCAGCCTTGGCCGCTTCATAGGTGTTGTGGAATTGGCGCGGAACGGTCAGGGGCGTTTCGGGGATCGCCCCCCGCATGCATCCGGCTACGCCAACCGTGCTGACCACATCCAGCTTCTCAAAGCGGCCGTTTCGCCGGCAAGCCTGAACCAGTTCGACCACATGTCGCAGGCTCTCGACGGCCGCCGCCCGAGCCACCGCAAGCGGCTGGTTGAGCTTCACGTTCCCCGCACAATGGACCATGTGGGTTAGTTGTTCGGTCAATCGCCGCCAGGCGTTAGCGCTTAGCCCAAGCCGTGGTTGGCACACATCGCCTGCATGGACATGGATTCGCTGCCGGATGGAGGAGCAATCGAGCCCAATCCCCCAGAAAGCCATCAACCCGCCAAGACGCTCCTCAAGCTGGCCTACCCCGGGAGCGCGGAGGAGCAGGTGCACCTCGGTACACGCGTCGTTGAGGAACAACGGAACCAAGGCACTGCCAATCGCTCCTGTACCGCCCGTGACCAAGACCTGCCGCATCAAGTGTCCCTTCCTTCGACGCGGCTCGCCAGCCCAGGATGGGGCGAAGCGACGTCGCGGTGATACAGCCGCGCGATCAGCGCGGCATGGCGTTCGTCGATCCGTGCACGGCAAAGCTTGCCGGTTGAGGTGAGTTCTCCCTGTTCTGCACTCAAGGGCGCGGGCAGGATGTCGAATGCCACAATCCGCTCATGCGCCGCAAGCTCTTGGCCAAGCGTTTCCAGTTCCCGCTGGATCAGACTCCTCACGGCAGGCCGTGCCGCCAGTTCGGCATCGCTTCCCTCCGTCGATTCCCCGTGTTGCGTCAGCCAGTCCCGAACGCGCGAATAATTCAGCCCGAGCAATCCGACCAGATACGGGTGCCCGTTGCCAATTACGACAACCTGATCCAGGTAAGGGCTGCGAACGTAAGCAGCCTCGATCTGATGGGGTGAGAGCCGGCGACCCGTGGATGTTTTGATGATCTCCGCTTTGCGGCCCGTGAGAAACAGGAAGCCGTCCTGGTCAAGGAACCCAAGATCGCCTGTACGGAAGAAGCCGTCGGCGGTGAACAGGTCGGCTGCGCCGGTGTCGTGACTGTAGCCGGGAAACACGCCCGGCCCCTTGACGAGGATTTCGCCGTCGTCGGCAAAGCGGATTTCGTTGCCGACCAGCGGCTTGCCCACGGAACCCAAACGGTAGTCGTCCAGCCGGTTGGCCGCCATGGGGATCGCATTCTCGCTGATGCCGTAGGCCTCCAACACCGGTAGTCCCAGGCGGAAGAAAAGGTCGAGCAGTTCTGGCCCGATCGGCGCCGTACCGGTAATCATGAACTTGAGCTTCGTTCCCATTACGCGTCGCAAACGCCGCAGAACCAGGAAGTCGAGGAGGCCCCTGGCACCTCGCCGTAGACGGCCTTCGACCTCCGCGTCTGAGCCGCTTCCACGGGGTACGGCGCCCAACTGGAGAGCCGCCTTGGCAAGCCACTTGCGCCAACCGCGAAGACGGGCCAATTCATCCAGAATCCCGTCGCGAAGCTTTTCGTAAAAGCGGGGCACGCCAATCAGTACCGCTGGGTTTACTTCCCGCACGCAGGTCATCACGCTATGCGGATCATCGACAACATGGATGGGCAGGCCGCGCGCCATGGCTGCCAGATTCATCATCCGCTGGAACAAGTGGGCCATCGGCAGCCAACAAAGCGCGACGTCGCCTTCGACCAGTTGCGGATATGTCTCCAGGATCGCTCGGCATGCGGTGAGCAATTGCCCATGGGAATACGGAATCGCCTTGGGCCTGCCTGTGGTCCCTGAGGTGTAGATCCACGTAGCCGGATGCTCGGGCAACAGTGAGGGACCCTCCCATGGCTCGTCGGTATTGCACGATGCACCCAGTTCATCCCAGCTCACCACGTTCGCATAACCCGCGTCCTGCGCCGGCGGATCGAGCACAATGATCAGCTTCAGTTGCTCGCACCGCGCGGCGGGAAGCTGTTGCAGCAGGGACAGGTTGTCCACCACCAGGACGCTCGCCTCGGAGTCCACGAGGATGTCGGCTGCTTGCTCTGGGGAACTGTGGGGAGCAATTCCTACAATCACTCCGCCGGCCAGCATTCCAGCCATTTCCAACTGCTGCCATTCCGGACGGGTTCTGGCAAGGATCGCCAACCGCTCGCCCGGCGCAAACCCTCGCGCTGCAAGACAGGCCGCCAGATGGTTCACCTCCACGCCGAACTCGCGCCAGCGGATCGGACGCCAATCCCCTGACGCCGTGCGCCGTGCACAGACCGTCATGTCAGGAGTCTGCGCGACGCGGCGGCGCAACAACGCGGGTATCGTCGGGGCGGCGGCCGGCGAAGCGGCCGCCGGCGCAACGCGGCGCGTGATCCGCAGTTCCTCCGGACGCAAGCCGAGCCACTCCAGCGATTTCGTCACGTTGCGCCCCAAGAATACCCGATGCCGGATCATGCCGTTGACCACCGGCGTCATGAGCCGCCAATACCAGCGGCTCGCCTTTCCCTCGCGGATCAGCCGGGAGAACTCCGGCGCGTAGGGATTATAGCCCAACTGCTTCAAATCGGAGTACATCAAGAGCCAGTTGACGGGGCAATTGCTGTACACGGGATTGGCGTGGCGGCGGTTGGCGGCCAGCCCTAGTTCGACCACCGCACGCATCGTCTCACGCTGGCTATAGGGCCAGGCGTGAAACGGAGCGAGGAAGCGAGGAAACCGCGTCCCCGCCGGATAACGCCGCGGGTTCCAGAACAGGTCCAGTTCGGTCGCGTCAAACAGCCCGCTGACGCGAAGCTCCGGCGGCGTCCAATCCTGCTCCCCGATCATCTCCCGCGAAAACTCGTAGACCATGCGATCCGGCTCGGGCTGACCGGGAGAGTAGCCGGCCAGGATCAGCGGAATCCGTTTCTCCGTCGCCAAACGCAGCGCATACCCTTCACACAAGGAGGCACACACATAACAGACCGATCGCACGGCTCCCCGCTCTTCCTGATGTGTAAGGAGATAGCGAAACAACTTGCGGTAGAACTCCATCGGCGGCCGGAACGTCACATGCGGCACGTCGAGCCGGGTAACCGTGCGATGGATGTTCCGCCAGGCGATCTCCGTCAGTTGGACATCTACGGTAAACGCCAGAGCCTTCAACCCGTACTCGTGCGCGATCTTGTAGAGCAAGTAACAGCTATCCTTGCCACCGCTGAGATTTACCAGGCAGTCGTATTCTCCCTGGCCGCGACATGCCGCCAAGGCGGCCTCCAGATCAGTGACGCGCTGCTGGCGAAGTTGCTCCTCCCTCGTCGCCTCATCCGTTCCAAGCACGCGGCAATGACCGCAAAGCCCATGGGCATCGAGCTCGGCGCCGGGAACCATGCCAGGAAGAAGGCAATTCACACATGCACGACCCATTCGTTTTGCTCCTCACCCTTGCGGCGGTCCTATGCGACAGCGCGGCAGATGCGACTCGGCTCTCTACGCTCTGCTTCCGGTCGCCGTTGCATTTGTCGCAGAAACACCTGCCGATCCATTGCGGTCATCCCAGGCCGACAGAGGTCCGTCACCGGCAGCCGGCGACGAACGAACCAGTCGAACAATTCGTCCCGCAGGCACTGCTGAACCGCCGCCACGTCGATATGGAATCCAATGCCCGGGTTGTCGCAGGCCGGCCCATACGGCCGACAGGGCCCCAGCATGGCGGCCCCGAAGTGACGACGATAGAAGGGAAAGTGACGCGGATGGACCACCATCACCAGGTCGTCGTAGCCGTACCATTGGGCATACTGGTACATAAAGCGGGTCAGGGAGAAGAAAACCCCAAGGGGCGGCAGGCCGGAACACGGTTCCACGGCAAGCGCCGTCACCTCGGCCAGCCGGCGTCCCCCGGCACGCAACCGTTGCACCTCGTCGGCATAGCTTGCCTCCAGGTCGAAGCCCAACGGGTTGTCGCCGACGATCGTCAGAGTTCCCACGACCCGGCCAGTCTCCCGCACGGCCACGAGCGTCCGCGTCGTGTCGAGTCCAAAGGTCTCCCGGTAGACCATCTCCGCGGGATGCGGCTGGACGAGGCCACGGTTCAGATACCAACGATAGACCAGTTCGAAAGCGGCCGTCAACTCGTCCCGGGTGGCGGCGATGCGAGTGGTCAAGACATTCGACGCGAGGTCTTTCACGAGCGTCATGCGAATACTCCCAAGACGCCCCGGCAGCACCGGAACTACGGCCGTCCCTGGCGTTGGGGACCGGCTGCCGTTGGTTGGGCGTTACTCGACGCGAATCTATCCCGGATCATGGCGGCGGATCAATGGCAACTGCTCCTCTAATGATGCAAGAAATGCAAGCACCGCCAGTCCTGCCAGCCTGGCTCCCGACAAGGTGGCCTGCAAGCTGTGCGGTAGAATGCCGTACGCGCATCGCCCAAGCACTTGCCGAGAGAATCCCGGACGGTCGCGTGTGGCACATCACTGAGCGTGCAGAGAGGGTGAACGCCCTAGTCATCATGACGCAAGCAGCACGTCCGAGCCGCTTGCGATCCGTCGTCGAACGCTGGGCACGGCTCGCCACACAAAGTGTCCCTTGCCCCGCCGATATGCCGGCACAGCGTCATTCGCGTCAAGTCGAACCGTTTGAATCCAACGATACGATCGCCCCGGTCTGGCGGCGGGACTTGCCGCGAGCGCAGCGGCCGTAGAATGCCGCCGGCAGACGCACGGCATGTACAGCAAAGCCTCGTTGTCCACGCAGCGATCAATTCCGAAGGTCGTCCGCAAGGAGAGTGAGTACTCTCCTCGTTGTTTCCGCAATGTGATTCCTGAGCCCTGACCAAGGCTCTGGCCCCAGGAGGAGACTCTATGATCGGTTCACTACATCCTCGACACGCCAATCGTTCCCGTTGCCGTTCCCAGTACACTGCTGCCCGCCGTAACGCGCAGCGGCTCTTGCGCGTCGAATCGCTCGAGAAACGTGAATTATTGAGCGTGTCGCCTGATGCGCTCGTCAAACTGGGTGAAATCGAACTCAATGGCACTACCGCCGCGGATGTGAATCTGATCACCGGCAGTAGTTCCTTGGGGCAGACGTTCAACAACAACGTCGATAGCAACACGTCTCAGGCCGGAGGAACGGTCGTCACCGTGGGTTCTAACCTTCTCGACCAATACGGTTTTCTTCTTGGCGGCGGGATCGACGCTCAGTATGACGGAGCCCAGATCGTGGCCGTCTATGCGCTCCGCGGAACCACGACGGCCGGGGCCAATCCCACCTTCCGGGCCACGGAAGGGCGGTTGGCGCTCTTCGTCCTCCCTGACGGTGTCACGTACAACCAATTTGACCCGCTCACCTGGGGTGCAACCTCGGCCGATGGCACAACGCTCCTCGAACCGATCGCCGTGTGGGATCTTAAGGCACCAGAGGATGTCGTTGACCCCGGCAATAATCCAGGGGCCGCCAATACGCTGGCCGACCCGCTCGGCGGCGGACCGGGGATCTTCAATCTCGTCAATGACGCCGACGGCGAGGTCAACCAGATTTCCATTAACGCCCTCGTCCCCACGGCCAGCCAAGGCTATTTCTTGTTCACCGAATCCACCACCTTCGAAGGCACCACCCTGGCGGGAAATGGTTTCATTGACGTCACGGGACTGACCGACGCCGAGGGGCGACTCGTTCCCGAACGCTTCTTCCTGACCGACGAGGGGCTCGTCGTTCGCACCGACGAGTCGTCGGTGATGACGCCGAATACGACGTACGTCTCCCAGACTGACCGGATCGACGCGTTGAACACAATCGCCGCCGACCTCGGTGGATTACCTGACCTGGATCCCACAACCCCCGCCACGAACGAGGCCTTTGCCACCGCCTTCGGAGCAGGCGACCCGGAAACCTACAATCCCGGCACGCTCGGCACAACCGCCGACATTCAGACTACCCTCGGATCGACTGCCTCGCCGACGGTTCAATTCGAGCCGACCGCGTCCATCCATGGACATAAGTTCAATGACCTGAACGGCAATGGCGTCGAGGACCCGGGCGAACCTCGGCTCAACGGGTGGGAGATCACGCTGACCGATACCGCTGACAACCCCGTCGTCGACGCTGACGGCAATATCGTCCAACCCGTCCTCACCGCCGACGAGGATCTCGACGGAAATGGCATCATCGAGGAAGACGAACAGGGTATCTACTCGTTTACCAATCTGCTTCCCGGAACCTACCGCGTGCGCGAAACGGTGCAGTCGGGCTGGCTCCAAACAACCACAGACCCGGTAGATATCACCTTGACCGCTGGTGACGAGTATGTGGCCGCCGCCGGGGAAGCTGGGCTTACCCCGAATCCCGACGATCCCCTCGATCCCGACAACTTCTTCACCGAGATTGTGCAAGCCGATCTCGCCTTCGGCAACCAGCAAGAAACCGGCGACATTATCGGCTACAAGTGGCATGATCTCGACGCCGATGGCGAATGGGACACCGGCGAGCCGGGCTTGAATGGCTGGACAATCTATCTGGATCTGAACAACAATGGTGGCCTCGATCCAGATGAACCCTCAACCGTCACCGCCAGCTCGGCAGGCACTCCCTGCTGCCCCACGGGTTGCCAGGGCAAGTACACGTTTGAAGATCTCGAGCCCGGGACCTATGTGATCCGCGAAATCATGCCGACCGGCTGGACCCAGAGCTATCCGGGAGAAACGGCCAGTCCGTATCCCGATGCCCACACGGTTACGGTGACGGCCGGTGGCGTCGTCGAGGGGCACTGCGAAACGACCGAACCGCCCAACTTCGGCGACTGGAAACCGGCGATCATCGAAGGATACAAGTGGTGTGACCAGAATGGAAACGGCTGCTGGGACTATTGGTGGTGCTGGGGCGAGCCGGGCTTGAACGGCTGGACGATCTATATCGACCTGGACAACGATGGCACGCGAGATCCCGACGAACCGTTCGACATCACCCATCCCGACTCGACCTCGTCCGGCTGGTGGTGCATGTCGGAAGACGGACTGTACCGTATCGACAACCTGAAGCCGGGGACGTACGTAATCCGCGAAGAAGCGCAGCCGGGTTGGACCCAGACCCGTCCATTGTACTCATACACGGTGACCGTCACGTCGGGCGAAACCTTGCAGGGCACGTTTGGCAAGACCATGGTGCCCAACTTCGGCAATCGACCTCCCTATTGCTGGCCTTACGGATACTCGTCCAGCAACAGCACCAAGGCAGTCTCTGACACGCAAGCCTCTGACACGCAGGCCTCTGATACGCAGGCTTCTGATACGCAGGCTTCTGACACGCAGGCTTCTGACACGCAAGCTTCTGACACGCAAGCTTCTGACACGTCGGTCGCCAATACGTCGGTCGCTGATACGTCGGTTTCGAGTGTCGGCGTCTCCGACATGGGAGGTTTGATCGACTGGTTGCAAAGCAGTCCGTGGGGCACGGTCTGGCAGAAGATCCTTGGGACCCCGCAAGGCTTCGGCTGGGGGGGGATGACCGCTCCCTGGCTGATGACCTCAAGCCCCAGCGAGACGACGACGTTGTCGTCTGACACAGACGCCACGTCATCCCAGGCCGCGACCGACGCCGTTTTCAAAGTGCTGGGAGAGGTTGCAGCGCCAGCAACGACGCAAAGTTCGGCCAGCGTGACGCAAAACTCCCGGCTTTTGGGGAACAGCTTGCTCTTCGGCTACAACACGAATCTCCTGCAATCCGGAGCGGGCTCGGGCCAGATGGCCACCACACGAACCTCGGACGCCAGTTTCTCGCTTCAGACGTCAAAACGCCGATGGCGATAGGTCCCGAACGGCTAGGGTGTTCCAACCAAAGAATGTTCCCTCCGCTGCCACGGCGGAATCCAGTGTTAGGTTGACTTGCGGGGACGACCGCGAGGGCGAAGCGATGATTGGAGTCCGAGTTCCTCGGCAGTCGTTGCGACCCAGCCTTCGTCCCCGTAAGGGGCCCCGCGCTGGACACTGAGCCGCAAGGCAGTCAACTCAGCTTTCGGCTCCCGGCGGTTCACATAGCGGAGCCAGTCGCGCGGGCGCCGCACCGGCCAAGTGGCCAGCAAGTCGCGTTGTTCCTTCGTGCCATGCGTGCGAATCCCGAGGCTCGACCAGGGCCAATCGGTCGCCTTGGCCACCAGATCCGCACGCAGGGCGTTCCGCTCGACATAGCGTACGACCTGATAGAAATGGTCGTCCGTTTGCACGGGAAACGACTTGAAACGGCCTTGATAGACGTGCCCCAAGCCCACCCGATGCTTGGCTTGTGTCCAGCGGGCCACATGCGTCCCCGTGAGCCGCTGGAAGAACCGGCCCAGTTGTCCGTCTTCCTCTGGCCAGACCACAAAATGCCAGTGATCGGGCATCAGCGTGAAGGCCGCGATTCGCATGGGAAGCTTGGCCAGCGTTTCGCCGAGAACGTCGAAAAACATCTCGTAATCGGCCGGGTTCGTGAAGAGCGTCATCTGCCCCACCCCCCGATTGAGCACGTGGTAGACATATCCTCCCGGCGCAATGCGAGCGGCTCTTGGCATACCCGGATTCTAGGACGCTGTCCCATGGATGTCAACCAGTCCCCTCCCTCACAGTCTCCGTACATACTCCACTGCCGCGGCCAAGTCCTGCCGTGGGCTCATTGAGTTGGGCACCTGAACGGTAAAATAGCCGTGATAGCCGACCTCGTCCAACGCGCCCAACAGGGCGGGAAAATCGACCGCGCCACGGCCGGGAACGACCAGATGCGGTTCACTCTGCGACCCGCGCGGAGCGGCGTCGCTGGCGTGGACGTGGAGAATCCAGCGGCCCAGCGCTGCAACCGTCTCTTCCGGCGAGAAGCCGCCTTCAACCAACCGGCCCGGATTCAAATCGACCCCGAGGGTTCCTTCCGGCAAGGCTTCCAGCACGCGGGCCAGGTCAGGCCCAACTTCCGCCCCGGCCTCGGCGGCCAACAGGGCGCCGGCCCGATGGCCATGGACGCCGAGATCTTGAAGCACTTCGATCAGCGTGCGCCACGCCTCGGAGCCGGTGTCAGCCGGGAGCGGGCCGAGGTGGTTGACGACGACCGAGGCGCCCAACTGATAGGCCAAGTCCATGGCCGCCTTGGTCGCTGCGATGCGTCGATCCAACCCTTCCAGGGTCGCGTACCCGCCGCGCGTGCGGAAACTGACGGCCGCCACTTGCAAGCGCAAGTCGTCGAGCATTTTCCGCAGTTGGCGGATGCCGGTTCGGGAAAGTTGGGGGGTGATTTCCCCTCGGGCGTCGAGTTCTACCGCCTCAGCCCCCGTGTCGGCCGCTGCCGGCAGGGCCTCGCGCAGCGGGAGGCGAAAACTGGCTAAATCCACAGCGAGTTTGAGCTTGGCCACAGCCATCTCCTTCAGGTCGTAGCGATTGCCGGTCTTCCGGTCGAGTGGACGACAAGGTTGGACGATAGAGTGAACTGGTCCAGTGCACTTTACCGGCAGGGCAGTCAATGAATGTTTTATTGCCTCTATTGATTGTAACGCTCGCTCCGACTGCGCCTATTGAGGGGCGGTATCCCGAGGCCACCGAGGTCTTTCACTGCGCGTTTGGTGAGAAGTGGGACCAGAACTACGACGCGTGGCCCGACAACTGGACCCGCCGCCGGGGCCCCAACTACCCCCGCTATCTCCCCATCGAGATCATCGCCGAAACGACCCCCGTCGGCAAACACTGCCTGCGAATCGAATTGGACGGGGCGGGGGCCGTTGCCTACAGCCCGCCGATCCCGGTCAGCACATTCTACGAGTATGTGCTCGAAGGACTGGTTCGTACCCAAGGGCTGGATCATGATCGTGCGTGGATCTCACTGACCTTCCTGGATGCTCAGCAGAAGGAAGTCGACCACTACCCATCGGCAAAACTCCGCGATACGCAAGGCTGGAAGAAACTCCGCCTAGGCCCGATCGCCTCGCCAAATGACCATGTGCGGTTTGTCCTGATTGGACTCCACTTGGAACCGGAGGGCCAAGCCGACCTAAAGGGGTCCGCCCGCTTCGACGACCTCTGGCTCGGCCGGTTGCCACGGGTGGCCCTTGCCACGAACAGTCCCTTGCAGGTGTTTACGAGCAAAGACATCCCGGTAACCTGCAAGGCTTCGGGATTCACGGAAGCGAACATCGCCATCAATTTTTTTCTGGAGGATGTGCACGGCACGATCCTGGCCAACGAGGCCAAACGCCCAGAAGTGAGTGTGGCAGAGACGGCTGAAGAGGCCTCGGCAACGGCCGCAGAACCGCCCCCCTTAATCGGGATTACGCACTGGCAGCCACCGATTCCCGGCCCGGGATTCTATCGGCTCTATGCAACGATGCAGGGGCGCGAGTCCCCACATCATCGCCCGGCGATGAGTCTGGTCGTGCTCACCCCCCAACGCCCGGCCGACGGAAGCGAGTTTGGCTGGACGCTCCCCCAGGGCGAGAAACCACTCCCCCCACCTGTTCTAGCCGACCTGCTCGGGCAAGCGGGGATTCGCTGGGCCAAGTATCCTGTCTGGTACGACGAGGCCCACTTTTCTGAGAAGATGGCCGCGCTCGTTTCCTTTGTCGAAAGCCTCGGAAGCCAGGGGATCGAATTGGTGGGACTCCTGATCCCACCCGACGCCTTGCGTCACCAGCCGGCCCGACGCCCACTCACGGTGGCCGAAGTCTTCCTGCAGGACCCGAAGATCTGGTATCCGAGCGTCGAGTTGACGCTGGCACGGATGGCCGTTCAGGTCCGCTGGTGGCAGTTGGGTGACGACCGCGAGCGGAGTTTCGTCGATACGCCGCGTCTGGCCGACCGGATGAGTCAGGTCAAAGCGGAATTGGACCGCCTGGGCAACAACGTCAATGTGGGGTTCGCCTGGGACTGGGCCCAGAGTCTGCCGCAAGGTCCTCAGGGCAAGACCCCTTGGCGTTTCCTCGCCCTCTCGGCCAGTCCACCGCTGACGCCGGAGAAACTCGGCGATACCCTCGACTTGACGCAGGAGACGCCATTGCAACGCTGGGTAGTCGTCGAGCCGTTACCGCCCGCGGAGAATCCGCTCGATGCACGCGTCGACAATCTCCTGAATCAGATGATGGCGGCCAATATCCACCATGCCCAAGGGGTATTCCTAGCCGATCCCTTCGACCCCACCCATGGAGTGATGAACCCCGATGGCACCCCCGGCGAACTGTTTCTCCCCTGGCGGACCACGGCCCTCGCCCTGGGGGGCGCGAGTTTTGCCGGCAGCAACGGGCTTCCCAATGAGAGTCCCAACCGGATCTTCATGCGGCCCAAAGAGGCGGTGATGATCGTCTGGAACCGCACACCGCAGCAGGAGGTGCTCTACCTGGGCCAGGCGATCCAACAACTCGATCCCTGGGGCCGGCCGGTCCCCTCGCCCAAAGTGCAAAACGACGAGGAAGGGCAAGCAATTGCGGTCGGCCCCTTGCCGACCTTCGTGTTGGGAATCGCCCCAGACATTGTCCGGTGGCGGCAGGAAACGTCCTTTGCCAAAGCCACGATTCCCCGCATTCCCGCAGTCCGCCATGACAACGTCTTACGGCTGAAGAACCCCACCGATAAGAACGTCACTGGAAAACTTCGCCTCCTGGTGCCGGAGGGCTGGAAAGTCGAGCCACAAGATGTCCCGCTGCAGCTCGAACCGAACAAAGCATCCGAGGTGCCCTTCAAGATTGTCCTCGCCGATGACGCCACCACCGGGCCGCAAAAAATCCGTGTCGAATACATGCTCCACACCAACCCACCCGTCCGATTCTGCGTCTACCGCCAGATCGAAGTCGGCCAGGGGGATGTGAAGATCGAGGTGACCACGCGGCGGGAGGAGCCGGACGTGATGGAGGTCGACCAGCGTTTCATCAATGCGGGCAATCAGGTCGTCAACTTCCGTTGCTACTTGTACGCCCCCGGCCGACGTCGGCAGACGACGCAGATCGTCAATCTTGGCCAAGGCGAAGACCGCAAGTCCTATCGCCTCTCCGATAGCGCGCAGCTCCTGGGCCAAACCCTCTGGCTCCGCGCCGAAGAGATCGGCGGCCCTCGAATCCTCAACTATCGGTTCGTAGTGAAGTAGGTAGATGGTGAATGGTGAATCACGGAATGACGGACGGGAGTCTTACCCCCCAGGAGACGGGCCGGCCACGGGGCCAGATCAATCGGCATTGGACCCCCGGACGTCCCCCGACTCCCCTCCCCTCTGCTTTCTCGTCCCCCATATCCACCATCCACCAGTCATGAGCTAGACTTTAAGAGCGGCTCGTGTCAGTGAGGATCGGAAATGGCCGCACACGCCAGACCCAGCCACTGATGATGAAGGATTCTGCAAGCACGATTGACCGTTTGGTGGCCAAGGCGGGACAACTCTATAGCCTGCCGACTGTGGCAATGAAGGTGTTGGAGTTGACCCAAAACCCTACGGTCGACGCCCATGCGCTCAAAGAGTGCATCGAGAACGACCCGGCGCTGACGATCAAGCTCCTCCGCGTGGTCAACAGCTCGCTGTTTGGTCTGAGCCGGGAGGTTCGCGACTTGAACCAAGCCTTGGCCCTGTTGGGCACCAAGCCCTTGAAGTTGCTGGTCCTCGGTTTCAGCTTGCCTAGTGGACTGTTTGCCGGCGTGGGAGCAGCCGTGCTCGCTCGCTACTGGCGGCGAACCCTAACCAAAGCGATTGCCGCCCGCGAACTCTGCGAGACCGTGGAAAAGCAACCGGGCGACGAGGCCTTCATTGGCGGCCTGCTCCAAGACCTCGGGATGCTTCTGTTGATCCAGGAATTGGACGAACCGTACATCAAGTTCCTCGACACGGTCCTCACCTCGGGCAAGGACCTGAAGGCGATGGAAATCGAGTCGATGGGCTTCGACCATACGATGCTCACCGCCCGTCTCTTGGCCCACTGGGGGCTTCCTGAAGCGCTGGTCGACGCCGTCAACTGGCCCGAATCAACCGCGTCCGAGAGGTCGCAATTGGCCCGCGTGCTTCATTGGGCCGAGTTGCTCGCCCAACTGTTGGTTGACGACCGCGCCGAGGCGCTTGGCCAGCTGTTGGTCGGCGGTTCGCCCGGCCAACGACTGACGCCGCCCCAGGTGGAAAAGCTGGTCGCCACGCTGGAACAGAAGGTGCAACAGCTAGCCGACGTCTTGCGTCTCCAGTTGCCGGAAAATACCGACTACCGCGAATTGTTGCTCCGGGCGCACGCCCAGTTGGCCGAAGTGGCCAGCGATACGGCAGAAAGCCTCTTGCGTCAGCAGTTTCAGACGGCCTGCCGCGAGGAAGCCAATCTGCTGAAGCAGTTCCAATCACTGTCCGAGGCAGTCGCTCGCGTGACCCAGCATGAATCGCCGCGCTCGAAGTCAGCGGTTTCCCGGGCTAAGCCCTCGGCCGTGGAAACCTCCCTGCCGGCCTCGCCTTCCGTCGGCTCGCCAAGACCTGCCCCAGCACCGCAACACGGTCGCGCCGCCACGCTCGACGCGGACCCGATGTTGCTGGACCATTTGACCTCCGCAGCCAAGGCTTGCCGGCAATCTCGGTGTTCGTTGAGCCTGCTGCTGGTGGAACTGGACAACACCGAAGACCTCGTCCATCGCTATGGGGTCGAACGGCTGGGTAGTCTGCGACGCTACCTCGAATGCGCCTGCCGAAAGTTGGAACACCCCTGTGCCATCTGCCTTCCGCATGGGGAGGTCGGATTCGCAGTCATCCTACCTCGCAGCGACCGCCAGACAGCGATCGAAATGGGCAACCAGTTGATTGATCAGATTCGCCAATTGGACCTGGGCCGTTCGCCCACGGGACGCCCAATCGTAAGTCTCAGCGCCGGAGTGGCCACCGTGGCCCTGCCACCCAAGAATTTCCTGGCCCAAGCCCTCCTCGAAAGCGCCGAGCGATGTCTTTACGGTGCTCACGCCGCTGGGGGGGTACTCAAGAGTATCGAGATCTACTGACCGCTTCGCGGTCTTCCCCGCAATCCCGTCACGCCACGCCTTCTGCTCCGCAGGATGGTTGATCGTCGCTTCCGAAAGGACTATAGTACGGCCTGACGGGGCAATCACCTCCGCTCCTATCTCGGCGGCAGACTGCTCTGGTCCTCCCCCTGATGCGTCTTGACCAACAAGACCTGGAAGGAACGCCCTCCATGGCGTTCCGCGCGATGGAGACAACGCAACGCCACAGAGGGCGTTCCCTACAGGTTGTGTTCGTCAACACCCATCAGAGGCCGTTATTGGTTTGGTTCTCCCGCAACCCTAGATGCTCGAAAGACTGCGCGACAACATCATGACGATCTGCCTGAAGTCCCTTGCGGTAGTGTTGCTGCTCCCCGGGGCGGTCGTGAACCATGCCGTCGCGGCTGACACCCCTACGTCCACCCGCGAGTTCGAAATTCGAAACGACCGCGCCTTTCTGGGTGGCAATCCCGTGAAACTCTGGGGGCTGCGCTGCGGGAATGCACTGCACAGTACGGTGATTACCGAACGGCACCTCCGCAATCTTGACAACATGATGGCCCACGGCATCAACCTGATCGGCGTCTATATCCAGGGGAGCAATGCCGGTTGGCCCAATCCCGACGCGGCAACCAACGGGTTCACTCGCGACGGCCAGCTTCGCCCCGAAATCGCCACACGCCTGGAAAGCCTTGTGCGTGAAGCGGATCAGCGCGGAATGGTCGTGATGGTCGGGCTGTTCTCACCACGCAAAGACCAGATGTTCTACGACGAGGCGGCGATCCGGCGGGCGATCGAGGAAACGGCCGCATTCCTGCGCGACCGGCGGCTGAAGAACGTCTTTGTCGATATCATGCACGAGTACAATCATCCCGAGCGGATCGACCACGCGATTTTTCGTGAACCCGACGGCGCGGCCAAAAAGGCGAAGTTGACCGCATGGTTCAAGGCCGTTGCTCCGGACATCGAGGTGGGCATTTGCCCGACCGCCAACTCCGGCACGGCCGACACCTACCCCGGCATGGACGTGCGAATCATCCAGAAGCAAATGCCGATCCCAGCGCAGGGGTTCATCGTCAACGTCGAGACGCAACGGCAAGACGCCTATCAGAACGACGGGATCTTCAATCAGGGAAACCTGGACTTTATCTTTGCCGACTGCCGCCGCTACCTGGAAGCGCCGAATGCAGCCATGCTGTTCCACGCCGGGTTCATCCAGGGGATCACCAACGACAGCGGAAGCGCTCCGCACGCGGAGATGGGCGGCTATGGCACCAGCGCCAAAGACCGCGGGGTACGGTTCTATTATGAATGGGTCCGCGACCACGTGGGACGCTGGGAATATCCCCGCCACGTCCCCGTCGTCAAGACCCCCAAGTAACGCCAGGAAACAGAATGCGTCGTGGCTTCACTCTCGTCGAACTGCTGGTGGTGATCGCCATTATTGGCATCCTCGTCGCGTTGCTCCTGCCGGCCGTCCAAATGGCCCGCGAAGCAGCCCGACGCATCTCGTGCAGCAACAACCTCAAGCAGCTCGGACTGGCCCTTCACCATTATCACAGCAGCCTGGGCGCCTTCCCGCCCGGCGCCCTGGTGACCCAGCAAGCCGATGGCACGCTTTGGACCAGCTACCTGGGGCCGCACGCCCGGATCCTCGGTTTCATCGAGCAAAACAATGTCTTCGACGCGTTGGATATCAACACCTGCTATGGCGACACGATCAACAAGGCGGCCGTGGGCCGGGTTATCAGCGGCTTTCTCTGCCCGAGTGAGCCACGCCAGGAGCCGGTCGCCCACAACGTGTTCGGCGACATCGGGGGCGTCAACTACGGATTCTCGATGGGGGACTGGTATGTCTGGCATGGCGTGAATAACGACGGTCCGCCCTGCCGCTCCGCGTTCGGCATCAACTTCAGTCGCCGTTTGCGCGATTTCACCGACGGCGTGAGCCACACGTTGCTCATGGCGGAGGTGAAAAACTATCAGGTGACGATCCGCGATTGCGGCCCCTTTTCACTGATCAACGACCCCGACAGAATCCCTTCCCCCGACGCCGACCCGTTGACCGTCTGCCCGGAATATGAGGGGAGCGGGTGCACGATCTTCCGAAAGGCCCATACGCAATGGGCCGAGATGTCGTGCCACCACAACGGTTTTACCACGGCTTGGCCTCCCAACAAGCCGACTCCAGGCGGTCCAGGCCTGAGCGAACCGGATGTCGACATCATCAGCTATCGAGAACGCCTCGGCGGCCCGACCTTCGCTGCGATTACCTCGCGGAGCTATCATCCCGACGGCGTGCAGTCGCTGCTTGGCGATGGCTCCGTACGGTTCACCTCCGAAACCATCGATGGTCGTGTGTGGCGCGCACTCGGAACAGTGGGCCAAGGCGAAACGATTCCAGGCAACGTCGAATAAGGACTGCCGCCGTGGCCGCTCACTACCAGTTGTTGCTCCTGTTGCTGCACCTCCTGGTGGCAGGCTGCTCCTCCGCCTCCCAATGGCCCTCCTACGATTCCCAGAAGGCCGAAGAAACCCTCATCCAGGCCTTGGAGGCTTGGAAGCAAGGACGCATCACCACGCTGGCCAAACGTGTCCCCCCCATTCGCTTCGAGGATGAGGATTGTCGCAATGGATTCCGGCTGACCGACTATCGGTTGGAATCCCGTGAACTCCCCCTGCGACCGTTCAATGATGTCCAGGTCGTGCTCTTTCTCCGCGATCGGCGAGGCAACCGAACCGAGAAGCGGGTTGCCTATCAGATTGCACTTGAGCCTACGTTAGTCGTGCTGCGCAGTGACTGACCAGGATCTATCAGCGACACCGACAGGTTTAATGGGTTTTAACCCACAAAATCTGTCGGGAAGGCTCTCCGTGGCGTTCCACCGTTTCTGCTTCCCCAAACGCCATGAAGGACATTCCCTACAGAACCGACTATCGGTTCTATTGGTCAAACCCATTCGGGAGAAACAGGGCTACAGGCTGGCCGCCATGACGATCAGAGCAACGACGCCCCCGACGACGACGACCGCAATGGCAATCGACCAATGAAGCCAAAGCTTGGCGCGGCGTCGTTCCAAACGTTCGAGTTCCTCGGCCTGCTCCTTACGATACTCCACCGAATCTTCATAGCGGAGTGTGAACTGGACCTGACAGTAGGGGCACATCGCCTCGCGTCCCAACATCGCGCAGGGCGTTTCCAGTTCATGTCCCGACGGACAGACCACGTGGACCAGTGCCGGGCGTCTCGCGCCGGGAAGCTCGACCGGCCCCGCCGGCCCCGGCCCGGGAGCTTCGGTGGGTGGGCCGGGATGGGGACCGGCCATTCCCATTGTGGACGACGCCATCTGCCCCCCCTCGCTCGACTGCCAACCCGCCGGTACCTGACCGATCGAGGCCTGAAAGCCCGGTCGCGGCTCAAAACCGGGGGGAGGCAAGAACGCCGGGGGTTGCTGGAATACTGGTGGGTCGGGCACTGGCGGCGGTGAAAACGCCGGAGGATGTTCGAACGCCGGAACCTGCTGAGTCGCCGAGGATTGCGGAAACGCCGGAGGGCCGGGAACGGGCGGCGGCACCTGCACAGCGGGGGCAGGCAGCGGTGAGGGCATCAAAAACAGACTCTCGCAATATGGACACTTGCACTGCTGCCCGACCAAAGCTTCGTCGCCCTGTAAGAGGTGGCCCTGAGGACAGAGGAATTGAAACGCCATCGGTGGCCTCGTTCAGAATCAAAACACCCCTCCCATGTATTCTGCTTGACAACTACAGAATCGTCCACCCAAACATCTGCCGAGCTAACCGCCCCCCTTCCCAAAGAGGGCTTGCGGTGTGACTCCCTGCCAAAAAGCGGCCTTTGTGGACATTGCAGGCTCTTGGAGGCGGGGCCCGTCCTTTGCTAAAATTGTGGGATTCGAATATTCCGAGCCCTCGAGTGGTCTAAAACTCGACGCCCTAAGGATGTTCAGGAATGAGTAGCGACGCGAACGAACGGCCCGAATCGCCGGAAACCGCCGGCGTTCCCACCCCACCCGTCCCCCCCCAGCCCACGGAGGATGCCGCGACGACTTCTCCGCAAGCGGCGACCAACGAGACGTCCAGCGAGGGGCGTGGACAACGCCGCCGGATTTTGATTGGGTCCCAGCGCGATCTGGCCGCCTATCGGCCGACGCCGCGGCGCGATTGGAGGCCAATCGTCAGCCAACAT
>CAZLDQ010000050.1:26120-30137 GCA_964558295.1 uncultured Planctomycetaceae bacterium | reverse complement strand
ACCAGCGATAGGCTTCAGCAACCTATTATAAGCCGAATCTGACGATTTGGGCTAGAGTGAGCCCTCCTGCGAAGCATCCGCTTTCGGGGGGGCTGTCCGTGAACCTGTCCCACCGGGGGCCTAGCGCGCATGACCTTGGGTAACGTCGCGTCGTGCGACGCGGGTGGCCCCCATCGCGACATGGCCGCAACCGAAGGGTTCAGGGGGGCCGTGGTCAGCGGTCAGCAGCCAGGGCTCTAAGGAGAACTTCGCATGAAGACTCTGAACCCCGAACCCTGCCCCCTGACCCCTTCGATCGACGGAGAATCTTCGTGAAGACTCTCACCATGTTTGGTGATTAGCAAGCAGCGTGTGCCTACGACTTTGACGCGGCCAGGCGTTCGAGGACTGCCGTGGTGGCGGCCCGTTGGTCCTGGAGCTCCTTGAGTCGCTCGCGTTCCTTCTCAACAACCGCTGCGGGAGCCCGGCTGACGAAGCTCTCGTTGCTGAGCTTCTTCTGTTGGGCCACGATCAGGGAATCGATCTTCTCCAATTCCTTCTTCTTGCGGTCCAGTTCTGCGGCAACGTCAATCAGATCGGCCAAATCGACGAATATCTCCAAGCCCGAAAGGACCGCGTTGGCGCTAATTGCGGGAGCTTGCACCTCGGGGCCCCAACCGGTCACCCGGGCGCCGGCCATTGACTCGAAATAGGGCTCCATCGGCCGCAACAAGTCGGCGGTCTGGCCATCGCAACGGATCGCGAAGCTGATCACCTTTTTGGGGGCCACGTTCTGGCGGCTCCGGATCTCGCGAACGCCGCGCAGTACCTCTTGGAAGCGGGCAAACTGCGCCTCGATCTGGGCATTCTGCTGCGCGGGATCGCACACCGGCCAGGGAGCGATGATGATACTTTCCGCTGCTCGTTCAACGCTCACCAACCCACGTTCCGAAGCCACCTGGCCGAGCAACTGCCAAACCTCTTCGGTGAGGAAGGGGATCATCGGATGCAACAGACGCAACAGGGTGTCAAGCGTATAGGCCAACACCCGTTGGGCCACCGGTCGAGTCGCTTCGTCTTGAAGCCGGCCCTTGACCATCTCCACATAGAAACTACAGAACTCGTCCCAGGCAAACTCGTAAAGACAGCGAGCCGCATCGGCATACCGGTAGGTGGCCAGGGCCTGAGTGACCTGTTCGGTGACGGTCGCCAAGCGACTGAGCACCCAACGGTCTTCTACCGCCAATTCCGCCTCGCGCACCACTCCCGGCGAGTAGCCTTCGAGGTTCATCAGCGTAAACCGCGAAGCATTCCACAGCTTGTTGCAGAAGTTTCGGGCGATCTCAAACCGGTCGCTGACCACCGCCCCGCGGGGCAATTCCTTGTCGGCCGGCTTCTGGGCCCATTGGGTCGAAAACTCCTTGCTGCAGTGAGTGCATTTGATTCGCGCGCGAATCCGGTTTTCCTTGGTCTGCTCGATCAGGCCCTGGCAGTGGGGGCACTCGAATTCCACCGGCATCCGGATGTCTTGTGTTTCAGTGGTCAGATAGGCCAACCCGAAGCGGAGCGAATCGGCCCCGAACTTCTCGATCACGTCGATCGGATCAACCCCGTTCCCTTTCGACTTCGACATCCCCTCGCCAAAAGCGTCGAGAATCTTGGGGTGGATGTAGACCTGATGGAAGGGGATCTCGCCCATGTTATGGAGGCCCATCATCACCATCCGGGCGACCCAGAGGGTGATAATGTCGCGGCTGGTGATCAACACGGAAGTCGGATAGAAGTACTTCAGCTCCGGTGTCTGTTCCGGCCAGCCGAGCGTGGAATGCGGCCACAAGGCGGAACTGAACCAAGTGTCCAACACATCCTGTTCGCGCTGGAGCTTGTGCCCAGGAACCGCATCTTCCGAGAGGTCTTCTTCCTGGGCGCAAATGAGCCACTGGTTGTATTCGTCGTCTCGTTGCCAAACCACGTCGTTGCGGCCGGCGAACGCCTGGCGCAGTTCGTCTTCTGAAGCGGTCTTGCAGTACCAAATCGGAATCTGATGTCCCCACCAAAGCTGACGGCTGATCGGCCAGTCGCGTTTCTCGCTGAGCCAGTCCAGATAGCTCTTGGCATACCGGGAGGGGATGATCTCCACGCGGCCATCGCTCACCGCGTCCATCGCCGTCTGGGCAAGTTGCTCCATTTTGACGAACCACTGATCGGCCAAAAGGGGCTCGATCGGCGTCTTCGAGCGGTCGGAGTGGGCGAGTTCGATTTGCCGATCCTCGACCTGGACCAACAGGCCTTGTTTGTCCAGATCGGCAACAACATTCTTGCGTGCCTCACGAATCGTCTGCCCCTGGTAAGGACCCGCGTTGGCGTTAAGCGTGCCATCCATGTTGAGGATATTGATCATCGGCAAGCCTTTGCGCAGCCCGACCTCGTAGTCGTTCGGGTCATGGGCGGGCGTGATCTTCACGCAGCCGGTACCCAACTCCGGCTTGGCCCACTCGTCGGCCACCAACGGAATCGGCCGGTTCAGAAGTGGCAGCATCACCTTCCGACCATCCAGGGCCATGTCGCGAAGCGTGATGAGCGCCGGAAGCATCTCCACACGACGCTTCCGCACGTTCTCCAACTCCAGTTCAAGTTCCCCTTTCATCTTCTCCGGTGCGGCGGCCAGCCGCGCCTTGAGGTCCGCTTCCACACGATCCAACGCCGCAGCCGGATCGGGATGGACGGCCACGGCCGTATCGCCGAGCATCGTCTCCGGCCGGGTCGTGGCGATCATCACATGGGTCGGCTCGCCCGGCTTCGGATCGATCACCGGGTAATGAAAATACCAGAAATTGCCGGGCACCGTCTCATGGAAGACCTCGTCGTCGCTTACGGCCGTCTGAAGCATCGTGTCCCAGTTGACCAGACGCTTGCCACGGTAGACCAGGCGTTCCTGGAAGAGACTGAAGAACGTGTGGCGCACGGCCCGGGCACAGACCGGATCGAGGGTGAAACGCGTGCGCTGCCAGTCACAACTACAGCCCATTTTCTTCAATTGGCTGAGGATTCGGGCTTCGTATTCCTTTTTCCAGGCCCAAATCCGATCGACCAGCCCTTCACGGCCCAGATCGTGGCGTGTCTTACCTTCCTCGGCCAACAGCCGCCGCTCGACGACGGCTTGCGTGGCAATGCCCGCATGGTCCGTGCCGGGCATCCAAAGGGTTTCGTCGCCCATCATCCGGTGTTGACGAATCAAAATGTCTTGGAGGGTGTTGTTCAGGGCATGCCCCAAGTGCAACGCGCCGGTCACGTTGGGCGGCGGGATAACAATCGTGTAAGGCTTACGTTGCGGATGGGGTTTGCTGTGAAAGAAGCCCTTTTCTTCCCAGAACCGATACCACCGCTCCTGCGCGGCCTCTTGATCGTATTGCTTGGGCAATTCCCGCAACGACGGCACGTTTTCCATGGCTGTTGTTCTTCCTTTTCCCGTTTCTGCTTCATCCCGCGCCCAGGCATCTTGCGATCAGCTGGTTGCCGCGTCCTGGGGGCCCGGCGATTGCTTCTGCTTTTCTTCGTCTTTACACAGTTTGTATTCATAACTGTCGGCCAACGCGATCCAACTGGCTTCGATCACGTTCTCGCTGACGCCGACCGTGCCCCAGGTGTCAACCTCATCCCGGCTTTCGATAACCACGCGAACCCCGGCCGCCGTCGCCGCCTCAGAATTGATCACGCGGACTTTGTAATCCACCAAGTGCATGCTGCGCAAGCTGGGGAAGGTGCCGTTCAGCGCCTTGCGAATCGCCGCGTCCAACGCATTGACCGGGCCGTCGCCTTCGGCCACTTCATGACGGATCTCGTTCCCCACACGGATCTTGACGGTCGCCTCCGTCGTGGTCTGTCCCTCGGCGTTCGTCTCGACGTTCACATGGTAGTTCAGTCGCTCGAAATGTGGCCGGAACGTACCGGCACATTCTTTGACCAGCAAGTCGAACGAGCCTTCGGCCGCCTCGAACTGGTAGCCGGCGCTTTCTTTCGAGACAACTTTGGCCAGGA
>CAZLDQ010000050.1:0-26110 GCA_964558295.1 uncultured Planctomycetaceae bacterium | reverse complement strand
GCCAGGATCTTGTCCATCAGCTTCGCGTCGTTGCGAATATGGTACTTCTCCGTCAAGGCCATGATGTTCGAACGCCCCGACAACTCGCTGACCAGTACACGCCGCTCATTACCCACGAGCGCCGGGTCGATGTGCTCATAGGCCGCCGCCACCCGCGCGACGCCGCTGACGTGCATTCCCCCCTTGTGCGCGAACGCACTCTTGCCCACAAACGGCTGATTGCTGGGGAAATTCATGTTCACCATTTCGTAGACGTAACGCGACAACTCGGTAAGCAGGCTCGCAGCGTCAGGCCGGAGGACCTCGTATCCCTTCTTGATCACGAGGTTGGCAATGACAGTGATCAGATCGGCATTGCCGCAGCGTTCGCCAAAGCCGTTGACGGTTCCCTGGACTTGGGAGACGCCAACATCGACAGCGGCCAACGAATTGGCGACAGCCAAGCCGCAGTCGTTATGGCAGTGGATCCCGCCGGGCACCGGAAGCTCCCGCAACGCGGCCTCGGTGATCCGGGCAACCTCCTCAGGCATGCTTCCGCCATTGGTATCACAGAAAACGACCAGTCCCGCTCCCGCCTGGGCGGCCACCTGAATGACTTCCCGCGTATAGCCTGGATCGGCCTTCCAGCCATCGAAGAAATGTTCAGCGTCGAAGATTACTTGGCGCCCGGCCTTCACCAGATGCCGGATGCTCTCTTCGACCATCGCCAGGTTCTCTTCGCGCGTGGTGCGCAGCACCTCGACGGCTTGAAAAGCGGAAGCCTTGCCGACAATCGTGATGACCGACGCGCCGGAGTCGAGCAGCGCCTTAAGTCCGGAGTCTTCCTCGACGGGAATCCCCTTGCGGCGGGTCATTCCAAAGGCACAGACCTTGGCTTGGCTCAGTTCGAGTTCGCGCACACGTTTGAAGTACTGGCAGTCCTTGTCATTGGACGCCGGATAGCCCCCTTCGACGAAGTCAAATCCCAGGCTATCGAGCCGACTGGTCAGAAGCAGCTTGTCATGCAGCGAGAAGCTGATCCCTTCGGCCTGGGAACCATCGCGAAGCGTGGTATCGTAAATTTGGATGCGACGCATGGCTACTCCGTTTCGCCCGTGCCCATTCCCCGAGGCGGATCGGGCAGCGGTAACAACGCGGCGAGCAAGGTCACCGACAAAACGCGAAAAACTAAAAAAAACGCCCTTTGGCCCCACGTTGGGCCTCAGGGCTGGTCGTACTCGGTTTCGTCTGCCGGTCGATGCCCTTGAAGGCCCTACTTACGAATAATCACTACCATCTGGCCAACGACGCCCGGGGCGCCGGCAGGAATGTAGCGATTTGCGCAAGTAACCTTCGTGGACATCGCTTTTGAACGCAACGTATCTAGTGATTACGCAAGATCTCTCAGGATACAGAGCCCGGGGGGGATTGTCAATTGAAACGTTCCCCCATCTTTAAGGGGAAGCCCAGCCAGGCAACGTGTCGGCGAGGCCTCCGGCAAGGTGATTCGCCCTAACACATTCTCACATAAGATGTTACAATTATGCGCTCTCGGCTTTCCAGGCCCCACCCCCCCTGCGTTGGCCTTTGTCACGCTCATTGACTTCATCGTCCCCCTCGTCGTCCTCCTCGTCATCCCCCTCGTCGTCGTACTCTTCCTCCTCCTCGTCTTCTTCATCCCCCTGTTCATCGAACGCGTCTTCTTCGTACTCTTCGTCTTCTCCTGCGTCATCTTGCTCATCGTCTAGCTCGTCGTCCTCGTCCTCGACATCGAAAGGCACCTCGTCCTCGTCGTCCAGGTTCCCTATCGGTTTTGACACCGCGTTGCTCTTCGAAGTTCGAGTTGGACGGGAAGTGTCAGCCTGATCCCGTTCAGGATTCAGGAGGATCTTGTTGCTCGATCGGCGCTGAGCGGCGGGTGCATTCTTACCTCCTGCGGCCGCCCCCTTCCCCTGCATCTTCTCCCAGTCTTCGACCGACAAGAGAATCTCTCGCGCTTGCGAACCGTTGTACTGACCGACAATTCCGTCCTCGGCCATGTAGTCGATCAGTCGAGCGGCACGGCCATAGCCTATCCCCAGGGCACGCTGGAGGAGGGAGACACTCCCCCGGCCTTCGCGCACGACCACGTCGACGGCTGCTTCATAGAGTTCGTCGCGATTCTTCAACTTCGCCCCGTCCGGCCCTCCCTCTTTCTCCTCATCGGTCTTCAAGTGGACCAGTTCATGGACAAACTGTGGCTCGGTGGTGGCCACGGCCGCGATGACCCTGTTGATCTCCTCGTCAGACAGGTACGTTCCCTGCCCACGGATTAACGTGCTGGTCCCAGGGCTCAAGAAGAGCATGTCGCCATGGCCCAGGAGTTTTTCGGCGCCCATTTCATCCAGCACCACTCGGCTGTCCGTACGGCTGGAGACCTCGAAGCAAATCCGGGCGGGCAAGTTCGACTTGATCAAGCCGGTAATGACGTCGACCGTCGGTTTCTGAGTAGCCAGTACCAGATGGATACCGACAGCACGGCTCTTTTGCGCCAGTCGAATAATATGGGCTTCGACTTCCTTGGCGGCGGTCATCATTAGGTCGGCCATTTCGTCGGCCACGATGACGATATAGGGCATGGTGATGGGGATGCTCGCCCGTTCCTGCTCGTCGACCGGCTGGAGCCGCGCCATCAGCTCCTCTTCGCCCAACTGGTTGTAGCCGCTCAAATGGCGAACGCCCGCACGGGCCAAGAGGGCATAGCGTTCCTCCATCTTCTCAACAGCCCACGCGAGGATCGCCTCGGCCTTGCGCATGTCGGTCACCACGGGGTGCATCAGGTGAGGCACGCTCTTGTAGCCGCTTAATTCGACCATCTTCGGGTCGATCATCAGCATGCGGACCTCATCCGGCCGGCGGGTCATGAGCATGGAGACGATGATTGAGTTCAGACAGACACTTTTCCCCGTCCCAGTGCGCCCGGCGATCAACAGGTGGGGCATCTTGCTCAGGTCGACGGTCATCGCGTTGCCCGCCACGTCCTTACCGAGGAAGATCGGAATCCGCATCGACTGGGCCTTACCGTTGGTTTCCTCGATCACTTCACGGAGCGTGACCAATTGCCGCTCAGCGTTGGGCACTTCGATCCCGACGGTGTTCTTGCCCGGGATCGGCGCCACAATCCGCACGCTCGGCACACGCAGTGCAATGGCCAAATCGTCGGCCAAACCGGTGATCTTGCTCAAACGCAGGCCGGCTTCCAACTCGACCTCGAACTGGGCGATCACCGGCCCTGTCTGAATTTCCACGACGCGAACGTTGAATCCAAAGTCACCGAAGGTTTTTTCCAGGATCTTCGCCTTCTGGCGGACATCCTTTTCTTGGGTCTCGAAGCTAAACGGCTCGCTTTCCGACAGGAGGTCGATGCTCGGCAACTCGTAATCCGTGGGATCGCTGCTCTGAGCAGCCGCCTCGATCTGCTCGATCAGTTCCTCGCGCTGGCTCTTCTTCGGTTTGCGAATCCTCAACGGAGCTGCGGGCTTCTCTTCTTCCGAGACCTCCTCGGAAGAAGAGTCTTCGTGTTCCTCGGCTTCGACTTCTTCCGTCTCGTCCTCCGCTTCTTCCTCCTCGATCTCTTCGGAAACCGGTCGCCCGCCAATGCGAATCGTCAGGTCTTCGCGATGCCCCAGATCATCCTTCACCTGCCGAGTGCGAGCGGCCCGTTTCCCGCCGAGTTTGTCCGCATATGCACTGCCGACCACGGCCACGCCTCGCCCCAGCCCGACGATCGGCTTGCCGACCGCCCATGCAACAATGTGCAACAGCACGTAGTCGGTGCAGAGAAGCAGACCGCCGGCCAGGATGCTGACGGCGAAGATATAAGCCCCGACCCGGGCGAAATGGCTTTCCAGAAGTCCGCGGGCAGCCGCACCGAGGTACCCCCCGGAACCAATCACAGGGCCAGGCGAAAGCTGCGGAAGGGCCATCGCCAAAAGGGCACAGATTCCGGTGAGCGACAAGAGCCAACCGACTAGCCGCAACAGGGGTTGGCCCACAGGACGGCGCGTCAGCAGAACCGAATCCAACACCATCAGCGAGAAGACCAGATAATAGGCCCCGACACCCAGCACGTTCAACAACACCACACTGACCACGGCGCCGGAACGCCCACAGACATTGGTGATTTCCGTGGGCTGGGGGTAGACGAGCGCGTTGGGGGGGTCCGCCGGATTATAGCTGACCAAGCTGGCGGCAAGAAAGACACACAGTGCCAGCAGCCCCAAAGCCAGCAAATCGATTCGCAGGTCACGTTGTTCGAGCATACACGCGTCCGCTTCACGGGGGCAAATCACTTTACCGACCGGTCCAACCGTGGGTCGACCCTGGGCGCGTCCATGCCCGATGCACACCGTTTCTCCTCGGAGAAGAAATCGTCCAACCCGGTGATCACAAAGCAGTTCCGATTGCTACGCCCCCACGGTTTACCCGGCAGTCGCGAAGCAAAGAACCGGCGCGACGTGTACGCATGGAAAAACTAGGCCATCCGGCCCCCCCAACAATCCATACACTCGCGACAACCGGCGCAGGTGGAGTCGGGGAGAAGGGATGTTGGGTGTGGGGGGGAATCCGGGGAGTGGCTACGCCTATAGCTCTTCAGGTTGCCAACCTCGTAAGTCATTACGCGCCAGGCGTTCCCGTCTTCAGACCTGTGGGCCGGCGCCTTTCGGCTTGAAGTCCCCCAAGGTGACGGCTGGTGGGCGGTTGCCAATGTGACCGACAACCGCGACCGGCCCCGTGTACTCCGCATCAAGTTGACCACAGCCTCAAAGCTGCGACTGGTGCTCACCGAAGTGCGTGAAGGAATGGGCGTTTGCGAGATGCGCGTTTACGACGGCCGCTGACGCGATGCCTTTTCTTCTAGCCCAGAGATGCCGAATCGCCTCGCCAATTCGGCTTCCACCTCAGGCAGCGTGACGTCACAATGGGCCAGCAACACCAACAGGTGGTAGATCACATCGGCCGCCTCGTGGATTACTGCAGGGCGGCCGACGTCTTGGCGCTGGCTCGCCGCTTCGACCAGCTCGTCGGCCTCCTCGCGAACCTTGGCCCCGATTCGCTCGATTCCGCCCTCGAACAATTGCGTGGTGTACGAATTCGCCGGCCGTTTGGTCTTCCGATCCTCAAGAACCGTCATCAACCGCATAAGAATCGCCGTATCTTCGCCCATCGGAACGCCCTTCCCGAGTGTTGGATTCCATAGCACAATGGAAGATCACCAGAACTGTAGATGGTCCGGATTGTACTTCTGTTGGCTTGGATCCCCCAGCCCCTAATGGGGTTTGAGGTTGCAAGTGAGCGCCGGGCAAGCCCGGCCGCTACGCGGAAATACACCTGGACAGATTCCCCCCTAATCTGCGGAAGATATCCCCTCATGTCTTTTCCGCCGGCCCTTGACTGTTGGTATCTCTCCGGCCCGACTGCGGGGGCGAAGACCAGCACTGGCCTGGAACTCGCCAAACGGATCGGTGCTGAGATCATCTCGCTCGATTCGATGGCACTATATCGAGGGATGGACATTGGCACGGCCAAACCAACAACAGAAGAACGCCAAGTGGTGCCGCACCATTTGGTCGATATCCTGGACCCCCACGAAGAGTACAGCCTAGCCCAGTACCTCGATGCTGCCTGGCAGGCGATCCGGACGATCCGCGCACGGGGACGGGAGGTGCTTTTCGTCGGTGGGACGCCGCTCTATTTGAAGGGGCTCCTCCGGGGCGTCTTTGAAGGACCGGCCGCCGACTGGGAACTTCGACAGCGATTGGAGGAAGAAGCCCAGCGTCAAGGACCCGGTTATCTGCATCGCCGTCTGGCCGAGAACGACCCGACCTCGGCCGCGTGGCTCCATCCGAACGACACCCGGCGACTGATCCCTGCCATCGAGGTATACGAGAAGACAGGCCAACCGATCAGCCAGTTGCAGCAGCAGTTCAAGACTGGCCGGAAGGCCGAGGAGGGCCGCGTCTTCGTGCTCGATTGGCCGCGCGAACAGCTTTACGCCCGGATTAACCGTCGGGTGGACCAGATGTTCGACGCCGGATTGGTGGAGGAGACTCGACAATTGCTGAACCGGCCGCTCCCGTTGAGTAAGACGGCCGGTCAGGCTGTGGGCTATCGGGAGGTGATCGCGTACCTCCAGGGGCAGCAGGGCCTGCCGAAGACCATCGAGTTGGTGAAAACCCACACTCGCCAGTTCGCCAAACGCCAGTGGACTTGGTTCCGCAGCCTGAGCGAATGCCGTGTCGTGCCCGTATCAGCAGAGCTGACTCCCGCCCAAATCGCCCAGCGGATCGCCGAACTTGGTCGGTAGCCCCCCCTATTTGGGCAGAGAGCATTCCTGCCGGGCTTCCACCGCCCCCCCCGCTGGCAGTTGCTCGCTAAAGTGTATATATTACACAAACCGTGCCGCTGGGATACGCCCCATTTCTGCTGATCTGGGTCGATCCAACCTTTGCGCTTTGAGTGACTCATCCTAGAATAACTCGTTCGTGATCTATGTGGGATCGGCGCGTTGGCCGGCCCCAGCTTCGCGAGTCGGCCTCTTTGGAAGGAATGTCAGCGGTGCTTCGCACTCATACTTGCGGTGAACTTCGAGAAGAACACATTGGTCAATCAGTCACCCTTTGCGGGTGGGTAGATACGTACCGAGACCATAGCGGCGTGTTGTTTGTGGACTTGCGAGACCGCTACGGCAAGACCCAGATCGTTTTCTCCCCTCAGAGTGGTGATCGTGCGATGGCGATTGCGCGAACGCTCCGTTCCGAATTCGTTATCGCGGCAACTGGCAAGGTCGCCCAGCGACCCGAAGGCACGATCAATCCCAAAATGGCGACCGGCGCGATTGAAGTCCGGATCGACGAGGTGGAAGTCCTTAACCGGAGTGTGACACCGCCGTTTCAACCTGGTGCCAAAGACTTGCCTGGCGAAGACGTGCGGTTGAAGTACCGCTACATCGACTTGCGGCGTCCGGTGATGCAAGAAACGCTGATGTTGCGTCACCGAATGGTCAAGCTCATGCGTGACTATTTCGATGAGCACCGGTTCATCGAGATCGAAACGCCGATGCTCGGCCGCAGCACGCCGGAAGGGGCCCGCGACTATCTAGTGCCGAGCCGGGTCCAACAGGGCTGCTTCTATGCCCTGCCGCAGTCTCCCCAGTTGTATAAACAGATTCTGATGGTCGCCGGGTACGACCGTTACATGCAAATTGCCCGGTGTTTCCGTGACGAGGATCTTCGCGCCGATCGGCAGCCGGAGTTCACACAGTTGGACGTGGAGATGGCCTTCGTCACAATGGACGATGTAATGGGGATCATCGAAGGGCTGGTGGCCCGTTTGACCAAAGAGCTTCTGGGCTTGGAAATCAAGCTGCCGCTGCCGCGCATGACCTGGGATGAGGCAATGGAGCGGTTTGGGCATGACGCGCCTGACCTGCGCTATGGGATGGAAATCGTGAATATCACAGATCTGGCCGCCGAGACCGAGTTTCGCGTGTTCCGTGACGCGGCCAAGTCGGGCGCCCGGGTCCGGGGGATTAATGTCAAACAGGCGGCTGAGCGTTATTCCCGCAAGGGAATCGACGAGTTGACGGCATTTGCCATGCAGGATTTCGGGGCGAAGGGACTGGTCTGGTTCAAGGTCGAAGAGGGGCGAAAGCTGGCCTCGCCGACGGCCAAGAATTTCACCCCCGAAGTGCTTGCGGCGATCGCCGAACGGATGCAGGCCGAGCCGGGCGACCTTTTGCTCTTCGTGGCCGACGAGTTTGAAGTCACCTGCAAAGCCCTCCATGGGCTCCGCAAAAGGCTGGGAGCCGAGTTGAAGCTCTATGATCCCCGGGCGATGCACTTCTCCTGGGTCGTCGAGTTTCCCATGTTCGCTTTCGACAAAGAAGAAGGGGGCTGGGCCGCAATGCACCATCCCTTCACGGCGCCCCGGCCCCAAGATCGTGAATTGCTCAAGACCGATCCGGCCAAGTGTCGGGCACAAGCCTACGACCTCGTTCTCAACGGCATTGAGGCCGGAGGCGGCACAATCCGTATCCATGACCAGCAACTCCAGCAGGACGTGTTCAGCCTGTTGGGGATCGACGAGCAGCGGGCCAAAGAGCGGTTCGGCTTCTTGCTGGACGCCCTCCAGTTCGGCGCCCCGCCGCATGGGGGCATCGCCCTGGGGCTTGATCGGTTGGTAATGCTCTTCGCGGGTTTGGATAGCATTCGCGACTGCATTGCGTTCCCCAAGACACAGCGTGCTACGGATATGATGACCGGTGCGCCCGGTGAGGTCGATTTGCGACAACTGCGGGAGTTGAACATTAAGATCAGCCATTAGATGTCTTAACAGGAAGGAAGCGTTCTCATGGCATATGGCCGTCCGCGTTGGGTAATCCTTTTCTGGGCAGGAGTCGTTGTTCCCTGGTTGGGATGCCAGCAGGCCAATCAGCCCGCGGAGAAGCTGGAACCGGCCCAACCGTCCGCGCAGGACGCGTCCAGCGGGGAATCTGCCGGGCAAGCCACGGAGACCGCGAACGTCGAGCCGGCACAGCCGGAGCCCCCGCCTCCGCCGAAGATTCCCGAAGTTCACCTGCCGGAGCAATTGGCCAAAACGAGCCTTGTCGGCGTGGGCGATACGATGCCTCCCGGCGAAGTGACCTCGTTGGAGGGCAGCCCGCTGCCGCTCAATTCCGTATACGGAGAAAAACTCACGGTCGTCTTCTTCTGGAAAGGTGAGGACCTCTATTCCCAAATGGCCGCGGTCGATGCTCTGCAGTTTCTCGAAGAAGATGTCATCAAGTCGTACGCCGGCAAAGGTGTGCAGGTTGTGGCCATCAATGTCCGAGAAGCTCCCAGTACGGTCCGGCAGCGTCTGAACGAAGCCAAAACCAGCTTCCCCAATTTCCGCGACCCCGAAGGGGCCTATTTCGCTAAAGTGGCGACCGAACGTTTGCCGCGAATCTACCTCCTCGATGGACAAGGCAAAATTCTCTGGTTCGACCTGGAATACTCGCGCACGACACGAACCCAACTGATGCGTGCAATTCAGGTCGTGTTGGGCGAGCCGCCTGTCACGACCCCCTGAGGTTTCCTGCGTGTACTGCGGACTGCTGAACCTAAACAAGCCGTCGGGGATGACCTCGCGTCGGGTCGTGGACATCGTCCAGCGCCTAGCCCGACCGGCCAAGGTGGGACATGCCGGCACACTGGACCCCCTGGCCTCCGGCGTGCTGGTTGTCTGTGTCGGGGCGGCGACTCGGCTGATCGACTACGTTCAACAGATGCCCAAGCACTACACGGGCACTTTCCTGCTCGGTCGCCATAGCCCGACGGAAGACATCGAGGGGGAAGTCACGGTCCTGGACAATCCGCCCATCCCTTCGCTCGACGAAATTCTCGCCGCCGCTCGCACGCTGACCGGCACGATCCGGCAACGTCCTCCCGACTTCTCCGCACTGAAGATTGAAGGACGCCGCGCCTACGATTTGGCCCGGCGCGGCGAGGCCGTGGACCTACAACCGCGGACTATCGTCGTCCACTCGATCGAGGTTGAAGCTTACAACTATCCGGAACTGCGGCTTCGCATCGAGTGCGGTTCTGGCACCTATGTGCGTTCCCTGGGCCGGGATCTGGCTCTCCAGCTAGGAACGGCGGCCGTGATGTCCGCCCTCGTTCGCACGGCAATTGGCAGCTTTCACATCACCGACGCTCTGGACCCGCCGTCGTTGACCCGGGAAAACTGGACCGACAAGCTTCGACCGCCGCTAGATGCGGTAGAGCGGCTTCCGCGCGTGAAGTTGGCCCCTGGCGAGGTCAAACGGATCTGTTCCGGACAGACGATTCCACAAAGCCCGGCCGTGAGCGACGCTGCTGAGTATGCGGCCCTAGACTCGTCCGGCCGGCTGGTGGCCCTTCTGATTCCCCACGGCCTCGGCCAGTTAAGGCCTAGCCGGGTGTTTCCTTTGGAGAATGGCTGAGTGGTGCGTTGACGGCGGAGCCCACCAAGGCACCGTTATCATCGTTCAGACAAACCAACTCGTACCGCTCCAAGTCCACATGCGTTTTGACCGCAAGGGGTTGGACGGAGAAACGTATCACTTGCTGGGCGACGCGGATCAGAAGTCGCCCACGGGATGGCCGTCTTCTCCGGACAGCACACGCATCCAAGTGCTGTCCACGACGGTATCGTTTTTGGCGATTCCGGCATTCTCTTTGAAGTCGATTGGCTCACTGATGAACCCGAAATGCGAAGCGGAATCCCCCCACGTTCGGAAGGTGGGCCGTTGCGACCGCACGGTGGAAGAGCAACAACTCTTCGCCGGTGAAGCAACATGCCAGATCAAACCTGGGGAGACACTGAAGCGACGGAGAGCTTTGCGATGCACTCACGGGGAGACCTCCACGGGCTCCAGCGTGAAGGTCAGCTTCTCGCCGAACCAGGCGCGCCCATCGGCGGTCATCTGCAATTGGACGCGGGTTTCGGCGGACAGGCCTTCGGTCAGGAGGAACGCCTCGGCGAAATCTGCGTCCTCTAAATATGCCGTGTTCTTGGGAATTGGCATCTTCAGTTTCACCCCCGAATCGCCGGTTCCGGCCAGATAGACCGCTCCCGGTTTGCCCTGGCAGTGCTCGGGCGTCAGCCAGGTCGCCTCTTGGAGATTGCCTACGGATGCCATGGCGGTGATCGGCTGGTTACGGGGCACACGAATCCGGTCGCCGTTGGCCACCTCGATCCAATGACCGTCACCCATCTTGAGCTTGAACCAATTGAATTCGGCATTCAGATACTTGGGCGGGTTACGGCCGTTGTAGGCCGTGTTTCCCACGGCCACCAGCGGCGTGTCGGCTGAGGTTGTCCCGGTGCCAGCCGTACAAATCCCTAGCATCCGGCCTTCCGCGACGGCTTGCTGGAATGCATCGGCGCCGTCGTGGAAGGCGATTTGACGAAGTCCGCCACTATGGGCGTCGCGATCCATGGTGAACCAAGTATCAGGCTGCCGAGAGATTCGCGGCGTTTTGAATAGTGCGGCATACTTTTGCAAGAGGAGTCCGCTCGGCCGGAGTGTCCCGTCCGGGTTGATCACGCCAAAGTCGCTCTTCTCGCTGACGCGATAACCGCCCGCCCACCACCAAGGTGCCGCCCCCTTGGCGCCCATTTCCCACGCCGCGCGATAGATCAGCTCATGGGATTCCTCCTGTGCAGCAAGGGCTTGTTTGGTGGGCTGCATCGAAGCGAGATCCCATACGTTGGAGCCAAATTCTACCCAGAAGTACGGTTTGCCTCTGGTTCCAAAGTGAAGGAACCGGTTGATGAAACCGGCCGCATTGGGCCCCACGGCCCCTGGCTGGAAGTCATAGCCTTCCATCGTGAAAAAATCGACGTGCTTTGGAGTCGCAGTCAGTGTGAAGTCAATCGACGGCAGATTCCCTTGACGAAAGCTGATCAGATGATTGGGGTCCATCTGTCGGAGCTTTCGCCGGGCGTCGTTCCAGTGACGGCTCATCAGGTCGTCCATGAAGCGGCGGTAAGCGGCCATCATCGTGCGCCATGGCCCGTCTTCGAACCACAGTCTGCCCGATGGGGAGGTAATCCGATCGCCATTCTTTGGAACAGCGATCCCCCAATCGGCCTCGGCATTGGCTAGGCTTCCGTAACGTTCGATGATCCAACGTTCCCAGTCAGCGTCCCAACGTTGGCGGTAGTTGGGTTCCTTCCAGCCAAACATACGCACCGAGTCTCCAAACACCCATCCGGCCGGTTCCCAAATCAGGTCGTAGCCCAGAAGCGCGTTGTTTTCGGCCAACCGCGTCTGGCGAATAAACTCCTCCACCGCCTTTTCCTGGAAGCAGAACGGCATCATCAGACCTTGAAAGTAATGCGGCTCGTCAGTGATCACATGCGACTGCAGGAAAAGGAAGACACGAATCCCATGGTTCCGGCACCGGCGCAGGAAATCCAAGACCGTCCGGCGGTCGTTCTCGTGGTGCGCGCGAATGCACACCAGGTTTGCCCCCAACGATTCCAACTGGGCCAGGTCGCGTTCAACTTCCTCGGGATTGTAGAAGCCGGGCGTAAGCCAGTGATACACGTAGTCCTCGCATTCCAGGGCAATAGCGTAACGCGGCCAATAGTTGACACCGACCGGGTACCACTTCTTGCCCTCCAGCCAGAAATCGCCGTCGTGGACGGTGATGAAGCTTTCGGGCGAAGCCTTTTTTTGGGAGAGGATCCCCACGCCGTGCGAGATCGTGTCGATGGGTTTCCGATCGCGCAGCAGTTGGGTCGTTACGACGTATGTCTGGTGGGATAACCCTTGCGGAGTCCAATCGAACGCGGTGGTTCCGGACTGGCCAGGAGGCAGCGTGAGCGTCGTCTCCCGCTCGAAGACGACCGTCGAACTGTCTTGGGGACAGACACGAACGCGAACCCCAACCTCGGCCGGCTGCACTGCATGATTGACCGCAACCGCGCCAAGCCGAATCGTCTCCCCCGGCCAATAGGCAAATTGCTCGGCGCCGGCATGTGAAAGGAAGACTCCTTCGCGAATCCGCTTGGCCAGCGTACCCAAGAGGTTCGTGCGAGCCAATGCCCTCAGGGCCGTGGGATCGGTAATGGCACAGGCGACACACACCGAGCCTTCCCGCGATGGCCGCGGCTTCGGCGCGATACCGTTGGCCAACCGCATGACGGCGTCGGCGAACGCCGGCCCCTCGTTCAGCGGTGCCCCGTGCAAAAGCATCCAGATGGGCGTGCCCCGCTCGACGCCGTCCTTGTCATAAGCCTTGACCAGCGGGATCCATCGCCACTGGTAGCCCCGTTGAAATCCTTTCCCTTCCGGCCGGGCGTAGCAAGAAAGGGCACTGGCAGGGACCGGCAAGGCCAGATCACCCGCGATAGTGATGTCTTGTCCCGCAGCTATCTTCAAAGCGGCGATTCCCGAAAGGGGGTAGGTCTTGTAAGCAGGCGAAATTGTCTCTATAAGCGGCAGTGCCTCCTTGTCGGTATCCACCAAGGAGGCGAACCGGTTCGGTGCCGTGCCAATCTCATCAATCCACACCGTGCGCGGGCCGCTGGCGACCTGCGGCGTAAGACGGCTGAACAATTCGAAACTGATCGAAAGAGCCTTATACGGGTCTGCTTGGCCCAAAAGACGGAAGTCCTCGGAGCAAAGCACGTAATGCTTCCACTGTTTTTCGAGCCGGACAACGGCAATCCCACGTTCATCCGCCCCACGCCCCTCGACCAACCGAACGGCCAACTGCGGTGTGTGACCATCCCCCTTGGCCCAGAAGCATAGCAGGCCACCGGTGGCGGAGCCTGCTGGCCGCTTCAGCGGGGCAAAATAGCCGTCCGGGCCTTGTCCGCCATAGTTGAAGGTAATCTGCAGGCATCCGGCCGAACCTTGCGCACCGCCCGGCACGATCTCGACACGGCCGGGCTTCTGATCCGGAGTGCGATGGCGCCAGCCACACGGTTTGTCCAATTGCTCGAAACTGTAGGCTACCGAATCGGGCTGTTGCTTGGCGATCACATCGCGGACAAATGCTCGGTCAATCCATTGGCCGTCTTTCCACACGCAGTCTCCAGACGGTGGTGCACCGAGGATCATCAAGTTGCCTTTGCTCTCCAGATAACGGCTCAAAACATCGCGGCCGATACTGGGATAACTTTTGGCGCCGGGGATCACATAGAGGAAGTAGTTGCCGGCGGCAAGAACGGCCGGATCACAGACCGCGCCGCCCGAGAGAAACGCGACCTCGAATCCTTCGCGACGCAGCGCAGTCGCCGTCGCGTCGGCCATGACATGGTCGGTTCCCAGGGCCTCGTCTTGGAGAATAGCCACCCGGTTCCTCCCGGCTTCTGATGCGGCAGAGGCGGTTGTGTATGCCCCATGGTGCCATGCCCAGAGAGGCAAGAGCGCAAAAGCAATCCAGCGGGGCGGGGGGGGAAGTCTTTCGGCCATGTTTCGTCTCCTGACTGCCTGGGAGCGTAAGAGCCCTCGTCGCCCCTCGATTGTATACAATAATGACCCGGTCATGAGCTGTCAAGCACTCAGCTACATTCGGCAATTCCGCGTATCATCACACTTGAGGAGCTTGCAGCGATTGTATATACTTTAGGAGACTTCGGGGACGAGAGACTGCAATCACTCCCTCAGGCAGAGAAAACCGCTCGTGACAAACCGCCCCACAGCCCCCCCAACCACCGCCTGGCCAGCCAACACACCGCTCCCGGCCACCAACGCTGCCGAAGGGCCAGCCTACGCCCGGGTTTGCCAGCAACTGCGTCAGGACATTCTCGCTGGAGTGTTTCCTTGGGGCGGGCGGCTGAAGATTTTCGAGCTGGTCCGGCGCTACGGCGTCAGCCAGATGCCGATCCGCGAAGCACTTCAGAAGCTTCAGGGGGAGGGCTTGGTAACCATTCAACCCAACTGTGGGGCCTGCGTGCGCAAGATCGACGAAAAGTTCATCCGTGACATCTACGACCTGCGCGGCGCGATTGACACGATGCTGATCCGTCGCGCTACGGCTCGTATCACGGACACCGATTTGCGTGCCCTGGAGATCATCCTCGATACACACGAAGAGGCCGAACGTCGCGGAGAGTTCGCCGCCAGCCTGGAGTACAACAAACAGTTCCACCGCGTCATCTATCGAGTAGCCGACAATCCCGACGCCACGGAAGTCATCGAGCGGTATTGGGATCTGATCGACGCCCTTCGCCGCCAGTACGGGTTTTCGCCAGGTTATATGTCCACGGTCGTCGCCGGGCATCGCCGGCAGCTCGAGGCAATCGCACGTCGCGATGCCGACGTAGCCGTGCGACTTGCCAGCGAGAGCTGCGAACGCTCGAAGCATGAACTGATCGAACAGATGCGAGCCCATCAGGTTGAAAAGCAACTCAGTGGTTCCCTCACAAAGCGAAAGCCAAAAGAGCTCCCCCGCAACGCAACGATAGCCGGGCAACAAGCATCATCTGCCAAACCATCATGAAACTCGCCCTGGGCTTGCATCGCGATCGGATCTCCCGTGACAATTTTCGTTTTGCCCGACAGGCCGGCTGCACGCACTTGGTCGTCCACCTGGTGGACCGCTTCCGCGGAGCCCCGCTCCCCCAGGCCGACGCGTTTTGCTTTGGCCAGACTCGGGCCCGAGGGCGGGTTTGGACCGAAGACGAACTACACGCGATTCAGCGTATGGCCCGCGAAGAGGGACTTGAGATCGAGGCCCTGGAGAATATCGATCCCTCCTTCTGGTGCGATATCCTTCTCGACGGACCGCGTAAACATGAGCAAGTCGAACGGCTCAAGGGGCTCTTGCGGAGCATGGGGCGACTGGACATCCCGATCCTCGGCTACAACTTCAGCCTCGCCGGCGTCTGGGGACGCAGCGACGGGGCCTTTGCCCGAGGCGGGGCCATTGCCCCGGCGTTTATCGCGGAACATCTGCCGGAGATGACCCCCGTTCCGCTGGGACAGTTGAACAATATCGTCTATGATCCCGACGCTCCGCCCGAACCGATTCCCGCCGTTTCCCGGGAAGAGCTATGGGAGCGGTTGGCGTGGTTCTTACGGGAGATGGTGTCGGTGGCCGAAGAAGAGGGGGTACGGCTGGCGGCCCATCCTGACGATCCGCCGGTCCCCAATCTCCGACAGACGCCGCGGCTTCTCGATCAATCAAAATGCTTCCAGCAATTGCTCGACTTGGTGCCCAGTCGGGCCAACGCCTTGGAGTTCTGTATCGGCACGACCCAGGAAATGCTGGAAACGGATCTTTACGAAGCAGTCGATCAGTACAGCCGCCAGGGAGCGATCGCTTATGTGCATTGCCGCAATGTACGAGGAAAAGTCCCCCGCTATGCCGAGGTCTTTATCGACGAAGGCGATGTAGACATGCTCCGTGTGCTCCGCATTCTGCACGCTAACGGGTTTGACGGGGCGGTCATCCCCGACCACACCCCCCAGATGACCTGCGCCGCCCCCTGGCACGCCGGCATGGCTCACGCCTTGGGTTACCTGCGGGCGGCGATCACGGCAGTCCAGTCTACCTGACCGGAGAGCGTCTCCCGTTTGATCGGCCTCGTTGCAGCCCGGCCAGCATGGCTTCATCCTGCGCGTTACAAACCCGTTACGCGCCCTGCTGCTTTCTCCTGCTAGACTGAACCGTGTCGGGACATCCCCGACGCGACGCCGGAAAGCCCGCCGCCGCAACACCTACGGATACCCTGGTCCAGTCGAGGAAAGCGAACATGATTCACACAGGAAGCGTTTCAAAACGGGGAGAAAACGGAAGCCGATTCGTAGCGGTGTCTCTGATGCTGGGCTGTGTTTTGAGTATCCCCTCTGCGGCTGCCGCCGGGACCGAGACGCCGGCGACAATGTCCAATCCGCATGTCTGGAAACCGCAAACCCGCTCGGTCGCCGTCTTGAAAAACGGGCTGGGGTTCTTCATGCGGGAAGGGGCGGTGACCTTGCGCGACGGATGGTGTGTGGCCAGCGAGGTTCCGCCGGCAACGTTTGGAACGTTGGCCATCTTTGCCAAGGGAGACAAGCAGACCGTTGACCTCGTGGGGGCCGGGCCGGGGGAGATTGTGGAGTTCGACGGACGCGACGCCTCCAAAGACGTAGCGGTCAAACAGGCCCGACTGGAAGCCAACAAGAACCTCAAGGTTCATCTCCACTACGAACATAAGGGAGAGAAACGCAAGGCCGCCGGCAAACTCGTCTCGGTGGGCCCCGAGTTTGTCGTGCTTGAGGACGAGACCAGCAGCCTCGCGATTCCCCTAGAAGGGATCACGAAGATGCAGGTTCTTGAGTTGCCGCTGCGAATTCACGTGCTCGACGAAAACAAGGAACAGATTGGGCCAAGCACCCTTGGCATGGCCTATCTGCGAAAGGGAATCACTTGGGTTCCTGATTACACGCTCAAGGTGCTTGACGACGACACCGCCGCGCTCACTCTGCGCGGAACCCTCGTCAACGAGGCAGAAGACTTGATCCATTCCGATGTCCACCTGGTCGTGGGTGTACCGCATTTCGTGCATACCGATTACCTGACTCCGGTCGCCGTCGGCCAGGTAATACGCACAATCGGTGCAGCCGTGGCGCAAGCCGTGCCCCAGCAGGTTACGACTCAGATCATGAACCGGGCGGCAATCGTGTCAAACGCCATGGATCCGAACCAATTCGGTGGAATCCCCGAACCGGCGAACCGGCCTGTGGAAGCCGGCGACAGTCTGAGTGCGGCCTTAGGCGATCTGCCTGGCCTCGACAATGCGGCGGCCAGCGATTACACGGTCTATACGAAGAAGGACCTGACACTGCGTCGCGGCGAGAAGGCGATTATTACGTTGTTCACCACACGGATCAAGTACTCGCACATCTATCGCTGGTCACCGCCGAAGGCCATGGAACATTCGCTCGTCCTGCACAACGATACGTTGACAGCCTGGACCACTGGCCCATGCCTAGTGCTCAGCGGCGACAGCCCCTTGAGCGAAGACTTGCTCAAGTACGTTCCCAAAAACGGCCGCGGAGAGTTGCCTGTGACGGCCGCTATAAACGTGGCTCACGACAAGACCGAGCGGGAAATCGACCGCAGGCTCAAAGCCCACACTCCGTCTCGCGACGTCTTCTTTGACCTCGTCACCTTGGAAGGAACACTCAGACTCCGCAACTTCGAACCCCGGCCGGTCGACCTCCAGATCACCGCCAATACTCCTGGCAAGCCGACCACGGCCGACGAGGGCGGCACGATTGCCGTGAATCCGGACAAGCTCCGCCTCCTCGAACGGGAAGGGTCGATCCACTGGCGGTTGACGCTGAAGCCTGGGGAGGAAAGGACGGTGACTTATCGGTACGAACGCTATGTGCCGTCGAATTGAGGTACGGCGGTTCGTTTGAAGAATTCCCTTTTGCCCAAACGGCCCAGGACGGCGATGGGAAGTCCTCAGCAATGTGGACGGCGAGAAGGAGAGACTGCAGGGACTTCTGGCCGAGGTGCAGGTTTGGCGGTAGGATAGGGTGTGGGGGGACACCGGGAGCATTGGCGGAGGACGGGAGTTGACGGCGAGCAACTCCGCTACGCGGAAGAGAACGGGATGACGCGACAGCAGATTCTGACCATCGAAGACGATCGGGCTATCCGGCGGGGAATTGTCGATGCCTTGCGTTTTGCCGGATACGAGACGCTGGAAGCAGCCCGCGCCGACGAGGGACTCCAAATGGCCTTGAGTCGGCAGTTCGACCTGCTGCTACTGGACCTTGTACTTCCTGGCGGTGACGGTCTGGACATTCTTCGCGAGGTCCGCCGGTTGCGTCCCACGCTGCCGGTAATCATCCTCACGGCCCGAGGGGACGAAAACGACCGTGTGCAGGGGTTGCGTGATGGGGCCGACGACTACGTGGTCAAGCCGTTCAGTGTGCGAGAGCTTCTGGCTCGGGTCGAAGCCGTCTTGCGTCGCTCGCCCGAACGTCCGCTCGACGTTTGCCGCTTTGGTATCCCCGGCGGACAGATCGATCTGGCACGATGCGAGGTGCAGTTCGACGACGGGCATCGGGAAGAGCTTTCTGAACGCGAAGTGGAGCTGTTGCGTTACCTGGCCGCCAATCCCGGCCGGGCCATTGCCCGGGAAGAGATTCTGGCCAATGTGTGGCGTATCAACCCGAAAGGGCTTACGACGCGGACGGTCGACATGCACATTGCCCGGCTCCGCGAAAAACTCCGTGACAGTCCCGCCGAGGCCGCCATCTTGTTGACGGTTCGTGGCAAAGGCTACATGATCAAAACCGACGCATGAAACGTTCCTGGGCAATCTGGTTGGTGTTTGCCGGCTGTCTGAGCGTGGCTTTCGCAGCCATGAGTTGGATCAGCCTGACCGTCGTGCGTCTGGATGAGGCGGAAGCCAAGGCCCGCTACCGAGCCCTGCTGGAAGAGAATGTGCATTTGGCCCTGTGGCGCATGGATTCGGCCTTGGCGCCCCTCGTGGCCCAGGAGAGTGCTAGGCCCCATCTGGTCTACCGGACTTTCTTACCGGCGGACAGCATTTTTCCGCAAACCGACCCGCGTCACGCGACCAGCGTTCCGCTCGTACCATCGCCGCTGCTTGGCGAAGTCTCGCCGTTGATTCTTCTGCACTTCCAGATTGAGCCGGACGGCCAATTCACCTCACCACGGATTCCAAGCAAGACAGACTACAAGCTGGCCGTTCCACGGCACTTGAGCGTGGAAGCTGTCCATGCAGCGAAAACGGCAGTCGAGCGGATTGCTTCGCTCAAAAACCGCCAGCGTCTGGCCTCGCTTCTTCCGGAGCATGCTCCAATTCCGATGGAAGTCGTCTTTGCACCGCCAGCATCCACCGAGGATCGACTTGCTGAGCAACGCCAGAGCGACCTTCCGCATCGGGGCCGGGGAGATGCCGAATTCGATCAGCGTAATCGGGCCCTCCTGCAAAACATCAGCGGCATGGTCCAATCGCAGGTGATGAACGCATTCCCCCCCGGACCGACGCTGAACGCCACGGAGATCAGCAGCGCACCGATGACGCCTCTCTGGCTCGACGACGAATTGGTGCTCGCCCGACGCGTCTCGGTCAATGGCCGCCCTTGTATCCAAGGTTGCCTGCTTGACTGGCCGGCGCTCCAGCGTGGGCTGCTGGAGAGCGTTGCGGATCTCCTCCCCGAGGCAACCCTTGTCCCCAGCGAAGCAACGACAGGAGAAGAGTCACGGCATCTGGCCGCAATCCCCGTCCGGCTTGTGCCCGGCAAGATTGTATTCGATGCAACGGGAATAGCCTCACCGGTTCGCTTGACGCTCTGGCTCGCCTGGGTTGGGGGCGTCGTGGCGGCAGCTGCTGTGGCTGGGCTATTGTGGGGCGTTCTCCGCCTCAGCCAACGTCGGGCCGCCTTTGTTTCGGCGGTGACGCACGAGCTTCGCACACCCTTGACCACGTTTCACATGTACACGGAGATGCTGGCCGAGGGAATGGTTGCCGACCCGCCGACGCAGCAAGAATACTTCCGTACACTCCGAGCGGAAGCATCGCGTTTGAGCCATCTGGTTGAAAACGTCCTGGCCTATGCCCGGTTGGAACGAGGCCGCACGAACGGCCCGGAGGAACAACTCCCACTGGCCGACTTGCTTCGATCGATCCAGCCTCGCTTGACGGAGCGGGTCAGTCAGGCGGGCATGGAGTTGATCATCGAAGGCGACGAGGCCGCGATGAACACGCCCGTTCGCGTCAATCCGGGAATGCTGGACCAGATCCTGTTCAACCTCGTCGACAACGCCTGCAAATACGCCTCGACAGCATCCGATAAGCGGATCCACATCATCGTAGAACTGGCGGGAGCCACGGTTCGGGTGCGTGTTCGGGACCATGGGCCGGGGTTGGCTCGCGGCCCCACGCGACGCCTGTTTCGCCCGTTCTCTAAATCAGCCCATGAAGCAGCCAATTCGGCCCCCGGCATTGGCCTGGGCCTGACGCTAAGCAAGCGGCTCGCCCTCGACATGGGGGCGAAGCTCTGGCACGAGGCAAGCGTCACCGACGGGGCCTGCTTCGTAATAGGTTTTCGCAGACAAGACCAGTGATCATTGGGGGCCTTCTGGAGCCCAGAGGCATGCTGCTCACAGACGCTCGTTTTCGTCAACAGATAGCGTTTTTCTGTCGCGGAAAGGTTCCTGCAGGGGGACGTGTGACGTGCCCAAACATGGCCCCTGTCTGACGCTTGATCCTCTTCCTTCTAGCCATCGATTAAATTGCCAAACAACACATTCCGCGAAGGAGCACTTCGCCACGGATGAGCTTAACCGATGGGCTGGCCCAATTTCTAGCCTGAATTTCTGTCAGGGGGTGTGCAGCGAGTGCCCCCGAAGAGAACTGGAGGGAGAATTGCGAGCCAGAGAAGCCTACGCAAACGGCCAGAGGTTACCGAGAGCCTGGCGTTGAAGCTCGGTAAGCTGTTGGATCCCTCGACGGGCCAGGGCGAGCATTTGGCTCAACTCCTCCTCGCTGAACGTGGCCTCTTCGCCTGTCCCCTGAACCTCGACCAACTGGCCCCGGCCAGTCATGACGACGTTCATATCGACCGCTGCCGCCGAGTCTTCCTGTTGACAGAGATCAAGCAAGAGTTGGCCGTTCAAGACTCCGGTGCTGGTCGCGGCCACGCTGTCGCGCAGCGGATAGCTCGGCAATTCGTCGCGGATCGTGGCAACGGCGTCGACCAGAGCCACGAAGGCCCCGGTAATGCTGAGGGTTCGTGTGCCGCCGTCGGCCTGGAGCACATCGCAGTCGATCGCAATCGTGCGTTCGCCCAAGGCCGCCAGATCAGTCACGGCCCGAAGGCTGCGGCCGACGAGACGTTGAATCTCGCTGGAGCGGCCGTCGATCTTCCCTTCGCGCTCGCGGCGTTTGCGCGGCATGGTGCTAGCCGGGAGCATGCTGTACTCGGCCGTGACCCATCCGGTGCCTCGGCCTTCCATCCAGGCCGGAACCTGCGATTCGACGCAGGCCGTGCAGAGGACCAGGGTTCGACCGGCCTGAATCAGCACGCTGCCTGCCGGGGCCTGGGTAAAACCACGGGTGATTTGGATCGAGCGAAGCTGGTCAGGCTGGCGTTGGTCCGGACGCATAGGAGTCCTCGAAAAAGCGGCCCGGCCCCGACACAAGTGCCAAGGCGAAACAGGAATACGTGGTCATCGAATGGGGCTTCAGGACTTGGCGCCGAGCATCCAAGCGAGGATGCCCTTTTGGGCATGCATCCGATTGGCGGCCTGGGCAACGACCACGCTTTGCGGACCGTCGATCACCTCGTCGGTCACTTCCTCGCCGCGCCGGGCAGGCAGGCAGTGCATGAACACGGCCCCTTTCTGCGTATGCGACATCAATGCGCTGTTGACCTGATAGTTGCGGAACACCTGACGACGGTGTTCGGCTTCGCTCTCCTGGCCCATGCTCGCCCAAACATCGGTATAAACGGCCGCCGCATCGCGCACCGCCTCAACGGGATCCCGCGTGACCACCAGATCCAGATTGGGCGTTTCCTGCTTCAAGAGGGCCATATACTCGTCGTCAAACTCATAGCCTTCGGGGGTCGCCATGACGAAGCGCATACCGACCTTGCCACATCCCATGGCCAGGCTTCGCGCAACGTTGTTTCCATCACCGACCCATGCCAGGGTGCGTCCCTTAAGCTTGCCCAACAGTTCTCGCAACGTGAATAAATCCGCCAGGGCCTGACAGGGGTGAGCACAATCGGTCAGGCCGTTGATCACAGCGCACGAGCTGTATTCGGCCATCTGAATGACCATGTCGTGACGTTTCGCCCGCACAACGATCACGTCGACGTATTGGCTTAACACGCGGGCAAAATCGGGCACGCTCTCGCGATGTCCGAAACCGGCCTCTTCCCCCAAGAACAAGGCGTTGCCGCCGAGGTGCACCATCGCCGCTTCAAAGCTTACGCGGGTGCGCAACGACGGCTTTTCAAACAACATGGCCATGACCCGACCGGGCAAGAGCGGTTCCCGCAACCCCTTGCGGTACTTTGACTTCAGGTCTTCAGCGATGGAGAAGATGCGCTCGATTTCCGCGGGCGTCAGATCGCCCAAGGTCAGTAGATGTCGCATGGTGACAGCCCTCTGGGGGTTGTTGGCTGAGCCCCGGTCTTAACCGGTCTGCTTCTTGAGCACCTCAGCCAGGATATCGCAGCCCTGGTGGACTTCTTGTTCGCTAAGGATCATTGCGGGCAACAGACGGATCACGGTGCCGTGCGTGCAGTTGATAAGCAGCTTGCGTTCCAAGCAGCCCTTGACCACCGGCGCCCCTTCGGTCGTCAATTCCACACCGATCATCAACCCAAGGACACGGACCTCGCGGATGATCTCACACTCCCGTTGGAGTTCTTCGAGCCGCTGGCGGAAAATCTCGCCAAGCCGCTGGGCCTTTTCCAACAGGTTCTCCTTCTCAATCATCTCGAACGTGGCGATTCCTGCCCGCGCGGCGATCGGGTTGCCGCCATAGGTCGCCGCATGCATGCCGGGGCGCAGACTGGGCGCCAGTTCCCGCTTGGCGATCATCGCCGCACCGGCTACCCCGCCGCAAATACACTTCGCCAAGGTCATGATATCCGGCGTCACGCCGAAATGCTGGTAGGCAAACCAATGGCCCGTGCGTCCGCAGCCGGTCTGCACTTCGTCGAAGACCAAGAGCAAGTCGTTCTCATCGGCCAACTTGCGGAGCCCAGCCAAGAAACCCTCCGGTGGAATCCGCACGCCCCCCTCGCCCTGAACCGGCTCGATCATGATCGCCGCCGTTTCGTCGTCGATCAGCTTGGCCACGGCCTCCAGGTCGCCAAATGGGGCGTAGACAAATCCGGCCACGAGCGGCCCGAGCCCTTCATGGTACTTCGGCTGAGCCGTGGCCGTGGTCGAGCCAAGCGTCCGACCATGGAAACTCCCTTCAAAAGTGATGATCTTGTAGCGCCGCTTGGGCGTACTGTGCAACCGCACCAGCTTGATGGCCGCTTCGTTGGCCTCGGTTCCCGAGTTACAGAAGAACGCTTGGCTGTCGAAGCACCGTTCGCAGATGACCTTGGCCCACTGCCCTTGCACCTCGGTATACCAGCTATTGGGCACATGGATCAACTTGGCCACCTGCTCCTGGACCGCTTCCACCACCGGTCTCGGGCAGTGCCCCAGCAGATTGCAGCCCCAACCAGGAAAGAAATCGAGATAGCGGTTCCCTTCGGCGTCCCAAACGTACGATCCTTCACCGCGCACCAGCGATACGGGAAAGCGGGCGTAGTTCGGAATCACGTACCTGTCGAACAACTGAATGGTTTCCGCCGAACTCAGAGGGCGACTGGTAGCCACGAATCGATCTCCTTCAGGAACTTACCGTTGGGATCGAGGACCGCCCTTGTAAACCGGTCCAGGATGCTGAGAGAGCCAAACCACCTCGACTCCGCGTATTGCCTACGGTCTACTGCCTACTGCCTTCCGTTCCTTGACAATCTCCGTTCCCACCCCTTTGCTCGTATACACTTCCAAGAGCAACGAATGGCGAACCCGGCCGTCAATGATATGGATCTTGCGAACGCCTTTTTCAAGCGTCTCCAGGCAAGCTTCCACTTTGGGAATCATGCCGGAGTCGATCGCTCCATTCCGGATCAGTTCCCGGGCTTCGTCCGACGTCAAGGAGTGAATCAGCGATTCAGGATCGTTTTTATCGCGGCGTACGCCGTTGACGTCACTGAGATAGACAAGCTTCTCGGCATCGAGTGCCTGCGCCACTGCGGTGGCCGCCGTGTCGGCGTTGACGTTGAGCTTCTGCCCTCCCTCGGTCATGCACATGGAGGGAATCACCGGAACTACTCCTTGGCTGCAGAGCTTGAGGATCGTGTCGCGATCCACACGAGTAACCGTGCCGACATAGCCCAAATCGATCGGTTCGCCATCGCCATTATTCAGTTGGAGCTGCTGACCGAACAACACGTTCGTTGAACGGAAGTTCAAGGCCTGGGCTTGTCCACCGAGAGCCTGGATCTGCGAGGCAATGCTTTCGCACGTTTGGTAAGCAAGCACTTCTTCGACGATCTTTAGCGTACCCTCATCGGTGTAGCGGCGTCCCTGGACGAAACGAGGCTCTAGTCCGGCGGCCGCCATCCCCCGACTGATCGCTGCCCCGCCGCCGTGGACGATCACCGGCCGCATGTCGACCGACTCCATGAAGACGACATCCAACAACAAATGCGTGATCGCTCGAGGGTCTTCCATCACGCTTCCGCCCAGCTTGATCACGGTGATCTTGCCGCGGAACTGGCGAATCCATTGGAGGGCTTCGATCAACACATCCGCTTTGGCAATGGCATCTTTCAACGGCTTGCTCCTTGGGGCTCGCAACAGCGCAGAACAATTCGCAAAAAGAACGCCCCAGACAAAGGCTTCTGGGGCTAGGAAACCCCATATTCTACCCCCCCAACACCGGCTGTCAACGTAAAAGCGGGAGGGGCCGCGTTTTTTCATCCACCCCTAGCGGACGGGGTCCCTAGCGCACGGGGCGAACCGAGTCGAGCATAACCTTGATCCGCGGCAGAACCGTCTCCCGATCGTTGTCAAAATACTGGACAACACACGCCCCGGAGAATTTTTCACCCGCCAGCAGGTAGGCTAGGCACGTCTGGTGAAAACCTTCCTTGTCCTGATAATGAATCGTAACCCCACGTGCCTTACCACCAACAAACTCAGTCGGATACGGTTTGGAGGGCTTAATCTCCTTCATTCCCGACTCCATGAGCCCCTTGACGACCGACTGCATGAGGCCTTCCAAAGCTTCCGCTTGAGCCGGAGGCGTCAGGACCTGCCCCAAATCAGTCAGAAGAACCGTATACCCGAGCCTGTGATGAATCTTGACCGTCCGTTGAACGGCCCCCCCATCATCTTCAACCTGAGCGGGCCAGTCATAGTCTATCCGGAGGGTGTTGAGTTGTAACGGCTGCTGAACGGCAACTCGCAGCGCAACATCATACACCACCCCTGGCGTCACCTTGCTTTCCAATCGCACTTGGCGATCTGCCTCGACCAAAAAGCTCTCGCCATTCAGGAGTAGCTCGTATTGGCGGGGAGTAGCCGTCGAGACCTCCGCGTAGACATCCCCACCGGAAACGCCCACGGCGACGAGAACCACACCGAATACTGCGAATCGGATCATTCTACCCTCACTGGAGTTAAGAGTCGCTTGCGGAGCCGAACGCACCTGCCCTTTTTTCACGTTTTGGCAACAAACTGAACTGCCACCCCCTGGTGAGGACGCGGTTTTCATGGCAAGATGTTGGGACGGGCGCACCGTATCCTGGGCCGGCGACCGTTAGGCAAGCCGACGCTGCAAAGCGAGAGTCCGCCCACTGGCCTCACCGCCAAGTATACCACTCCAATGCAGGAATGAATCTGGAGCCATGAATGATATGAAGGTCTTCAGCGGCCGGGCGAATCCGGAGCTCGCAGTGCGGATGTGTGAATACCTCGGCCTGTCGCTTGGACGTCTCGCCATTGGCAATTTTCCCGACGGGGAGGTTTCGTGCGAAATCGCTCACGATGTCCGGGGACGG